>NZ_JAPEPI010000002.1:2491327-2802743 GCF_026340305.1 Streptomyces sp. NBC_01381 | reverse complement strand
CTACGGTCAACTGGACGAACTGTCTGCGCACCCACCCGTGGGTGCGCGAGGAGTGGGCGAAGCTCGGCCTGGCCGGATTGGCCGGGCCCGAGTTCGACCGGCACCTGGACGAGGTGCTGCGGCGCAGCTCCGCGACCGACCGGTGCTCGGACCTGAACGGGCCGCAGCTGCGGATGCGGGACGGTGCGGAGCGGCTCGGCTGGTCCTTCAGGACCGTGGTGCGCAACGCCGATCCTGATCGCTACGACCCGGCGAGCGCGGCGTACCTGGGCTTCGGCGACCAGTCCGGTTCGAAGCAGGGGACGCTCAAGACCTATCTGCAGGACGCCTTCGAGCACGGCGCGGACCTGCTGGTGCGCTGCCGCGCCGACCGGGTCCTTGTGGAGCGGGGCCGCGCCGCCGGAGTGCGGGCCACCTGGTCCGACCCGGCGTCCGGGCGCCGGGCCGATGTCACCGTCCGCGCCAGCCACGTCGTCGTCGCCGGCGGAGCGCTGGAATCACCCGCCCTGCTGCTCCGCTCCCGGATCGGCGGCCCGGCGGTGGGCAACTACCTGCGTCTGCACCCGTCCACCGCGCTGTTCGGCGTCTACGGCGAGGACCAGCGGGCGTGGTGGGGCGCACCGCACGCGGGGCTGTGCGACCAGTTCGCCGAGGGCGAGTCCGGGCACGGATTCCTGATCGAGGGCGCGCAGTACGCTCCGGCGCTCATCGGCTCGGCGCTGCCGTTCACCACCGCCGCCGAGCACAAGCAGCTGATGACCAAGGTCCGCTACGGCGCCACCTCCATCGGGCTGCTCCGCGACCGGGGCCACGGCCGGGTCATCGTGGGTCCCGGCGGCGAGCCGGTGGTGACCTACGCCTTGACCGACAAGGTCGACCTGCGCAACTCGTACCAGGCGATCGACGCACAGGCCCGGCTGCACGAGGCAGCCGGGGCGCGCGAGATCTTCACTCTCGGTGCGGGCGCACCGCGCTGGCAGGCCGGCGACGCCCTGGACGAGTACCTGCGCCGGGTGCGGCGGCTCCCGCTCGGGGCGGGGGGACTGCGGCTGTTCAGCGCGCACCAGACCGGCAGCTGCCGGATGGGCCTCGACCCTGGGACCAGCGTGGCGGGCCCGTACGGCGAACTGCACGACACGCCCGGCGTCTGGATCGGCGACGGCAGCGCCTTCCCCACCGCAGCCGGCACCAACCCGATGGTCACGATCATGGCGCTGGCCCGGCGCACCGCCGAGGCGATCGCCGACGGCCCGGCCGCCCTCGTCTGAGGGAAACGGCCTTCATGCAGCACGGAGCGATCGAGGAGATCGAGATGGCGTTCGTCGCGGAAATCCAGGTCCAGGACAAGCACTTCATCGGGGGCGAGTGGGTCGAGCCGACCGGCTCGGGAACGATCGAGGTGGTCGACCCGACCGCCGAGGAGGTCATCGCCCACATCCCCGACGGCACCACCGAGGATGTGGACCGGGCGGTGACCGCGGCTCGACGGGCCTTCGATTCCTGGAGCACCGTTCCCGTCGAGGAGCGGGCCCGCTGTCTGCAGGCGATCGCCGACGAACTGGCCGCCCGCGCCGACGAGATCGCGGCGCTGATCTGCCACGAGGTCGGCATGCCCCTGGCACAGGCCCGGGCGATACAAGCCGGGCTGCCCACACTGGATTTCGGCTCGATGCCGGGCCTGCTGCGCGACTACCGGTTCGAGGAAACTCTCGGCAACTCGCTGGTCGTCCGCGAGCCGATCGGCGTGGTGGGCGCGATCACCCCCTGGAACTATCCGCTGCACCAGATCGCCGGCAAGGTGGCGCCCGCGCTGGCCGCCGGCTGCACGGTGGTGCTCAAGCCGAGCGAGGTCGCCCCGCTGACCGCCTATCTGCTCGCCGAGGTCATCGAGCAAGTCGGTCTTCCTGCCGGGGTGTTCAACGTGGTGACCGGCACCGGCCCGGTCGTCGGCGAGGCGATCGCCGGGCACCCCGGCGTGGACATGGTGTCGTTCACCGGTTCCACCGCCGCCGGGCGGCGAGTGAGCGAGGTCGCCTCACGGACGGTCAAGCGGGTGTCCCTGGAACTCGGCGGGAAGTCGGCGAACATCATCCTCGACGACGCCGACCTGCGGACCGCCGTGGCGCACGGCGTGGGCAAGTGCTTCGTCAACTCCGGCCAGACCTGCATCGCCCTGACCCGGATGCTCGTACCCCGGGCCAGGCTCGCCGAGGCGGAGCAGATCGCGGCGGCAACCGCCGCCGCGTACACCGTCGGTGACCCCTTCGACGAAAGAACCACCCTCGGCCCGGTCGTCTCTCAGGCCCAACTGGACTGCGTACGCCGCTACATCGAGACCGGCATCGCCGAGGGGGCGAAGCTGGTGGCCGGGGGCCCGGACCAACTGCCCTTTGAACGAGGGTACTTCGTCCGACCGACCGTGTTTTCCGAGGTCACGCCCGACATGACCATCGCCCGGGAGGAGATCTTCGGCCCGGTCCTTGCGATCATCCCCTGTGACGACGAGGACGAGGCCGTCCGGATCGCCAACGACTCGATGTACGGCCTGTCGGGCGGCGTGTGGTCGGCCGACCCGGACCGGGCGCAGCGGCTGGCCCGCCGCCTCCGTACGGGCCAGGTCGACATCAACGGGGCGGCCTTCAACCCGCTGGCTCCGTTCGGTGGTTACAAGCAGTCCGGCAATGGACGCGAGCTGGGCAGATACGGCCTCGAAGAGTTCCTCGAGACCAAGGCGATCCAGCGCTGAACGGAGGATTGAGGATGCACACCGATCAGTTGAAACTTCCCGAGACGGTCGCCGAACTCGTCTTCACCGGCGCCGAACGCTTCGGCGAGGCACCGGCACAGCGGTTCAAGCGCGACGGCGGCTGGCAGGATCTGAGCTACGCCGAGCTGGGTGAGGCCGCCCGGCAGATCGGGCTCGGGCTCCTCGGTCTGGGTATCGGCCCGGGGGACCGCGTCTGCGTACTCGCCGACACCCGCCCGGAGTTCGCACAGGTGCAGTTCGGGATCGCCGCGGCCGGCGCCGTCGTGGTGCCGATCTACCCCTCAAGCACTCCCGAGGAGTGCGCCTGGATACTCGGCGACTCCGGTGCCACCGCGGTCATCTGCGAGAACGCCGACCAGCTGGCGAAGATCGACCAGATCAGCGGCCGGCTTGCCGAGCTGCGGCACACCCTCCTCATCGACCCGGCCGACGCGGCGGTGCTCACCCTCGACGAACTGCGCCTCGGCGGCCGAGGCGGCGACCCGGCCGAACTCCGGAGGCGCACCGAAGCCGTGCGGCCCGACGACCCGGCTCTCATCATCTACACCTCCGGGACGACCGGCCGACCCAAGGGCTGCGTGCTCAGCCACCGCAACCTGATGGCCGGTTGCCGGGTCACCGAGCAGCTGCGGGTGGTCGGCCCTGCCGACATCGCGTACCTGTTCCTGCCCCTGGCACACGTCTTCGCCCAGGTCGTCCTGCTCGGCATGACCGGCGCGGGCGGGGTGGTGGCCTACTGCAGCGGGGACGCCTCCGCGATCGTGCCCGACTGCGGGGAGATCGCCCCGACGTTCCTCCCATCGGTGCCACGCATCTACGAGAAGGTCTACGCCCGGTTCGGCGCGCAGGTACCGGCTGACGTGCTTGCCCGTGCGGTGCGGACCGGACTGGCGGTGCGCCGACTGGAGGCCACCGGCCTGCCGGTACCCGATGAGCTGCGCCAGGGCTTCGATCAGGCCGAGACGCAGCTGTTCGCCCCGGTCCGGGCCCTGTTCGGCGGACGGCTGTGCATGGCCGTCTCGGGTGCCGCGCCGATCGCACCGGAGATCCTGGAGTTCTTCCACGCCGCGGGCGTCCGCGTGTGCGAGGGCTACGGCCTCAGCGAGTCCGCGTCGATCGGCACACTCAACACCCCGGACGCCGCCAGGATCGGCACCATCGGGCTCCCGGTGCCCGGCTGCGAGGTCAGCCTCGCCGAGGACGGTGAGATCCTCCTGCGCGGCCCGCACATCTTCACCGGCTATTGGAACAACCCGCAGGCCACCGCGGAGACGCTCACCGACGGGTGGCTGCGCACCGGCGACCTCGGCGCGGTGGAAGACGACGGGTACGTCACCATCACCGGCCGCAAGAAGGACATCATCATCACCGCCGGCGGCAAGAACCTCACCCCGGCGAACCTGGAGAACGACCTGCGTCAGTCGCCCTTCATCTCCCAGGCGGTGATGTACGGCGACCGGCGGCCCTACCCCGTAGCGCTCATCACCCTGGACGCCGAGCGCGTCCTCCCCTGGGCCCGGGACCGCGGTCTCCCCGCCGATCTCGGGACGCTCGCCACACACCCGCAGGTCCGCGCACTCGTCCAGCAGGTGCTCGACGAGGTCAACGGCCGGTACGCGAGGGTCACCCGGATCAAGAGGTTCGCGATACTCGGCCGCGACTTCTCCCAAGAGACCGGTGAGCTCACCCCGACGTTGAAGGTCAAGCGGCAGGCCGTCCACCAGAACCACGCCGATGTCCTGGACGCGCTCTACACCAAGGTTCCGGCCATGCGCGACTCTGCCACGCGCTGCGCCGCCCCTCACCCCGACGCAGACTAGACGCGGCCGCCCACCTCAGGCCGTTCCGTCTCCCCGTGACGCTCCCTTGTAACGCTCCCTTTGAGAAGAGGTTCACCGATGCCACTCGACCCCCCTGTCGCCGCGATCCTGGAAAGCTTCAACGCGCTGCCGCCCCTGCACTTCGATGGTGCGGACCCGGAGGTTCTGCGCGAGGCGAACCGGCAGATGGCGGCGCAGACGCCCCTCTCCCGGCCCATCGAGGTCGGCTCCGTGGAGAACACGTCGGTTCCCGGCCCGGCCGGGGACATCCCGGTGCGCGTCTACCGGCCCACCGCCGGGCAGCCCGTGCCCACGGTGGTCTTCTTCCACGGTGGCGGCTGGCTGGCCGGCGACCTGGACACCCACGACGACGTCGCGCGGCGGCTGTGCCGTGACGTGACCGCCGTCGTCGTCTCGGTCCACTACCGCCGCGTCCCGGAGAACCCCTACCCTGCCCCGCTCGACGACTGCCTGGCCGCCACCCGCTGGGTCGCCGACCACATCGCGGAGTACGGAGGACGTCGCGACCGGCTGGCCGTCGCCGGAGACAGCGCCGGCGCCAACGCCGCCGCCGTGATCGCGCTGGCCTTCCGCGACGACAACCAGCCGCTCACCGCCCAGCTGCTCGCCTACCCGCCGACCGACTTCCTGGGGGACTACCCCTCCATCACCGAGAACGCCGACGGGTACTTCCTGACGAAGGACCTGGTCACCGAGATCCGCCGCGGCTACGCCGGTGACGACCCCGAGGTGCGGGGCTCCTGGCGGATCTCACCGCTGCTCGCGGGAGACCACACCCGGCTCGCCCCGGCCGTCATCGGCACCGCCCAGTACGACCCGCTGCGCGACGAAGGCCGTGCCTACGCCGAGGCCCTGGAGAAGGCCGGAGTGGACGTCTTCTACCGCAACTACGACGGCCTCATCCACGCCTACCTCAACCTGTTCGGCGTCTCCCCGGCAGCCGACGCCGCGGTCGGCGAGATGTTCGCCGAGCTGGCCAGACGACTGAGCGGGGGCTTCACCTCATACCAACCAGTCGGTAACGTGCGTCCATGACTTCTCTCACGCCCTCGTCCCCGGCCGCCGCGCTGCACCCGCGCGCGGGACGTCGATGTCACAACATGCTCAACTCGCTGCACTCCACGCACTACTTCTCGCCCGACGTGGGCCGCGAGCTCGCCGGCATCGGGATCACCAACCCCCGGGCCGTCAACTTCGCCGTACGCACGGCGGCGATGGGCCCGGTCGGCGCCGGGGCGGTCACCGCCGCGTTCTACAACTACAAGTACGACCTCGTCGCGGAGCACGTGCCCGCGATCTGGCGCGTCGCATCCCCCGAGGACGTACTCGCGGCACGCGCGCGTGCCGTCGACGCGACCCTGCGGCGCCTCCTCGGCGAAGAGGCCATCGCATCCCCGGAGATGGCGGAGGCGGCGGAGCTCGCCCTGCGCGCCGCCGAGGCCTGCTCCCGCTCCGGGCGCCCGCTGTACGCCGCGCACGCGGACCTGCCCGTCCCCGAGCAGCCGCACCTCGCGTACTTCCACGCCGCGACGCTGCTCCGCGAGCACCGGGGCGACGGGCATCTGGCCGTCCTCCTGAACGCCGAACTCGATGCGGTGGAGGCCCTGGTGAGCCACACCGCGACGGGCAAGGGCATGACTCCGAAGTGGATCTTCACCACACGCGGCTGGACCCAGGAGGACTGGGACGCCGCCGTGGAGCGGCTGCGGGCCCGCGGACTGCTCGACGGGGCGGGCGAGTTGACGGAGGCGGGCGTCGCGCTGCGCGGGGACATCGAGGAGGCCACGGACCGCCTCGACCGCGCGCCGTACGAGCACCTGGGCGCAGCGGGCGTCGAGCGCCTCACGGAGCTGGGGTCGGCGTTCATCGGAGCCGCGCTGACGGCGGGCGCGTTCCCGGCGGATCTGCTCGGCAAGGCCTGAGCGAGGCATACGGCGGGGACCCGGCCGGGCACGCCGGGTCTGATCCCCCCGCTGTCGGTGCCACCTGCCACAATTGCCCGGCAACCCCAGTGAGAAGGCGGTACCGGAACGTGGCACCTCTGCAGACGTCCACTCCAGCATCCATCGAAAGCAGGATCGCCGAGGAACTCGGTGTACGGGAGCGGCAGGTGAAGGCCGCCGTCGACCTGCTCGACGGCGGTTCGACGGTGCCCTTCATCGCGCGCTACCGCAAGGAAGCGACCGAGATGCTCGACGACGCGCAGCTGCGCACGCTCGAGGAGCGGCTGCGTTATCTGCGGGAGCTCGAGGACCGGCGCGCGGCGATCATCGAATCGGTCCGTGAGCAGGGCAAGCTCACCGACGAGCTCGAGGCGCGGATCCGCGCGGCGGACACCAAGGCGCGCCTCGAGGACATCTACCTGCCGTTCAAGCCGAAGCGGCGCACCAAGGCGCAGATCGCGCGCGAGGCGGGTCTGGAGCCGCTGGCCGACGGCCTGCTCGGCGACCCGTCGGTGGACCCGCATGCGGCGGCCGCCGCGTTCGTCGACGCCGACAAGGGCGTCGCCGACCCGCAGGCCGCCCTGGACGGCGCCCGCTCGATCCTCGCGGAGCGGTTCTCCGAGGACGCCGATCTGATCGGCGAGCTGCGCGAGCGCATGTGGGTGCGCGGCCGGCTCGCCGCGAAGGTCCGCGACGGCAAGGAGGAGGCGGGCGCCAAGTTCGCCGACTACTTCGACTTCGCCGAGCCCTTCAAGGAGCTGCCCTCGCACCGCGTCCTCGCGATGCTGCGCGGCGAGAAGGAGGACGTCCTCGACCTCGTCCTTGAGCCCGAGGAGGCCACGGAGGGCCCGTCTTCGTACGAGGGGATCGTCGCCCACCGCTTCGGCGTCGCGACCCACCCGGAAAGCAGTCGCCCGGCCGACAAGTGGCTGCAGGACACGGTCCGCTGGTCCTGGCGCACCCGCATCCTCGTGCACCTGGGCATCGACCTGCGCCTTCGCCTGCGCACGGCCGCCGAGGACGAGGCGGTGCGGGTCTTCGCGTCGAACCTGCGCGACCTGCTGCTCGCCGCACCCGCGGGCACGCGCGCGACGCTGGGGCTCGACCCCGGTTTCCGTACGGGTGTGAAGGTCGCCGTCGTCGACGCCACCGGCAAGGTCGTCGCGACGGACGTCATCAATCCGCACGTCCCGGCCAACAAGTGGGACCAGTCCCTGGCCACCCTGGCCAAGCTCGCCAAGGAGCACTCGGTCGACCTGATCGCGATCGGCAACGGCACGGCGTCCCGCGAGACGGACAAGCTCGCCGGTGAACTCATCACCAAGCACCCGGAGTTGAACCTCACCAAGGTGATGGTCTCCGAGGCGGGCGCCTCCGTGTACTCGGCCTCCGCGTTCGCCTCGCAGGAGCTGCCGGACATGGACGTGTCGCTGCGCGGCGCCGTGTCCATCGCCCGGCGCCTGCAGGACCCGCTCGCCGAGCTGGTGAAGATCGACCCGAAGTCCATCGGCGTCGGCCAGTACCAGCACGACCTCGCCGAGGTGAAGCTCTCGCGCTCGCTCGACGCGGTCGTCGAGGACTGTGTGAACGGCGTCGGCGTGGACGTGAACACGGCGTCCGCCCCGCTGCTCGCCCGGGTCTCCGGGATCGGCTCGGGTCTCGCCGAGAACATCGTGGCGCACCGCGACGCGAACGGCCCCTTCTCGTCCCGCAAGGGCCTCAAGGACGTGCCGCGCCTCGGCCCCAAGGCGTACGAGCAGTGCGCGGGCTTCCTGCGCATCCGGGGCGGCGACGACCCGCTCGACGCGTCCAGCGTGCACCCCGAGGCGTACCCGGTGGTGCGCAGGATGGCGAAGAAGACGGGCGGCGAGGTCGCCTCGCTCATCGGCGACACGGGGACGCTGCGCTCGCTCAGGGCGGACGAGTTCGTGGACAAGTCCTTCGGTCTGCCGACCGTCACCGACATCATCAAGGAGCTGGAGAAGCCCGGCCGCGACCCGCGCCCGGCCTTCAAGACGGCGACTTTCAAGGACGGCGTCGAGAAGATCTCCGACCTCGCGTCCGGAATGGTCCTGGAGGGCGTCGTCACGAACGTGGCGGCGTTCGGTGCCTTCGTGGACATCGGTGTCCACCAGGACGGGCTCGTGCATGTCTCGGCGATGTCCAAGACGTTCGTCAAGGACCCGCGGGACGTGGTGAAGCCGGGCGACATCGTCAAGGTGAAGGTGATGGACGTCGACATTCCGCGCAAGCGGATCTCGCTGACGCTGCGCCTGGACGACGAGGCTGCGCCCGCCGGTGGCGAGCAGCCCAAGCGCGGCGGGCGCCCGCCGCAGCAGAGGGGGCAGCGGCCCCCTCGCCAGCAGGGCGGCCAGGGTCAGCGGCAGCAGAAGCGGCAGGGGCCGCCGCCGGCCAATGACGCGATGGCTGACGCGCTGCGCCGGGCCGGGCTTCTGGACCCCAAGCAGCGCTGAGCCCACGGAGGTGGGCGGAGGTCAGGGTGACAGCTCGGTCACCTTGCCCTCCGTCACCTCCAGGCGCCGTGTCACGCGCACCGCGTCCAGCATCCTGCGGTCGTGCGTGACCAGGAGCAGCGTGCCCTCGTAGGACTCCAGGGCGGCCTCCAGCTGCTCGATCGCCGGCAGGTCGAGGTGGTTCGTCGGCTCGTCGAGGACGAGGAGGTTGACGCCTCGCCCTTGCAGGAGTGCGAGCGCCGCGCGGGTGCGTTCGCCCGGGGAGAGGGTGGCCGCCGAGCGCAGGACGTGCCCGGCCTTCAGGCCGAACTTGGCGAGCAGCGTGCGCACTTCGGCCGGTTCGGTGTCCGGCACGGCGGCGCAGAACGCGTCCAGGAGCGACTCGGAGCCGTGGAACAGCGCACGGGCCTGGTCGACCTCGCCGACGAGCACGCCTGAGCCGAGGGCCGCGTGCCCCGCGTCCGTGGGGACGCGGTTCAGCAGGGCGCCGAGCAGCGTCGACTTGCCCGAGCCGTTCGCACCGGTGATGGCGACGCGGTCCGCCCAGTCGATCTGCAGGGTGACCGGGCCGAGCGTGAAGTCGCCGCGGTGCACCTCCGCGTCGCGGAGCGTGGCGACGACGCTGCCGGAGCGCGGCGCCGACGCGATCTCCATGCGCAGCTCCCACTCCTTGCGGGGCTCATCGACGACGTCGAGGCGTTCGATCATGCGCTGTGTCTGGCGCGCCTTCGCCGCCTGCTTCTCGCTGGCGTCGCTGCGGAAGTTGCGGCCGATCTTGTCGTTGTCGCCCGCCTTGCGCCGGGCGTTCTTGACGCCCTTGTCCATCCAGGACCGCTGCATCTGGGCGCGGCCTTCGAGGGCGGACTTCTTGTCGGCGTACTCCTCGAACTCGTCGCGTGCGTGGCGGCGCGCGACGTCCCGCTCCTCCAGATACGCCTCGTAGCCGCCGCCGTAGAGGTTGATCTGCTGCTGGGCCAGGTCGAGTTCGAGGACCTTGGTGACCGTGCGGGTGAGGAACTCGCGGTCGTGGCTGACGACGACCGTGCCGGCCCGCAGTCCTCGTACGAAGCTCTCGAGGCGGTCGAGGCCCGCGAGGTCGAGGTCGTTGGTCGGCTCGTCCAGGAGGAACACGTCGTAGCGGGACAGGAGCAGCGAGGCGAGGCCCGCGCGGGCGGCCTGACCGCCGGAGAGGGAGGTCATGGGCTGGTCGAGGCTGACGCTCAGGCCCAGGGACGCGGCGACCTCGTCGGCCCGCTCGTCCAGGTCGGCGCCGCCCAGGGCCAGCCAGCGCTCCAGGCTCTGCGCGTACGCGTCGTCCGCGCCCGGCGCCCCGTCGACCAGGCCCTGGGTGGCCTCGTCCATCGTCCGCTGGGCCTCGGCGACGCCGGTGCGGCGGGCCAGGAATTCGCGGATGGACTCGCCGGGGCGGCGGTCGGGCTCCTGGGGCAGGTGGCCCACGGACGCGCTGGGCGGGGAGAGCCGGAGTTCGCCGGTCTCCGGGGTGTCGAGGCCCGCGAGGAGACGCAGCAGCGTGGACTTGCCCGCGCCGTTGGCGCCGACCAGGCCGATGACGTCGCCGGGGGCGACGACCAGCTCCAGGGCGGAGAACAGGGAGCGGTCGCCGTGGCCGGCGGCGAGGTTCTTGGCGACGAGGGTTGCGGTCATCAGGGGGTCGAGTTTAGGCGAGGCCCGGGGCCGGATCGTCCGGCACCTGGGAGGACCCTTCCAGCACACTCGGCCCGCTCGGCCCACCCGGCCCGCTGAGCCCGCTCAGCTTCTCCGGGTTGAACTGGAAGCGCATGTTGTGGATCAAGCCGTCGGCCAGGTCGAAGGTCAGACAGCCGCCGATGTAGTCGCCCGCCTTGAACAGGATGCCCAGTTCGCCGTTGATCGTGGCGGGCTCCAGCGTGACGCCCGTCAGCGCGGGCTTCGCCAGGACGCCCAGGAACCAGCGCGCCACATGGTCCGTGCCGTACAGCGGGCGGCGGGCCGCGGTGACCTTGCCGCCGCCGTCGGACCAGGCGGTGACGTCGGGGGCCAGCATCTCCATGACCGCGTTGAGATCGCCGCCCGAGCACGCCGCCAGGAACCGTGTGGTGACCTGGCGGCGCCGGCCGGCGTCGGTGTCGAAGCGGGGGCGGCGCGCCTGGACGTGCGCGCGGGCCCGGTGCGCGATCTGCCGGACGGTGGCCTCGGGGCGTTCGAGGACATCGGCGATCTCGGCGTGCGTGTAGCCGAAGACCTCGCGGAGCAGGAAGACCGCGCGCTCGACCGGGCTGAGCGATTCGAGCACGACGAGCATCGCCGTCGAGACGGTGTCGGCCATCTCGCTCTCCTCCGCGATGTCGGGTGACGTGAGCAGGGGTTCGGGGAGCCACGGGCCGATGTAGGTCTCGCGGGTGGCCCGCGCCGAAGTGAGCCGGTTGAGCGACAGGTTGGTGACCGTGCGCACCAGATACGCCTTGGGGTGGCGGACGGCGTCGCGGTCCGCCGAGTTCCAGCTCAGCCAGGCGTCCTGCAGGACGTCCTCGGCATCGGCGACGCTGCCCAGCATCCGGTATGCGGTGGAGTGCAGCAGCCGCCGGTGCTCGAGGAACGGGTCAAGTGCGGGCGTGGCGTCGGTCATCGGGGCATGCTCCCAGGGTGTCGACGGGATGCCTAGGTGTACGCGTCCCGCTACGCCCCTTCTTCACTTGCGGAGGCGGGCCGCCCGTACCGCGGTGACCAGGATCCAGAGGATCGCCGTGAAGCGGCCGAGCGGCAGGAGCAGCATGAGCGACTCGCTCACGAAGCTGGCGAGCGAGAGGAGCGCGAGCCCGGCCGACGTCAGGCCGAGGACCGTGGTCCAGCGCGGGACCGACGCACGGAAGGCGAGGGCGCTCGCACCGACGACGATGCCGAGGAACGGGACGTGGGCGGGGCCGCCCGCCATGAAGGTGAGGTAGTGCAGCGTGTGCAGGGCGTCGCCGCTCGCGTCGAGCACGGGGATGGCGAGGCCGATGAGCGCACAGGCCGCCAGGCCCGCGACGGCGCAGAGGCCGCCGGCCCTCGCGAGTCCCGGCCTCTTGGTCAGCGCCAGCACGAAGGCGGCCAGCGGCACGGCGGAAAGGAGCTGCAGGATGCCCATGCCGAGGACGACGCCGCCGTTGTCGGCGAAGTACGCCTCCGCCACCTTGTCCGCCTCGAACGGCGACGGGTAGGTGGCACTGCCGGCGAGGCCGGAGAAGACCAGGCTCGCGATGAAGAGGACGGCGAAGCCGACTCCGGTGAGGGCGAGGCGGTTGGACGCGGGTGCGGCCGCTGTGGCCGGTGCGGGAGAGGTGACGGCAGACATCTGGCTGACTCCTGGATGGGGATGAGGTGTTGGTGAGGTTCTGGTGCGGCGGCGACATCACGAGAATCGCGGTTCGCGCCGCGTACCGCGTCGTACGAGGGGCACGACCCGGGCTGCTCCCTACGTCGTATCCGCGGGCCGCGCCCTGCGCCCCGCGGCGTACTGCACGGGCTCCCAGTCGAGTTCCGCACGGGCCTTGGCGTGCGAGGCGCGGAGCGTGGTGTCGGCCATCAGCACACCGAGGTACGGGACCGTCCGGCGCAGCAGCCAGGTCGGGAGCCGCAGCGGGCGACCGCCGCGCGCCGCGGCCGTCGCGGCGGCGACCTCGCCCCAATTCGCGGGCCCTTCCTCGACGATGTTGTACGCCTCGCCACCGCGCCCCCGCTCCAGCGCGGCCACGGTGGCGGCCGCCGCGTCGGTGACGTGGATCCACGGGACGGTGCCGCCGCCGTCGCGCGGCACCGGGGTGGGCCTGCTGCCGGGCGTGGGGTCGAACCAGGTGCCGGGGCCGTGGAAGACGCCATAGCGCAGTGCGATGCCCTCCAAGTGGCCTGCGGTGAAGACCTGTTCCTCGGTGGAGCGGAGGCCGTCGATGATGAAGTCGGCGACATTGCCGTGCTTGACGGCGAAGTCGTCGGCCTCGGTGAAGGTCCGGGTGCCGTGGTCGGCGTACCCGTGGCCGAGGACCATCGACTGGGTGAGGAACCGGCTCGCGCCGACGGCCTTGGCGGCCTGCAGCAGGTGGGCGGTGCCCCGGGTGCGCAGCAGGTTGCTGGGGTCGTTCGCGTCGAGGGTGCGCCGGGGTGTCTTCAGCGAGGTCAGCTGGTGGATGACCGCGTCCGCCCTCAACCCCTCGACGGCGCGGAGGAGTTGGGTGCGGTCCAGGGCGTCGGCGCGTACCGGTTCGGCGCCGAGTGCGCGTACGGCAGCGGCGGCCGCATCGCTGCGGGACAGGGCCAGGACGTGATGTCCGGCCGCGGTCAGCGCACTTGTCAGGGGGCGGCCGATCGCGCCGGTGGCTCCGGCGAGCAGGACCCTCATCGCGCGTTCCGCTCGGGCCGGGTGGCGCGGCCGCCCTTGGAGAGGGAGGCGGACACGGTCATGCGCTTGTTCATGCGGTAGAGCTTCAGCGGGCTGCCGCTGATCGTCTCCTTGTAGGCGACGGCGGGCCTTCCGTGCAGGAACCAGCGGCGCGGGGTGTCGTCGGCGTGCGTGAACTGGATGACGGCGTCGCGGCGGCCGAGGCTGACGGGCTGGTGGAAGTAGCCGAAGCGGAACGGCTTGACGGCCTTGCCGCGCAGCCGGCGGGCCAGCGCGTCCGCGGTGTACGCGGCGACGGGGAGGCCGCTCTGGCAGGTGCCGTGGACCTGGCCCCACGCCTGGCGGACGGCGGCGGCGTCACCGATCGCGTGGATCTCCGGGTGCGAGGTCGAACGGAGGGTGGCGTCGACCAGGATGAGGCCGCGCCCGTCGACGGCGATTCCGGACTCCGCGGCGAGCGCCGGGACCCGTACGCCGGTGGTCCACAGGCATGCGTCGGACGCGATGTGCCGGCCATCGGCCAACTCGACGCCGTCGGGCAGGACTTTGGTGATCGCGGAGCCGGTGCACAGGGTGATGCCAAGGCGCTCGAACGCGGCGTCGAGATGGGCGCGCGCCTTCCGGCCCATCATGGCGCCCGGTTCGCCGCGGCTGATCAGCGTGACGCGCAGGCCCGGGTGGCTCTCGGCGATCTCGGTGGCCGCCTCGATGCCGGTGAGGCCGCCGCCGCACACGGCCACGGTGCCGCCGTCCGCCGCGAGCCGGGCGAGCCGGGTGGCGAAGTGGTGTGCCCCGGCAGGGCTGTTCAGGGTCTCGGCGTGCTCATCGGCGCCCGGCACCGCACTGGTGTCGGTGGAGCTGCCGATGGCGTACACCAGGTTGTCGTAGGGCAACTCGGCCGCACCCTCGGGCGTCCGTACCGCCACCGTCCGGCCCGCGGTGTCGATGCCCGTCGCCGTGCCCTGCACGAACTCGACGCCCGTGCCCGCCAGGAGCTCGGGGATCTGATGGTCCGCCAATTCCTGTCCGGCGACGACCTGATGCATCCGCAGCCGCTCGGTGAACCGGGCCGACGGATTGACCAGCGTGACGCGGGCGCCGGTACGCCGGGTGCGGCGGGCCAGGCGGATCGCGCACAGCAGGCCGGTGTAGCCGCCTCCGACGATGACGATCCGGTGGTCGGTGCTCATGCGCAACTCCCCTGCTCGTGCCCCGTATTCGGGGGGCGTCGTTTCGGTGACGCCCATGGGACAGACGAGCTCGGCCGCGCGTGACAGACCATCGATGTGATCCAGGTCACATCCCCAAAAAGGGTGCGGGCTACCTCCTTATCGGTGCGACCAGGACACTGTCCGTCGTCCGGGCCACCACGAACGACTCCCCCTTCGTCGTCTTGCCGTCCAGCGGGATGCGGTGCGCCCCCGGTTCGAGCACGTCCTCGAAGACCTCGTGGACCTGGGTGCGCGAGAGCCGGTCGAGGCGGTACGCGACGAGCTGGACCCGGCAGGTCGAGGTGATCTCGACGTCCGCCGAGCCGTCCATCGCCGCGAGACGCGTCAGGCGCCGCTGCTCCGACGGGCTGCGGTCCAGGGCGTGCTCTATCTGCGCCACCAGGAGCGGGATGATCGGGGCGAGGCCGTCGACGTACGCGACCTGGAGTCCCGCCCCTTCGAACGCGGCGCGCACCCCGTCGCGCGTCGCGGCCGGGACCGCGCGGCCGAAGGCCACCGCCCCGTACGTGCGCAGCTCGTCCGGTGGCACGCCCGCCGCGTCCGCGGCGATGTCGGCGCCGACACCGATCGTGCGCAGCGCGGCGGCGAGCTTGGCGAGGACGGCGACGCGCGCCCCGATCAGGAGCACCCGGCGGCGTGCCGCCGATTCACCGCCGCCGGTGAGCAACTGGCCGAGGGCGTCGCGATATTCGGCACCGCGGAAGCGGAAGGGCCCTATGCCGTGGTAGCCGTTGAGCTCCAGATCGGCCCGCTCGGCGGTCTGCCAGGCGAAGTCACGCCAGACATAGGCGTCGGCACCGTCCGGCGCCCGCTCGATGACGGCGGTGACCGCCCCGCACTCCAGGCCCTCGCATTCGGGGCATCCGTAGATGACGTGCCGGCCGTCGAGCAGAGGCGCCTCCGTTTCCAGGAGCAGTCCGCGCACATGATGGGTGAAGATCGCGGGTGGTACGTCGGCGGCGAGAGGGGATACGGCGTCGAGGTCGGAGAGCTGGAACAGCAGCGGTCGTCCGTTCACGATGAAGTCGACGAAATCCCGGTGGACTTGGTAGTCACCGTTGGCGAGAACTCCACCGGCGCGCATGGCCGGTGCCAGACCGAAGGTCGCGTACTCGGCAGACATGGTGTGAGTATCCCCATCTGAGACGTGATGTGAGCACGGCATGACGCATTCCGCTACGTTCCTGGGATGGACGAGGCGCGTGACAGCGATGTGATCGTGGTGGGCAGTGGTGTCATCGGTCTGACGACCGCCGTCCTGCTCGCCGAACAAGGGCGCCGGGTGCGGGTGTGGTCGCGGGAGCCCGCCGAGCGCACGACCTCGGCGGTCGCGGGCGCGCTGTGGTGGCCCTATCGCATTGAGCCCGCCCGGTCCGTGGGCGACTGGTCGCTCCAATCCCTGTCCGTGTACGAGGAGTTGGCGACGCGGGCCGACGAGACCGGCGTACGCATGGTCGATGGCGTACACGGCGAGACCCGGCTGGACGACCTCGGGCCGTGGGCGGCCCGGGTGACGGGGCTGCGGACCGCGAGCCGCGCCGAGTACGACGGCCCTGGCCTGTGGGCGCGGCTGCCCCTCATCGACATGCCGGTGCATCTGCGGTGGCTGCGCGAGCGTCTCGCGCGGGCGGGCGGGACCGTGGAGGCGCGCACGGTGGAGAGCCTCGCCGAGCCGCTGGCCGAGGCGCGGTGCGTGGTCAACTGCTCGGGGATCGGGGCGCGGACGCTGGTGCCGGACGCCTCGGTGCGGCCGGTGCGGGGGCAGCTGGTGCTGGTGGAGAACCCCGGGGTGCGGACGTGGTTCGCCTCCGCGGCCGCCACCGCGCAGACGTCGACGTACTTCTTCCCGCAGCCGGGCCGGCTCGTGCTCGGCGGCACGGCGCAGGAGGACGACTGGTCGTTGGAGCCGGATCCCGCGGTGGCCGATGCGATCGTGAAGCGGTGCGCGGAGGTTCGGCCCGAGATCGCGGGGGCGCGGGTGCTCGGCCACCGGGTGGGGCTGCGGCCCGCACGCCCCGCGGTGCGGATCGAGCGTGAACTCCGCGACGGTGGCCGGGTGTTGGTGCACAACTACGGCCATGGGGGCGCCGGGGTCACGGTGGCGTGGGGATGCGCCCAGGAGGCGGCGCGTCTCGCGGACGGGACGGCCGCCTCCTCCTGAAGGGACAGGGTCGGTCTTGACGGAAAGGGTCAGCCGGACTTGACCGGGTTCCCCTCGGACTCCGAGTCGCCCCCGCTCTCGACCGGGCCGATCTGGATCTCGAACTCGCCGTCGTACTGCTCGTGACCCGCGATCACGGCCTTCTCGACCGCTTCCGTGCCGTGCTCGCCCCGCACGATCAGCGGGTCGTGGCGCAGGTCCCGCATCAGCGCCACACACATCCCGATCATCACCAGGGTGAAGGGCGCCGCGACAAGGATCGTCAGATTCCGTAGCCCGGTGAGCGCGTCGTCCGAGCCGTCACCGATGAGCAGCATGATCGCGGCGACGGCGCCGGTGACCATGCCCCAGAACACGACGACGAGCTTGCCCGGTTCGAGCGCGCCCTTCTGGGAGAGCGTGCCCATCACGATCGAGGCCGCGTCGGCACCCGAGACGAAGAAGATGCCCACCAGGATCATCACGAGCAGGCTCGTGGCCGTGGCGATCGGGTACTCGTGAAGGAGGCCGAAGAGCTGGGACTCCGGGGTGTCCTGACCCTCGAGGCCGCCGCGGTCCTTGACCGTCATCGCGCTGCCGCCGAAGACGGCGAACCAGATGAGGCTGACCGTGCTGGGGACGAGAATGACGCCGCCGACGAACTGGCGGATCGTACGACCCCTGCTGATCCTGGCGATGAACATGCCGACGAAGGGCGTCCAGGAGATCCACCAGGCCCAGTAGAAGACCGTCCAGCCGCTCAGCCACTCCGCGACGCCCTTGCCGCTGGAGGCCTCGGTGCGGCCCATCAGCTGCGGGAGGTCGTCGAGGTAGGCGCCGAGCGAGGTCGGCAGCATGTCCAGCATGATGACGGTGGGGCCCGCGATGAAGACGAACAGCACGAGGATCCCCGCGAGCACCATGTTGATGTTGGAGAGCCACTGGACGCCCTTCTCCACACCGGAGACGGCGGACGCCACGAAGGCCAGGCTCAGCACGGCGATGATGGTGACGAGCAGGCCCGTGCCCGCGTCGTCCATCCAGTCGAGGACCTCGACGCCACTGCCGATCTGCAGGGCGCCGAGACCCAGCGACGCGGCGGAGCCGAAGAGCGTCGCGAGGATGGCCAGGATGTCGATGACCCTGCCCCAGGTGCCCTTGGAGTGCTTCTCACCGATGAGGGGCGTGAACACGGCGCTGATGGTCTGCCGCCGACGACGCCGGAACGTGCTGTACGCGATCGCCAGACCCACCACCGCGTAGATCGCCCACGGGTGGAGCGTCCAGTGGAAGAGGGTGGTGGCCATGGCGGTTTCCATCGCCGCGGCGGAGTCGGCGGGATCCGTGCCCGGCGGGGGCGTGGTGAAGTGGGCGAGCGGCTCACTCACGCCGTAGAACATCAGGCCGATGCCCATGCCGGCGCTGAACATCATGGCGACCCAGGAAACGGTCCTGAACTCCGGTTCCTCGCCCTCCTTGCCGAGGGTGATCTTCCCGTACCGGCTGATCGCCAGCCAGAGCGCGAAGACCACGAAGCCGCTCGCGGTCAGCATGAAGAACCAACCACCGTTGGTCATCAGGCCGTTGAGCATGTCCGTGGAGACTTCCTCCAGGGAGTCCGTCGCCACGGCACCCCAGACCACGAAGGCCAGGGTGAGCACGGCGGTCACTCCGAACACGACCCGGTCGGTCTGTGGAGACCGGCCGGAGGAGGAGAGCGCCGGATCAGGCGCCTCTCCTCCGCCGTCCGCTTTCTGCAGGTCTTGCGTCACAAGTGCACCTTTCACGGATTTCGTATTCGTACAATCTCTGTGCTCCGCTACCCACTACCACATGTGACGCACCACCCAACTGCTCAACAGGCGGTGTCGGGCCGACCTGTGACCAGGTGATAGGGAGCGCGCTCGTCGAGGAGCAGCGGCACGAGGGCGCGCGCGGACTGCCGCAGCGGCACGTACGCGCCCGAACCGTCCCGCTTCGCCTGCACTCCGTGCAGGGCGAGTTCGTCCTTGATGTCGCCGTACTGGGCGGCGTCGAGCCGGTAGCAGGCGGGCGGGTCCTGGATCACCTCGGACGGTTCGGCGGGGTCGTTGTCGGCGCCGCCGATGTAGACGGGACCGCTGTCGCGGAAGCCCTCGAGCCGGGCCGCGCCGGTGGCGGCCTCCAGTTGACCGCGCCGTTCGTCGGCGTAGGCGAACAGGCCGCCCAGGGCCGAGAGTTGGGACTTCACGCGGCGGCGGTTGTTCAGCGCCTCGTCCTTCTTCTCGGCATCCGTGAGCGGATCGACCCGGCTCTCGATGAGCAGGCCGGCGGCGTGCTTGATGCCGGAGACGTTGCGCAGGATGCGCTCCTGCCCGTCGCCCGCGGTCTGCTTGATGGGCTCACCGGTCACGGGGTCGGTCCAGATTCCGTACGTCCCCGTCGTGTACCCCGACTTGTTGGCGGCCGGCCTGACGTACGCCTCCGACAAGGTCTTCGCCTCGCCGTGGACCGCCTCGTCGGTGTTGAGGTTGCGCGGCCACAGGTCGAAGAGGTCCTTGTCGTAGTACTTGGGCGTCGCGCCGTACTCGTGCAGGTCGTAGATGGCGTCGGGCTTCCGGTCGCGGATGAGGGCGGCCATCGTACGGCCCTCCGCCGTCTGCAGGGCGATGTGGTCGCGGTTGATGTCGACGCCGTCGGAGTTGCCGCGGGTGTCGGCGGCGCGGCCGTCCGGGTTGGCGGTGGGGACGACGAGGAGCGTGGTGCGGGAGAGGAACTTGTGGGTCTGCTTGTCCTTCGCGTACGCCAGGTCGCGGACCGTCGACAGACACGCCTCACGGCCCGAGGGCTCGTCGCCGTGCTGGCTGCAGATCAGCAGCACCGTGTTCTTCGCGGGCCGGTCGCCGATGCGCACCAGTTGGAGCGGCCGGTTCTGCTTGGTGGTGCCGATGCGGGCGACGGAGACGCGGTCGGTCGACTTGTCGACGGCGGCGAGGAAGTCCTGCTCCTCGGGCTGGCTGGTCCAGCGCGCGCCGTTCGTCTCCTCGAATCCGGTACGTGGCGGGGTCCCCGATGCCTGCGCGGGCGCGGTCAGGAGCGGTGCGGCGAGCGCGGCGGTGGCGCAGGCAAGCGCCAGGGTGCGGATACGGGGTCTCATGAAGTGCTGCCTCCCGGGACGGGGCGGAACGGACGCGGCGGGGCCACGCCGTCGAGACGGGATTCGCGGGGGGTGACGTCTGGTGAGGTGGTGAAGGCACCGGCGCCGCCGACGAGCGGCACCTTCGCCGACGTACGGGAGAGGTCGATGGCGAGCGTCGGGGTGTCGGCGGGCGGATCGATGAGGTCCTTGTCGGTGCCCGCGACGATCAACGCGAGGCGGTGCCCCTTGGGTACGACGTGGTCGCTCGCGGCCAGGTCCAGGGTGATGGTGTGCGGCTTGCCCGGCGTGAGGGGGCGGCCCTGGTGGTCGTCGGCCCAGTTGCCCAGGTCGGCCCAACCGCGGCTGAAGACCGTGTAGTCGACGTCGGCGGTCTTCGCCTTCGTCTCCTTGAAGCAGGAGCTGTCGCCGCCGGTGCTCGCGCCCCAGCAGGTGCGTTCGGTGAGCGTGCTGATGCCCTCGCCGGCGCTCGCGTAGTCGCGGATGGTGTCGGGGCCCAGGTCGACGAGGACCGCGGAGAGGTGCGCGGTGCGGGTCGTCGGGGTCGCCGTGACGGTCACCTCGGAGGAGCCGGACAGGCGCAGGTCGCGGCCGAGCGGGCGGCTGATGAAACCGGCCTTCGAGGGCGTCGAGGTGTCGATCTGCGCGGCCCAGTCGGTCTCGCTCAGCTTCGGGTCGTCGGTGAAGGTCTCGCTGCCGGCGCCGGGACGGGTGCCGAGGGTGCCGACGCCCGGTGAAGTGCCCTTGCCGGGACGGAGTTTGACCGTGTCCGTGGCGCGCGGGGGCCAGACGCGGTCGGTGGTCCACCGGTCGGGGGCGCGCTCGATGTCGGCCATCGGCTCGCGGTCGATGCCGTTGTCGTAGCCGAGGAGTTCATGGTCGAACCAGCGGTGCAGGGTGCGCACCCAGTCGCCGCGCCGGAAGTCGAACGGATCGACGTGGCCGGTCTGGCTGAGCCACACCTTGCGGTCGACGCCCGCGTCGCCGAGCGCGTCCCACCACTGACCGAAGTGCTTCATCCGGACGTTCAGGTCCTGCATGCCGTGTACGGCGAAGACGCTGGCCTTCACCTTGTCGGCGTCCGGGACGTGGTCGCGCTCGCTCCACAGCCGGGTCCAGTCGCCGGTGCGGGGCGCCCCGTCGATGAGCCGCTGCTGCACGGCGCCGCAGCGGGCCCTGGCCTCCGGGCTCTCCACGTAGTCCGAGAGCCATTCGGGGCCGCTGTCGTAGAGCGGGGCGCCCTTGGCGAAGTAGTAGTCGTACCAGGAGGAGATGGCGCCGATCGGCACTATGGTCTTGAGACCTCGCACTCCAGTGGCGGCCACGCCCTGCGCGACGGTGCCGTCGTAGCTCTTGCCGATCATTCCGGTGGCGCCGTTGGTCCAGGTCGCCTTGGCGGATTCGGTTCCGGTCCGTGTCGTGTAGCCGCGGGCCCGGCCGTTCAGCCAGTCGACGACGGCCTTGGCGGACTGGACGTCGGAGCGGCCGCCGACGTCGACGCAGCCGTCGGAGCGGTTCGTTCCGGCGAAGTCGACGGCGACGAAGCCATAGCCGCGGGGCACGAAGTAGTTGTCGTAGTAGAGCGGCATCTGGACGACGTCGCCGTTCGCGTCGTACGTCTTCTTCTGGCTCTCGTTGCCGCGCCCGCAGCAGGAGTAGTACGGGCTGGCATCCATGATCACTGGTATCTTCCGGCCCTGCTGTGCCGGTTCGCGGGGGCGGACGATGTCGACGGCGACCCGGTCGGTCTTCCCGTCGCCGTCTCCGTCCATCTGTGTGTCGACCCAGACGGCTTCGCGGATCGCGCTCTCGTACGAGTAGACGGGCTTGCTCTCACGCGGGGCGCTCGGCGCCCCTTGTGCGGTGGCCGGGGACAGGAGCGTGGCCAACAGGGCGGCCAGGGCCGCCGTCACGAGGGATCTCCGGATCAGGCGTGTGCGTCGCGCACGTATCGGCATGGCGCGGAAGCTACACCGGTCAACTCCTGTGCGACAGAGGGCAGTACGCGGCGGTGACAGGTTCGTGGGGCGTATTGGCACATGTCGGCCGAATGGCGATCGTGTGACAGCTGCGGCCATGGACATGACCCGTGACCCGAGTGCTCAATAAGGTCGAACCCATCTACCGATGTGCCCCTACGACTTGGAGCTCTTGTGCACCGCAGACTCATCGCCCCTGGCGCGCTCGCGGCCTCTCTGCTGCTGGCGATCCCGGCATCGGCCGCCGACTTCACGCCCGGGGCGCCGGGGATCGGCGATCCCTATTACCCGGCGAGCGGCAACGGCGGCTACGACGTGTCGCACTACGACCTGCGCCTCAAGTACCAGCCGAAGACCGATCTGCTCGAAGGCACGGCGACCATCAACGCCACCACGACGCAGGACCTGTCCCGCTTCAACCTCGACCTCGGCCTGAAGGTCAGCGAGGTGCGGGTCAACGGCAAGAAGGCGTCCTTCAAGAAGTCCGGCGAGCAGGAGCTGGAGATCACCCCGGCGGCGGGACTGCCCAAGGGCACGCCGATCACCGTCGTCGTCCGTTACGCGGGCAAGCCGTCCGAGGTGAAGATCAACGGCTTCACGGCCTGGGCGCGCACGCCGGACGGCGGTGTCGCCGCGCAGGAGCCGGACTCGGCCGCCTGGTGGTTCCCGTCCAACGACCACCCGCTCGACAAGGCGACGTACGACATCTCAGTCTCTGTGCCGGACGGCTCGCAGGCCATCTCCAACGGCGTGCTGCAGTCGCAGAGTTCGAGGCTCGGCTGGACGCGCTTCAACTGGCGCTCGAACAAGCCGCAGGCCAGCTATCTGGCGACGCTCGCCGTCGGCAAGTTCGACATCACCACCGACAAGACGGCGGACGGCCTGCCCGTCCTGAACGCCTACAGCAAGGACCTCGGCGACAACGCCGGGGCCGCGCGGGCGAGCATCGAGCGGTCCACCGAGGTCGCGGAGTGGCTGGAGACCGTCTTCGGCAAGTACCCGTTCAACGCCCTGGGCGGGTACGTCCCGAACGTGACGAGCGGCTTCGCCCTGGAGACGCAGACGCGGCCGTTCTACAGCCCGCGGCAGTTCGCCAATGGGGCCAACGTGTCGGTCGTGGTGCATGAGCTGGCCCACCAGTGGTACGGCGACAGCGTGTCGGTGGACGGCTGGAAGGACATCTGGATCAACGAGGGCTTCGCCCGGTACAGCCAGTGGCTCTGGTCGGAGAAGGAGGGCGAGGGCACGGCGCAGGAGCTCGCGGACTACGTGTACGCGCAGCACCCGACCGACGACCCGTTCTGGAAGGTCAAGCCGGGCGACCCGGGTCCGGAGAACCAGTTCGACATCGCCGTGTACGACCGTGGGGCGCTGGCCCTGCAGGCGCTGCGCAACGAGATCGGCGAGAAGTCGTTCTCGGCGATTCTGAAGGGGTGGCCGAAGGAGCACGCGTACGGCAACGCGAAGGTGGGTGACTTCGTGAAGTACGCGGAGAAGGTGTCGGGCAAGCCGCTGGCTTCGCTCTTCGACACGTGGCTGTATCAGCCGGTCCGGCCGGCCGCTCCTGCCGCGCGGGATGCCGGGGTCGCCGCCCGCAGTGCGGGCGTCTCGGCTGCGCCGAAGTCCTGGAAGTCCATTGCCGCGACGAATGGTGTGCACGGGCACGGGCACTGAGACTGAACCGCCGCTTCGCGGCGGATGTTTCCCGCCCACCCACCCGATTGCCCCGCGTGATCAGTCGTGGGTGGGCGGGCCCGTCGTCGTCATCGCGGCCTCCTCGGCTGTGTACGCCGAGGCGAACGTGAACGCTCGCAGGGACGGGCCGTTCGACCGCAGATGCGCAAGGCGCTCCAACGCCTCGTCGACGGTCGGGAGGTGGCCTGCGGGGACCCACCACATCACCAGGTGCGCCTCGACGTGCCGTTGGAACCATTCGCGGCGGCGCCGCATCACCTCAAGGTGCCCGCTGCGGTAGGCGAAGTCCCACAGGGCCTCCTGGGTCTGCCACACCGTCAGGTTGACGATGACGTCCTCGCCCGCGGGGCGCAGTTCGGTGGCGTCGGCCGCCCCCTCCTCGACGAGCCGCCACACGAAGCCGGGCGCACCGTCCGCGGCGGCGTTGACCGGGTCGAGCAGCTCCACGAACGGCGCCATGCGCGGGTCGTCGAGGGGATGGCGGAGCGTGGCGACGTTGAGCTGGGCGAGGTGGGCGGCGTGCGGGGATGCGGTCATGGCCTCATCCCAGCACGGCCCACTTTTCTATGTCAATGAGAATTGTTTTTAGAAGCCTCAGAAGGTTCTGGATGCCTCAGAAGGCTCGATCACCACGCAGCACTCCCCCGGCCGGGCGTCCATGCGGGCGCGGACGGGTCCGTCCGTGCCGAGCAGGCCCTCGAGGAGTGCGAGATTCATGCCGCAGACGAGCGGCGGGAAGCGTTCGGCGACGGCGTGGAAGGGGCAGTTGCGCATGCGGACGACGCCCGCGGTCTCCCCCTCGGCATCTTCCACGTGCGGTTCGTAGCCGCGGTCGGCCAGCAGCTTCATGGCCTCTTCGAGGCCACCGCAGGGCGCCGCCGAACCGCGCAGGGCCTCGCCCCTGCGGCGCGCGGCCGCGCAGAGCCCGGCGTCGAGTCCGGCCTGCTCGGCGGCCTCGGCGAGCAGCTCGGCGGCGGTGCGGTAGTCGCGGGCGGGCAGCGACACCGCACGCTCGGCCCGCGAGCGCGTGTACACCTTGGCGGGGCGGCCCGCCCCCGGCCCCGAACGGCCCGTGAGGCGGCGGCTGCCGCTTTCCAGGAGCCCGGCCTCGGTCAGCTTGTCCAGATGGTGCGCGGCGAGCGTGCGCGCGACGCCGGCCGCCTCCGCGGCCTCGTTGCGGCCGACCTCGCGGCCCTGCGCCGCCACGTACTCGTACAGGCGACGCCGCACCGGATCCTGCAGGGCCGCGATCGCATCGATGTCCTCCACCGGGCCATTCTACGAACAACGCAGGTTGGAGATAGAAGAGCGGGAAGTGTGCCTCCCCTGGCGATGACGTTCCCGCCTTCGCGCCTCGCGGGCCAGTGGCAGGTAGCGCAGGCGTTCCGGAAGCAGCGGGACCACCGTGCGGACGACGCGTCCGAAGCGGCGAAGGCGGCGTTCCTGGGTCGTGGTCCAGGGGAGGCCGATGGCCTGCCGCGCGTCCGGTGGCATCAGGCCGATCGTGAGGAAGCGGCGGAAGCGGGCGAGCGGCGGCAGGACGAGCGGCCACAGGGTGCGCAGCGCGAGGCGCAGGGCGCGCGGGCCGCGGTCGGGCGGCGGGAGCGGGCGGTCCACGGCGACCAGTTCCCCGGCGACCGCCGTCAGTTCCAACTCGTCGGCGAGGACCTTCTCGTAGTACGGCCAGAACTCGTCCAGGGTCTGCGGCATGTCCCGGTCGCGGATCCCGAGGATGCGGCCCACCTGGAGCCACTCCGCGTACAACTGCCGCTCCTGGGCCGGGGTGAAGGGGCGGCCGAAGTACTGCCGCGCGTGCCGGTAGACGGGGAATCCGGTGGCGTGGACCCAGGCGTAATAGGCGGGCGTCAGCGCGTGGTAGCTGCGGCCGTGGGCGTCCGTGCCCTGGATCGTCTTGTGCAGCTCACGGAGCCTGCGGCCCTCATCGGCCGCGGCCTCGCCGCCGTACACCCAGGTCTGCAGCGACCGCAGCGAGCGCTCGCCGCGCCCCCAGGGGTCGGTGCGGAAGACGGAGTACATGTCGACGCCGGCGCCCACCGCGGGGTGCGCGACCTGCATCGTGAGCGCGGCGGGCAGGGCGAGCAGGGCGCGGACGTCACCGGCGATGTCCCACAGGATCCCGCCGGGCGGTGGCGGCTCGGGGACGGTCTGGCGGCGTGGCATCACACGACTCCCGGAGGGTGACCCGACCTGGCCGGCCGGTGCCCGGTATGTACGTGTTCCAGTATGCGACGGCCCTGGTCGAGGCGTGCTCCGGGAGTCGGGGTCCGCGGTGGGGGCCGCGGTGGGGACCGCTCAGCCTGCGGCCGCCTCGTGTGTCTGCAGGATGAGGTCCGTGACCGCGTCCGGCTCGCGCAGCGTCGGGAAGTGGTCGCTGTCGCGCAGGCGCACCAGGCGGCAGCCGGGGATGCGTTCGGCCATCTCCTCGTTGCAGCGGACCACCGAGGGCTGGTCGAGCTCCCCCAGGGCGAGGGCGCACGGCACGTCGAGCTCGCCGAGGCGGTCGAAGGCGGGCGGGTCGGGCACGTTGTGCGGCTGGGTGGCGAACCACGCCGGGAGGACCGCGAGGAGGTGCGCCCTTGCCTCGTCGTCGTAGCCGGTACCGGCCGCCGCCGAGCTGTGCATCAGCAGGCTCACGAGGCCTTCCATGTCACCCGCCTGCGCGAGCCTGACGAACTCGGCCATGAACTCCTCGGAGAAGAGGTCGGAACGGCCGGTGATGCCCGGCACCACCAGGGCGAGACCCGCGACCCGCGCCGGATCGTCGAGGGCGAGGCTGATGGCCGTGGCCCCGCCCATGCTGGACCCGGCGAGGACGGCGCGGTCGATCCGGAAGTGGTCGAGCACCGCGCCGAGATCCTCGGCCAGCGAGAACGCGGCGGTCGGGGCCGGCGACCTGCCGTAGGCGCGCGCGTCATAGCGGATGACGCGGTGCCGCTCGGTGAGGCGCGGCAGGATCCCGTCCCAGATACGGGAGTCGGCGACCCCCGGGTGCAGCAGGATCAGCGGCAGTCCTTTGCCGCCGGAGTCCTCGGCCCATACCTCGCCGCCCTTGACCGACACCATTTGTCCCATGGTGTGAGCCTGCCGGGCCGGCGGGGTCGGCGCCAGGCGAAACTTGGCCTCTCCGGCGGGGGCAGCGCCGCCCAGGCCCCGTGGGGGGAGAGCGCCCATGGCGTCCGCGGGTGCGCTCTGGCTGGTCGCGCCCACGCGGCGGAGCCGCACATGTCACTGCCCCGCGCCCCTAGGCGGTGACTCTTCGATCACGGATCCTGACAGGCACCCGCGGTGAGCTGGAAGATTGTGGAGTGGCAGGATGGAATTCCATGAAGATCGCAGCAGGTCAGTTCACCTGTGTTCCGGCTGATGTGGCCGCCAACGTCCGGCAGATGACTGCCCTCGCAGACCAGGCCCGCGCTCAGGGGGCAGAGCTCGTGGTCTTTCCCGAGCTGGCCTTGACCGGGTACGAGCTTGAGGGCGTACTCGCTGATCCTGGTCTCTGGGTGACGGCGGAAGATCCGTGCCTGGACATGGTCCGGAGGAGCGGCATTGCCACTGTCGTCAATTGCGTAGCAGCCACCGACGGGCCGCGGCCCGCGATTGAGACGCTGGTCTTCGGGGCCGACGGCGAGCTGCTCACCAGCTACCGGAAGCAGCACCTGGTCGAGCATGAGCAGGCGGCCTTCGCAGCCGGGCAGCACGATGGGCGATTCGAGTTCGGAGGTGTGCGCTTCGCGCTCGCCACGTGCTACGACAACCACTTTCCCGACCTGACCGTGCGCGGGTCTGCTGACGGGTGTCAGGTGCACCTGGCCAGCTCGCTGTACGGCACGGGCGGTGGAGTCGATGAGCTTGCGGCGATCTATCCGGGCATCGCCAAAGACTTGAACATGTACGTCGTGCTGGCCAACCATGTCGGACCGGTAGGGCCGTGGACCGGCTGCGGCCGTTCCTCCGTCTGGGCTCCGGGCGGCGCCCTTGTCTCGGAGGCCGACACAGAGACGGCCATGGTCGTCATGGCCGACGTCGGCTGAGCCTCGTTCGCCGGGCGGGGGCGAAACCTGGGGGCCGGCCACCCTGTGCACCGCGGGCGGCCCGATCCCATGCGGGGCACCCGGATCTTTTTCGCCGGTCTGACGCTCTACCAGGTCCTCGATGTCCTCCAGGGCCTGCTGCGGTGCTGGACCGGAACCTGCACCACCTGCGGAAAGCCCCTCACCCGCACCAGCACCTGACGAAGCACTACTAGCGGCCCGAACCCGCCGTCGCGGGGATCGGCTCGCCCACGATCCTGCTCGCCAGCGCCGACGCCAACTCGGATACCTGACCGCGCAGTTCTGCCTCCGCCGACGCGCGCTCGGTCTCGATTCTGGCCTGGCCCGACATCACGAGCTCGTCGCGCTCGCGCACGCCGTCCTCGCGGGCGGCGGCGATCAGGGCGGCGCCTTCCTCGCGGGCCCGCTGGCGCACCAGTGCCGCGTCGTGGCGGGCTTCGGCGAGCATCGCGTCCCGCGCTTCGCGTACCCGCTCGGCCTCGCTGCGCAGCTCGGCCGTCTGTCCGCCGGTGACCTCGTCGAGGATCCCGGCGCGTATCTCAAGTACGCGGTCGAGGCGCGGCAGTATGCGCCTGACCAGGAGGAAGACGGGGCCGAACAGAAGGGCTGCGGCAACGAGGTGTTGAGGTTCCGGCTTGAGGGGGCCCAGGTTCATCGCGATGAGCTGCATGCCGACGACCTACCCGCTCATCCGTGCACAACAACGCACATCTGCAAAGGAGTTGGGTGAGGCTCGTCACTCCCGGACCGAGGGCGTAGAGGGCTCAGTCCCCGAAGTCGTACACCGTCACGGCGATTCCGCGGGCCGTGAGCCGCCCGGCTATCAGTGGCTCGACCCGGGACCACTTGCCGCCCGCGAGTCCGCAGCCGATGCGCGGCATGTGCACGGAGGCGTCGAGTTCGGCCGCCTTGTCGGCGAGCTTCGACAAGGCCGCGTCGATCGCCTCGTAGCGCACGGGGACGCCCTTGCTGCCGGTGCGCATGCCGTGCTGGCCGATCATGTTGGCCAGCCACAGCAGCGGTCCGACCTGGACGAACTGGGCGGCGCCCAGGCCGAAGTCGTTCTTGGCGCGCTCCCGGTGCCACCGGCGGTACGCCTGCTCCGGCCCGGGCCAGCGGCGCGACACCGCGACGACAAAGCCCTTGCCCCAGCCGCCCAGGTCGTTGCAGACATGGGCGATCAGCTTGGTGCCCTTGCCGAACGGAACGGTGGCGTCACCCCGGACATACGTGATCTCCGACATGACGCCACCGTAGGCGTTGCCACTGACAGTGGCCCGCGCGTTGTTACTTGCCGGCCTTCATGAGGGTCTCGGCCTCGCGGTCCACGTTGCGGCGGATCGCGTACCAGCCCGCGACCAGCGCCGCGGCGATGATCGGGATGAGGTAGAGCGTCTTGCGGCCGACCTCGGGGTCCTTCCACATCAGGGCGAGCACGGACAGCAGGAAGACGATCGTGACGATCTCCGTGACCGGACTGCCCGGGAGCCGGAAGCCGGGCCGGGTGAGCAGGCCCTCCTTGGCGCGGCGGACGAACGCCAGGTGACAGACCATGATGATCACCCAGGTGCTGATGATGCCCAGGGACGCCACGTTCAGGACGATCTCGAAGGCCTGGCTCGGCATCAGGAAGTTGAGGCCGACGCCGAGCACGCACACCGCGGAGGTGAGCAGGATGCCGCCGTAGGGGACCTGGCTCTTGTTCATCTTCGCGGTGAACTTCGGTGCCGAACCCGCCATCGCCATCGAGCGCAGGATGCGGCCCGTGGAGTACAGGCCCGAGTTCAGCGACGACATGGCGGCCGTGAGGACCACCAGGTTCATCACGTCACCGGCCGCCGGGACGCCGATCTTGGAAAGGACCGTCACGAACGGGCTCTGGTCCGCCGAGTACACCGACCCGGGGAGCAGCAGCGCGAGGAGGATGACCGAGCCGACGTAGAAGAGGCCGACGCGCCACATGATGGAGTTCACCGCGCGGGGGACGACCTTCTGCGGCTCGGCGGTCTCGCCCGCCGCGACGCCGACCAGCTCCAGCGAGGCGTACGCGAAGACGACACCCTGCATCACGATCACGACCGGCATGATGCCGTGCGGCAGGAAGCCGCCGTTGTCGGTGATCACGCTCAGGCCGGGCGTCTGCCCGCCCACGTCGTGCTGAGTGACCAGCAGGAAGATGCCGATCAGCATGAAGGCGACGAGGGCCGCGACCTTGACGATCGCGAACCAGAACTCCATCTCGCCGAAGTACTTCACCGAGATCATGTTGATCATGAGGACGACGGCGAGGGCGATCAGCGCGAGCGCCCACTGCGGGACGTCGGTGAAGAAGCTCCAGTAGTGCGTGTAGAGCGCGATCGCGGTGATGTCGGCGATGCCGGTGGTCGACCAGTTGAGGAAGTACATCCAGCCGGCTACGTAGGCGCCCTTCTCGCCGAGGAACTCACGCGCGTACGAGACGAACGAACCGGATGACGGCCGGTAGATGACCATCTCGCCGAGGGCGCGTACGACGAAGAAGGCGAAGATGCCACAGACGAGGTACGCGACGGCGAGTGCGGGGCCCGCCGAGTGCAGGCGGCCGCCCGCTCCGAGGAAGAGTCCGGTTCCGATCGCGCCACCGATCGCGATCATGTTGACGTGGCGGGCCTTGAGGTCCTTGCTGTAACCGGCGTCGCCGGCGTCCGCGGGGGCCTGGGACGCATCTGTGCGGGATGCGTCCAGGGCGGCCGAATCTACGGCGTCCTTGCTCACGGGGGGATCTACTCTCTGGTGCCCGGAAGAGCTCCGGGGTCCGGATGTGCTCCGGTCCACGACACCCCTGAAGTGCGTGGACCGACGCGACACCTTCCCCCAGAGATCCCCGGACATGCGGTGGCGCACATCACATAGCGGCACTTCTCACATGGTGGGCAGGGGGTGTACAGCCGCTGATCAATGGGTGTACAGCCCATTGATCGCGTCCTTGTACTTCTCCTTGATGACCCTGCGGCGCAGCTTCAGGGACGGCGTCAGCTCCCCGGTCTCCGGGCCCCACTCCTCGCCGAGGAGCCGGTACCGCTTGATCTGCTCGGTGCGGTTGAGGCGCGCGTTGGCCGCGTCGACGGCCCGCTCGATCTCGTCCCGCACGGCCTCGCTCGCCATCAGGTCGCCCGTGATCCCCCGGGCGGCGGCCCACGCGGGGGCCATTTCGGCGTCCAGGACGAGCAGCGCCACCAGGTAGGAGCGGCCGTCGCCGTGGACGAGGGCCTGGCCGATGAGGGGGTGCTCCTTGAGGGCGTTCTCGACGAGTGCGGGCGAGACGTTCTTGCCCGTCGAGGTCACGATCAGTTCCTTCTTGCGGTCGGTGAGCCAGAGGAAGCCGTCCTCGTCGATCCGCCCGACGTCGCCGGTGGCGAACCAGCCGTCCGCGTCGCAGACCGAGTCGACGCCGCCGTCGGGCAGGAGATAGCCGTCGAAGACCGTCGCGCCGCGCACCAGGATCTCGCCGTCGTCGGCGGTCCGGATCTCCAGGCCGTCCAGGGGCTTGCCCACCGATCCGAGCCGGAAGGCGCCCGGGGTGTTGATGGTGACGACGCCGGTCGTCTCCGTCAGACCCCACGCGTCCATGATCACGAGGCCGAAGCCCGCCCAGAAGCGCACGATGTCCAGCGGCATCGACGCCGCCGCGCTCGCCGTCCACACCAGGCGGTCGAACCCGGCAAGGGAGAGCAGCGGATCGAGGACGTTCTCCTTGGCCCCGCGGTACGCCGCCTCGACATCGGCCGGCGGTTCCTCGCCGCGCTCCACGTACGCCACACGCGCGCGTACCGCCTCGTTCGCCGCCTCGATCGACTCCTGCTGCTCCTTCGGCAGCCCCGCGAGCGCGGCCCGTACCGACGCGGCGAGCTTCTCCCACACGCGCGGGACCCCGAAGAACTGCGCGGGGTGCAGCTCGCGCGCGGTCGCGGCGACGGCGTTCGGATCCGCGCACAGGTGCACGTGCGAGACGCGGAACACCGGCAGGTAGATGCCGAGCATGCGCTCCGCGACATGCGCGAAGGGGAGGTAGCTGATGTGCTCCACGAAGTCGGGGAGTTCGACGACGGAGTCCAGGGCGACGCCGTTGAGGACGACATTGCGGTGCGTGATGCGCACGCCCTTGGGGTCGCCGGTGGTGCCCGAGGTGTAGACGACGGTGAGCGGATCGTCGGCCCGTGCCTCGCGCCAGGCCTTCTCGAAGGCGTCCGGGTTGAACAGCCGGCCTCCCGTGGCGTGCAGGGAGCCGTAGGTGCGGTGCGGGCCCGCGTCGGCCGCCTCGACGACGACCAGGCGCTCCAGCGGGGCCGTGGCGTCCGACAGGAGTGGCTCCCAGCGGGCCAGTTCGCGTGCGCCCTCGACGATCGCGAAACGGGCCCGGCTGTGCCGGGCGATGTGCGCGATCTGCTCGGGGGCCGATGTGCCGTACACGGTGACGGGGACCGCGCCGAGGTGCACGAGGGCGAGGTCGCTGAGCCAGTGTTCGGGGCGGTTGCCCATCATCATGAGGACGTGCTCGCCGCGCCGTACGCCGAGCGCCGCGTATCCGGCGGCGAGGACGGCGACCTTGCGACGCGCCTCGCGCCAGGTCAGTGTCGTCCACTCCCCTTCGGGGGTGGTGCGCCAGGAGAGTGCGGGGCGGTCGCCGTGGTCCTCGGCGTTGCGGAGCAGCAGGGCGGGGAGCGTGGTTTCGGCGGGTTCCCCGGGGAGTCGCAGGATCGTGGTCATGACCGCCTCCTGGCGTCATCGACGAAGCAAGTGACTGGCCGGGACGCTTTCACAACAGTGGTGAGACAGCAATACTGTTGCGCTGGATCGGTGCACAACTCGGTGCACAACGGGGTGCATATCTGGGGAGGCGATGCGCAGCCATGACGATGACGACGACGTCGGACACCGACGAGCCGACGCTCACGGTCGACGAACTGGCCGCGCGCGCGGGCGTCACCGTCCGCACGATCCGCTTCTACAGCACCAAGGGCCTGCTGCCGCCGCCCGTCATCGGCCCGCGCCGCGTCGGCCACTACGGCCGGGACCATCTGTCCCGGCTCGCGCTCATCGAGGAGTTGCAGCACCAGGGCATGACCCTGGCCGCGATCGAGCGGTACCTGGAGCAGCTGCCGCCCGATCTGAGCGCCCACGATCTCGCCATCCACCGTGCCGTGGTGGCCTCTTGGGCACCCGACTCGTCCGAGGACATCGACCGGGCCGAGCTGGAGCGCAGGGCGGGCCGGGCGCTTGGCGAGGGGGATCTGGAGCGGCTCTCGGCGATGGGTGTCGTCACACGGGCCGAGCCGCGGGGGACGTACCGCATCGATGCGGGGCTGCTGCGGCTGGGCGTGCAGCTGCTCGACGTACCGATCGCGCACGAGACGATCCTGGCGGCGCGCACGGTCCTGATGGAGCACACCCGCTCGGCCGCCCACGAACTGTCCCGGCTCTTCCGCGACGAGGTGTGGGGGCCCTACCGGGAGCGCGAGTCGGACCCGGAGCACGTGGCGGCGATGCGGTCCCTTTCGGCCCATATGCAGCCGATGGTGGTGCAGGCCCTGGTGACCGCGTTCCAGCGCTCCCTCAAGGAGGAGCTGCGGGAGTGGCTCAAGGACAGCTGAGCCACTCCCGCGAACTCCTTGGCTAGACTTTGACGTTGGCCGCGGTGGCGGTCGGCGTCTCGTCCTGCGTGACCTGCAGCATCCGCGTGGCGTAGACCTCGGCGAGGACCTCGAGGTCCTTCCGCGTGTTCGCCTGACCGGAGTTGTCCCGGATGTCGAGCGTGGCGACGAACTTGCCCTGGAGGATCACGATCCGCTGTGAGGTCTTCATTGCGGGGTCCGTGTACCCGTAGGTGATGCTCGCGTTGCCCTGCGGCGGCCCGTCGAGGACCTTGAGCTCGCGGTGGTTGTTCTCCGCGTAGCTCTGCCAGGCGTGGAAGGCGCGCTCGGCGGCCGTGCCGTTCTTGTACACGATCAGGTCGTAACTGGCGCTCTCGGCCTTGTCGTTGGTGCGGTAGCCGACCTGGCCGTTGGCGACGGCGCCCTTGCACTTGCCGCTCGGGTCCTTGCACACCGACGGCTTCTTGGCGGCGCTGTACGGCTGCGTCGAGACGGTGCGCAGGGCGGCGGGCATGGTGTCGAGGGGCGGCAGGATCGCCTTCGCGTCCTGGGCGCCGCTCAGCGAACCGGCTGCCTTGCCCGCGGATCCGCCCGTCGCCCCGCCGATGGTGCGGCTGTGCGACGATCCCGAACCCGACTTGTGCTTCTTGTTCTTCTTCTTACCTCCGCAGCCCGTCAGGGCGAGCGAAAGGATCAGCACTCCGACGCCTACGGCTCGCGTCGTTCCCCCAGTTGTCAACCGCACAGCGGTCATCCTCCGTTTGTCGTGATCATGCTCTACGGCAGGATACGACGCCGGAACCGGGGTCCCGGGTTCCGCCCCCTTGCGTGCGGAACCCGGGAGATGACCGAGGTCAGGCGTCGCTGAACTGCTCGCCCTGCTCCGCCTTTTCGACCAGCAGCGCGGGCGGCGTGAACCGCTCTCCGTAGCGGTCGGCCAACTCACGCGCGCGTGCCACGAATCCGGGCAGGCCGCCTTCGTAGCCGTTGATGTACTGGAGCACGCCACCGGTCCAGCCGGGGAAGCCGATGCCGAAGATGGAGCCGATGTTGGCGTCGGCGACGGACGTCAGGACGCCCTCCTCAAGGAGGCGCACGGTGTCGAGCGCCTCGGAGAAGAGCATCCGCTCCTTCATGTCCGCGAACGGGATCCCGGCCCCCGGCTTCGCGAAGTGCTCGCGCAGGCCCGGCCAGAGACCGGCGCGCTTGCCGTCCACGTACTCGTAGAAGCCCGCTCCCCCGCTGCGGCCGGGGCGCTGGAACTCGTCGACCATGCGGTCGATGACGGAGTCGGAGGGGTGCCCGGCCCAGGTGCCGCCTGCCTCCTCGACGGCGCGCTTCGTCTCGTTGCGGATCTTGCGCGGCAGGGTGAGGGTCAGCTCGTCCATCAGGGAGAGGACCTTCGCGGGGTAGCCCGCCTGGGCCGCGGCCTGCTCGATGGATGCGGGCTCGATGCCCTCGCCGATCATCGCGACGCCTTCGTTGATGAAGTGCCCGATCACGCGCGAGGTGAAGAAGCCGCGTGAGTCGTTGACGACGATCGGTGTCTTGTTGATCTGGCGTACGAGGTCGAAGGCGCGCGCGAGGGCCTCGTCCCCGCTCCGCTCGCCCTTGATGATCTCGACGAGCGGCATCTTGTCGACCGGCGAGAAGAAGTGCAGGCCGATGAAGTCGACGGGCCGCGTGACGCCCTCGGCGAGCTGGGTGATGGGCAGCGTCGAGGTGTTGGAGCAGAGCAGCGCGTCCGGCTCGATGATGTCCTGGATCTCCTGGAACACCTTGTGCTTGAGCGCGGTGTCCTCGAAGACCGCCTCGATCACGGCGTCGCAGCCCACGAGGTCCTGCGGGTCGGCGGTCGGCGTGATGCGGGCGAGCAGCGCGTCGGCCTTCTCCTGGGTCGTACGTCCCCGCTGCACCGCCTTGGCGCACAGCTTCTCGGAGTACGCCTTGCCCTTGGCGGCGGCTTCGGCGGACACGTCCTTCAGGACGACCTCGATGCCCGCGCGGGCGCACGAGTAGGCGATGCCCGCGCCCATCATGCCGGCGCCGAGCACGGCGGCCTTGCGGACCGGGCGCGGCTCGATGCCCTTGGGCCGGTTGGCGCCGGAGTTGACGGCCTGCAGGTCGAAGAAGAACGCCTGGATCATGTTCTTCGCGGTCTGCCCGGTGACCAGCTCGGTGAAGTAGCGGGCCTCGATGGTCAGGGCGGTCTCGAAGTCGACCTGGGAACCCTCGACGGCGGCCGCGAGGATGTTGCGCGGGGCCGGGTAGGGGGCGCCGTTGATCTGCTTCTTCAGGTTGGCCGGGAAGGCGGGCAGGTTCGCGGCGAACTTCGGGTTGGCCGGGGTGCCGCCGGGGATGCGGTAGCCGGGCTTGTCCCAGGGCTGGGCCGACTCGGGGTTGGCGTCGATGAAGGCGCGGGCCTTCTCGATCATCTCCTCGCGGGTGGCGGCCACTTCGTGGATGAGGCCGTTCTCCAGGGCGCGCTTCGGGTTGTACTGGGTGCCCTGGAGCAGCACCTTCAGGAGCGCGTCCGCGATGCCCATCAGGCGTACGGTGCGGGTCACGCCGCCGCCCGCCGGAAGCAGTCCGAGGGTGACCTCGGGCAGGCCGATCTTGGAGCCGGGCGCGTCGAGCGCGACGCGGTGGTGGCTGGCGAGGGCGATCTCGTAACCGCCGCCCAGGGCGGCGCCGTTGATGGCGGCGACGACGGGCTTGCCCAGGGTCTCGATGCGGCGCAGGGAGCCCTTGATGGCGGTGCCCGTCTCGAACGCGGCGCGCGCGTTCTCGGGGCCGACCTGCATCATGTCCTTCAGGTCACCGCCCGCGAAGAAGGTCTTCTTGGCGGAGGTGTAGATGATGCCGCGGATGGAGTCCTGCTCGGCCTCCGCGCGGTCGGCGATGGCTGCGATGGAGTCCTTGAACGCCTGGTTCATGGTGTTCGCGGACTGGTTCGGGTCGTCGAGGACGAGAGTGACGACGCCGGTGTCGTCCTGTTCCCAGCGGATGGTCGTGCTTTCGGTCATGTCCGTGTCTCCGTGAAGTCTGTTGCGGTCGGGGTGGGCGGCTACTGGGGTGGGCGGTGCCGTTTCGTGGCCGTCTGCGGATCGTGGTGGGTTGCTCGCGCAGTTCCCCGCGCCCCTGAAAGCTGCGGCTGCGCCGCGCTTTCCCTTGATGGAGATGGCGCACGAAGTGCGCATCTCCAGGGGCGCGGGGAACTGCGCGGCCAGCCGCGACGCACCCGCAGTCGGCGACGGACGACAGCCCCACCGGCGCTTAGCCGGAGACCCGTTCCACGATCGTGGCGATACCCATGCCCCCGCCGACGCACAGCGTGGCAAGCCCGTACCGCAGGTCCCGCCGCTCCAACTCGTCCACCAGCGTGCCCAAGATCATCGCCCCGGTAGCGCCCAAGGGATGCCCCAACGCAATCGCGCCGCCGTTGACGTTCACCTTGTCCAGCGACAGGCCCATGTCCTTGACGAAGCGCAGCACCACCGCCGCGAAGGCCTCGTTGATCTCGACGAGGTCGATGTCGTCGATGGTCAGACCGGCCTTGGCGAGCGCCTTGCGGGCGGCAGGGGCGGGGCCGGTGAGCATGATGGTCGGCTCGGAGCCGGAGACGGCCGCGGAGACGATCCGGGCGCGCGGCGTGAGGCCGTTGCGCTCGCCGACCTCCTTCGAGCCGATGGCCACCAGCGCGGCGCCGTCCACGATGCCGGAGGAGTTGCCCGCGTGGTGGACGTGGTCGATCTGCTCGATCCAGTGGTACTTCTGCAGGGCGACGGCGTCGAAACCGCCCAGGTCGCCGATGTCCTTGAAGGACGGCTTCAGCTTGGCGAGCGAGTCGGCGGTGGTGCCGGGCCGCATGTACTCGTCGTGGTCGAGGACGACCAGGCCGCTGCGGTCCTTCACCGGCACGACGGACCGCTCGAAGCGGTTGTCCTTCCAGGCGGCCGCGGCGCGCTCCTGGGACAGTGCCGCGTACTCGTCGACGTCACGCCGGGTGTAGCCCTCGACGGTGGCGATCAGGTCGGCGCCGATGCCCTGCGGCACGAAGCCCGTCTCGTAGTTGGTCATCGGGTCGGCGAACCAGGCGCCGCCGTCCGAGGCCATCGGAACGCGCGACATCGACTCGACGCCGCCCGCGAGGACGAGGTCCTCCCAGCCCGAACGCACCTTCATCGCAGCCATGTTGACCGCTTCCAGACCCGAGGCGCAGAAGCGGTTCTCCTGGACGCCCGCGACGGAGTCGGGGAGCCCGGCGGCGATGGCCGCGATGCGCGCGATGTCGGAGCCCTGGTCGCCGACGGGGCCCACCACACCGAGGACGATGTCGTCGATGGCGGCCGGGTCCAGGTCGGGGAACCGCGCCCGGATCTCGTGGATCAGGCCGACGACGAGATCGATCGGCTTGGTGCCGTGCAGGGCGCCATTGGCCTTGCCGCGTCCGCGCGGGGTGCGGATCGCGTCGTATACGTACGCTTCGGTGGTCAAGACGGAGGCCTTTCGCATGGAACGTGAGGGTGAGGGTGAGGGGAGGCTGAAGGCCGGACGGGCTCAGGCGAGCAGGGAGCGGCCGATGATCTCCTTCATGATCTCGGTCGTGCCTCCGTAGATCGTCTGGATGCGTCCGTCGGTGAAGGCCCTGGCGACGCGGTACTCGGTCATGTAGCCGTATCCGCCGTGCAGTTGGAGGCAGCGGTCGGCGACGCGTTTCTGCAGTTCGGTGGCCCACCACTTGGCCATCGAGGCGTGCACCGCGTCGAGTTCCCCGTTCGAGTGATCGACGATGCAGCGGTCGAGGAACGTACGGGTGACCGCGCACTCGGTCGCCATCTCGGCGATCTCGAAGCGGATGTGCTGGAGCTTGGAGAGCGGGCGCCCGAAGGCCTCGCGCTCCTTGACGTACGTCGTGGTGATCTCCAGGAGGTACTCGGCGGCGGCGATCCCGGCGACGGCGATGCCCATGCGCTCCTGCGCAAGGTTCGTCATCAGGTGGATGAAGGCGCCGTCCAGCTCGCCGAGGAGGTTCTCCTTGGGGACGCGTACGTCGTTGAAGAACAACTCGGCGGTGTCCTGGGACTTCTGGCCGATCTTGTCGAGGTTGCGGCCGCGCTCGAAGCCGTCCATGCCGCGCTCGACGACAAGGAGGGACAGGCCCTTGGCGCCGCCCTCCGGTGTCGTCTTGGCGACGACGATCACGAGGTCGGCGATGATGCCGTTCGAGATGAAGGTCTTGGAGCCGTTGAGCAGCCAGTGGTCGCCCTCGTCGGTGGCGGTGGTGCGGATGCCCTGGAGGTCGGAGCCCGCGCCCGGCTCGGTCATCGCGATGGCCGTGACGATCTCGCCGGAGCAGAAGCCGGGCAGCCAGCGCCGCTTCTGCTCGTCGGTGGCCAGCGAGGTCAGGTACGGGCCGATGATGTCGTTGTGCAGGCCGATCGCGAGGCCGGGCGCGCCCGCGCGCGTGAACTCCTCGGCGATGACGGCGCTGTAGCGGAAGTCGGCGTTCCCGCCGCCGCCGTACTCCTCGGGGACGGCGAGCCCGAGGAGCCCCTGCTTGCCCGCCGCCCGCCAGGCGTCACGGCTGACGATGCCGTCCTTCTCCCACTCCTCGTAGTGGGGCAGCACTTCCTTGGCCAGGAAGGTGCGGACGGTCTCGCGGAACGCTTCGTGTTCGGCGGAGAAGATCTGACGCTTCACCTATGGCCTCCTAGAGCCAGCCCTTGACGGTCTCGATCAACTTGGCCGGCTCGGGGCCGACGGGAATGACGTTGAGCATCGTGACGCCCGCCTCGCGGAAGGCCTCGACGCGCTCGCGTACGTAACCGGCGGGCCCGCACAGCGACATGAGCTCGCAGAACTCGTCGGGGACCGCCGCCTCGGCTTCCTTCTTGCGGCCCGACAGATACAGCTCCTGGATGCGTGCGGCCTCCCGCTCGTAGCCGTACGCGACGGCGACGTCGTTGTAGAAGTTCTTCCCCGGGGCGCCCATGCCGCCTACGTAGAGGGCGATTTTGGGGCGCGCCAGATCGCGTGCGGCGGCCGCGTCCGCACCGATGGCGAGCAGCCCGCCGGCGACCGTCTGCAAGGGGCCGAGCGCCGGATCGCGCTTCTCCTTGCCCTCGGCGAGCGGGGCGCCCCACACCTGGTGGGCCTTTTCCGGGATGAACAGGGTGGGCAGCCAGCCGTCGGCGATCTCGGCGGTCATCCGGACGTTCGCCGGGCCGAGGGACGCGATGTACAGCGGCACTTCGGAGCGCACCGGCTTGGTGAGGATCTTCAGCGGTTTGCCCAGCCTGCCGCCCTTCTCCGGGGGCAGCGGCATGTCCGTGACGCCGTGGTGGTCGATCACCTCGCGGCGCAGGATGCGGCGGGTCAGCTCGATCGCCTCGCGGGTGCGGGCGAGCGGCTTGTCGTAGGGCCTGCCGTGCCAGCCCTCGACGACCTGCGGGCCCGATGCGCCGAGCCCGATGATCGCCCGGCCGCCGGAGATCGCGTCGAGTCCCGCGGCCGTCTGGGCGATGAGGGCGGGGGTGCGCGAGTAGACGTTGAGGATCGCGGCGCCGATCCGCATGCGCTCGGTGCGTGCGGCCAGGTAGCCCATGATGGTGGGCGAGTCGAAGCCGTACGCCTCGGCGACCCAGACGGCGTCCAGACCCGCGGACTCCAGGGCCGCCACGTCGTCGGCGGCCTGCCGCGCGTCGCCCTCGTAGGCGAGCGGTGTGGAGAGCTGCATCAGTCGGCTTCCTTCGTCGGTGCGTCGGTCGGGGCGAGCGCCGGTACGTCCCAGTCGCGGGCCACGTCCGCGGTGTCGGCGCCGGGCTGTGCGGGGCCGCGGCGGATGTCCGTCGGGGTCGCGGAGAAACGGGGCGCGGGCGCCGGCTGGGTGATTCCGCCGTGGTCGACGAAGGTGCCGCGGGCGGCGAGGTGATGGTGGGCAGGGGCTTCGCGCAACGAGAGCACCGGCGCCACGCACGCGTCCGATCCCTCGAAGACGGCCGTCCACTCCTCGCGCGTACGCTCCTTGAAGCGGGCCGCGACGGCCTCCCGCAGATCGCCCCAGCGCGCGATGTCCTTGCGCGGCGGCGCCTGGTCCGTCAGCCCGAGCAGCGCGACGAACTCGTCGTAGAACTGCTGCTCCAGAGCGCCGACGGCCATGTACCCGCCGTCCGCGGTCTCGTAGTTGCCGTAGAACGGGCAGCCGCCGTCCAGGAGGTTGGCGCCCCGCCGGTCCTGCCAGCCGCCGGCCGCGAGCATGCCGTGGATCATCGAGGTGAGATGCGCGGTGCCGTCGACGATCGCGGCGTCGACGACCTGCCCGGTGCCGTGCACGCGCGCGTGGTTGAGCGCGGCGAGGATGCCGACGACCAGGTAGAGCGAGCCGCCCGCGTAGTCGCCGACGAGGTTCGCCGGGACGGTGGGCGGCTCGTCGGGGGCGCCGATCATGCCGAGGGTGCCGGTGATCGCGATGTACGCGATGTCGTGCCCGGCGCGCTGGGCGAGCGGGCCCTCCTGCCCCCAGCCGGTCATCCGTCCGTAGACGAGCTTCGGGTTGCGGGCGTGGCAGTCGGCGGGCCCGACGCCCAGGCGCTCGGCGACACCGGGGCGGTAGCCCTCGATGAGGACGTCGGCGCGCTCGACCAGGTCGAGGACGCGGTCCGCGCCGTCAGCCGCCTTGAGGTCGACGATCACGGACCGTTTGTTGCGGTTGGTGATGTCGTACTCGGGATTGATCGCGAGAACGCCGCCGCCCGGCCGGTCGACGCGTACGACATCGGCGCCGAGGTCGGCCAGGAGCATGGCCGCGAACGGGCCCGGCCCGATGCCCGCGAGCTCCACCACGCGCACTCCGGCGAGTGGACCGTGAACGCCCTTGTCCGGCACTGCCATTGAGCCCCCAGCTCTGTGACACAACTGATGTAACACCAGTGATGCTAAGAACGTGTTCCACTCCGCACAAGACCCTAGCAAGCAAGCGCTTAGACAATTCCACGGCCGGCCCACGGACAGGCCGTGCCGCGCCTAACCTGGGGCCCATGGATTCCGTACTGGTCAGCGCGTGTCTACGCGGGGTGCGCCCGCCGCCTCCGGGCAGAAGGACACGGCCTCGCGTCCCGCGTCGTCGAGGACACGGGACGTGATGTGACGGCGGAGGTCGTGGCGGGCGCGAACCGCGCGCTCGCCGCGGCGCGGGCCCACGGCTGCACCGAGGCGCTGCTGATGCCGCGCAGCCCGTCGTGCGGGCGCGGCCTGGTCCACGACGGGTCGTTCGGCGGGGAGCTGGTGGCGGGCGACGGGGTGACGGCCGCGCTGTTCGAGCGGAACGGGATCGCCGTGCGGGCGGCTCCCGGGGTGTGACACGCGACGGCGCTTACCGGGCGCGGCCGTCCAGTTCCGCCACCAGCTTCTTCGTGGCGATCACGCGGTAGCTCTCCTCCACCCAGTCGCAGAGCAGCGCGGCCGATGGTGCGCCCTTCTCCTCCAGCGGGATGGTCACCCAGCCCGCCTTGCCCAGGCCGTACCCGGCGGGCTCGGCGCCCGGTGCGGTCAGGGCGTGCGCGTGCTGCTCCTCCTCCTTGAGCTTGACGGTGATGCCGAGGGGATAGCTGCCGTCGTCCATACCGAGGAAGACGAACACCTTCTTGTTGACCTTGGCGACGGTCTCGCCCCACGGGAAGTCCTCGGTGGCGCCCGGCATGCCCAGGGCGAAGTCCCGCACCCGCGTCCACTTGGTCAGGGCGCCCTTCGAAGGCCCGCTCTTCGCGACGGCCATGGTTACCTCCTGGTACGTCGTCCCGGAACTCACGCTAGCCTCAGCCACCGACAACGGCGCGGGGTGACGGCGGAGAGGTGCCATGAGCAGTCAGAACGGCAAAGAACGTACGAAGGACCGCATGAAGGACCGCACGTACGACATCGTGCTCTTCGGAGCGACCGGCTTCGTGGGCGAGCTCACCGCGGAGTATCTCGCCGCGCATGCGCCCGAGGGACTGCGCTGGGCGATCGCGGGGCGCGACAAGGGGAAGCTGGAGCGGCTGCGGGAGCGCCTGACCGGCACGCACCCGGCCTGCGCCGAGCTCCCGCTCCTCCAGGCCGACGTGGCCGACACCGCGTCCCTGCGGGAACTCGCCGCCCACGCGCGCGTGGTGGCCACGACCGTCGGCCCGTACATCACGTACGGCCAGGAACTCGTCGCCGCGTGCGCGGAGGCGGGCACGGACTATCTGGACCTCACCGGGGAGCCGGAGTTCGTCGACCTCATGTACGTGCGCCACGACGCCCGCGCGCGGGAGACCGGCGCCCGCCTCGTGCACGCCTGCGGCTTCGACTCGGTCCCGCACGACCTGGGCGCCTACTTCACGGTGCGGCAGCTGCCCGAGGGGGTGCCGCTGCGCGTCGACGGGTTCGTACACACCAATGCCACGTTCTCCGGGGGCACGTTCGCCTCCGCGCTCAACCAGTTCGCGCGGGGTCCGCAGATGATGGCCGCCGCGCGGGACCGCCGGCGTCACGAGCCGCGCCTGGTGGGCCGCAAGGCGTACGCCCCGACGAGCGCTCCCCGGTACGCGGGCGAGGTGGGCGCGTGGGCCCTGCCGCTGCCGACGATCGACGCGCAGGTGGTGCAGCGCTCGGCGCGGGCACTTGAGCGGTACGGCCCCGACTTCCGCTACCGCCACTACGCGGCCGTGAAGACACTGCCGTTCGCGGTGGGCGGCGTGGCGGCCGTCGGCGCTGTGGCGGTGGCCGCGCAACTGCCGCCCGCGCGGCGGTGGTTGTCGGACCGGCTCAAGCCGGGTGAGGGGCCCAGCGCCGAGCGGCGGGCCAAGAGTTGGTTCTCCGTGCGGTTCGTCGGCGAGGGCGGCGGGAAGCGGGTGTTCACCGAGGTCTCCGGCGGCGACCCCGGGTACGACGAGACGGCGAAGATCCTGGGTGAGGCGGCGCTGTGCCTGGCACTCGACGACGACCTGCCCGCGGTGGCCGGGCAGGTGACCACCGCGGTCGCCATGGGTGAGGCGCTGACGTCGCGCCTCACGGCGGCGGGCCTCACGTTCCGGGTGGCCGCTGCCCTGTAGCGCGCCGCCCGCTCAGCCCGCTGTGGCCTCCCGCAGCGCCTTGCGGCACAGCGCGTCCGCCCGCCTGGTCGACTCCGGCAGCCGGTAGCGCGGCGTGAGGCGCAGGGTGTGCGCGCAGGCGTTGTCCAGGCTCACCCGGTGGCCGACGGAGACGAAGACCGGCTTGACGCCCTCGCGGGTGCGCAGGGCGCGGCCGATCTCGTCCCTGCCGTCGAGCAGGGGCGCCGCGCTGCCCCGGGGCTCGTCCGGAGCGTCGTACGAGAACGTGAAGGGGTTCTTGGCGACGCCGATCGTGGGCAGGCCGGTGAGCACACCGAGGTGGCTCGCGAGGCCGAAGCGGCGGGGGTGCGCGATGCCGTAGCCGTCGCAGACGAGCAGGCCGGGGGCGGTCTTGAGGTCGGCGAGGGCCGCGAGGACGGTGGGGATCTCGCGGAAGGCGAGGAGTCCCGGCACGTAGGGGAAGGCCACGCGGCCCACCGCGGTCGCCTCCTCGACCACGTCGAGCGAATCCCCGTCCAGGACGACGAGCGCGGCGGCCACGACGTCCCGCTCGTCGTCGTAGGCGACGTCGACTCCCGTGATGTGCCCGGTGCCGGGCGGCGGGCCCGCTTCGTCGAGGACGACCCGGGGGCGCAGTGCGTCCTGGACGGCGCGGGCGGATGCCTCGTCGGTGGGCCAGTCGGCGGGGGTGGGCGGGGGCGTGGCGTAGGTAGTCATGGTGCGGCCAGCGTAGTTTCCCGCGGCTGCACCGGCCTCGACGCCCGGACGGCCGGCACGCGCCCGCGGGCGCGTGCCGGCCGTCCGGTGTCAGCTCACTTCGTAGCGGCGAACTTCCAGATGAACGGCTCGCCGTCCTCCTCCGACCACTGGACCTCGAGGTCCTTGGCGTCCTTGGGAATCAGGTAGGTCTCGCACAGGACGTGGCTCTCACCCTGCTTCCAGCCCTTGAGGGAGTAGGTGTCCTCGCAGCCCGGAGCGTCCTCCGAGGCGCCGATGACGAGCGTTCCGCGCCGGCCGTCCGCGAAGATCCTGGTTCCGTCGTTGGCGTCCGGGGTCTCCTTGAGGGCCGCGCCCGACTTGTGCGTGAACTTCACGTGGGCGATGGCGGGGACCAGGCCCTTGGCCTTCTTGGGATCGACCCCCATCTTCTTGGTGTCGGCCTCCGTGCCCACGTCGACCTTCTGCGCGGTGATCTCGTACGTGACGGGGGCGTCGCCCTCCTCCACCTTGCCGGTGGCGCTCTCGCCGGTGCCGAGCTCGCCGCCCGACTCCGGCTTCGCCTTGGCCTTGTCGGCCGCGGCCGGCTTGTCCTTCGACTTGCCCGACGATCCCTTCTCGTCGTCGCCACCCCCGCAGGCGGTCAGCGCGAGGGCCAGAACGGCCACGGGCGCGGCAAGGCGAAGGGCGGTCTTCTTGTACAGCAAAGTGAACTCCCGGCAGAAATGGGCCCGCCGCTCACCCTGTGGTCAACCCACGCGAGCGGCCGGAGGAGCGGTCAGCATATGAGTCGACCACACATCACGTCGAGGCGGTTCCACTGCGTTCGACAGGGATTCGTTAGCACTTGCGACGCTTTCGGGAGGAAGCGAACGGCCCAGCGAGGACTACGTATTGCGTCTCGCAGCGGTAGCCTCGCGATCATGTTCGTTCTCGAGTTGACCTACACCGCGCCCGTATCCGCCGTCGACCAGGAGATGGAGGCCCATGTCACCTGGCTCGACCAGCTGTTCGCCCAGGGCGTCTTCATCGCCTCCGGGCGCAAGAACCCGCGCGACGGCGGCGTGATCCTCGCCGTCGCCGACGACCGCGCGACGATCGAGGAGATCGCGGCGAGCGACCCCTTCGTCACCGCGGAGGTCTGCGAGTACCGGATCACGGAGTTCATCGCGACGAAGACGGCCCCGGAACTCGCCCCGTACCGCCAGCAGTTGCCCTAGTTCCGCCCCGCGTCGGGCTGCCGGCCCCGCTCCCAGCGGGCGATGCGGCCCTTCTCGCCGGACGCCCAACAGGACCGGTCCCTGGCGCAGTCCACCGTGTCGTACGACCCCGTGTCCACGGTGCGCCAGCTGCGCCCGCCGTCCGCGGAGACGTCGGTGCCGGTCGGGCCGACGGCCAGGGCCGTGGTGCGGCTCCCCGGCAGCCAGGTGACGCCCGAGCGGTAGGCGGGCGGGGGCTGCGCGGACGGGGTCCAGGTGCGGCCGCCGTCGCCCGTGGTGGCCGCCGCCTTCGGAGAGGGCTGGTCGGCGCGGTAGTCGCCGCCGACCGCGATGCCGTGCGTACGGTCGCGGAAGGCGAGGCCGAAGACACCGCGGGCCGGGTCGCCCGCGGGGATCGGCGCGTCGGTGGCCTGCCAGGTGCGGCCGCGGTCGGCGGAGTGCAGGACACGCCCGCGCGGCGCGCCGCCGGTGGCCAGCCACACGTCGCGGGGGCCCGAACTCACCAGGCACTGGCCGCTCGCCGCGAAGCCCGCCTCGCCCGCCTGGGCCGCGGGCATCCCGTCACTGGGCAGCACCTTCCAGGAGCGGCCGCCGTCGCCGGTGGACAGGATGCGGTACTTGCCGTCGACCGGATCGCTCATCGCGAGGCCGTGGCGACGGTCGAAGAAGGTCATGCAGTCGTAGAAGGCCTTGGGGTCGGTGTTGCGGAACGACTCGGTCCAGGTCGCGCCGCCGTCCGCGGTGCGGAAGACCCGTGACGCCTCGCCCTCGCCGATGGCGAGGACCACCGCGCGGCGGCCGTCGAACGCCTCGATGTCGCGGAACTCCAGCTCGGCGGCGCCGGGCGGGGAGACGTCGCGCCAGCTCGCGCCGCCGTCCGTGGTGCGCAGGACCGTGCCCTTGGAACCGGCCGCCCAGGCCGTGTCGCGGCTGACGGCGGCGAGGCCACGGAAGCGGGCATCGGTTCCGCTGTCCTTCACGTCCCAGCCGCCGCGCTGCCCGGTCGATGCCTGTGCGTGGGCCGGTGCCTGTGCGTGGGCCGGCGCCTGCACGTCAGCCGTCGGAGCCGCCTGCGCCGACCCGGGCGCCGCGAGCACCGTCGCCGCGAACGCCGCCCCGCACAGTCCCACCGACATCACGCGGCCCCATGACCGTGCCCGCCCCGCCCGCACCGTCCGCCTCGAATTCCCCATACCCCTCATGGCGCGCGAAGCTAGTCCACTCCCCCGGCCCCGTCCAGATGGCCTCCCTGTCCCGCCGGGGCCCCCGGAACACCCGGATCCTTCCGGGAATCCCGTGAAAAGAGTGAATAGAGGGCGGTGACCGAGGTCACTCGGTGTTCGCGTGCACGGATTCCTTCATTCCGACGTCTATCTCAGTGCCGACCCCAGTCGTCCAGCTGTGAGTGAGGGAGCAGGCGTTGTCCAACCGCATCGAGCAAGCCGTAGAGGCCCGCCTGGTAGCCGCCGCACCGCGGATGCCGACCATCCCCGCGAAGCTCCACTACGACCCGCGCGACCCGTTCGCCGTCCACATGAGCTTCCCCGCCCCGGCGACCCTCGAGGGCGTCGAGGTCTACTGGACCTTCGCCCGTGAACTGCTCGCCCAGGGCACGGAGAACGCGGTGGGGGACGGCGACGTCCGGGTGCGCCCCTACGGATTCGACCGCACCGTCCTGGAGTTCCACGCCCCCGAGGGCACCGCGATCGTCCACATCCGCTCCGGCGATCTGCGCCGCTTCCTGCACCGCACCATGGCCCTGGTCCCCGCGGGCGACGAGCATCTGCACGTCGACCTGGACCAGGACCTCGCCGAACTGATGCGGGACGCCTGCTGACGCCACCGCCCCGGCCGCCCCGCCCTCAGGAGCCGAGCAGCGCGTTCAGCTCCCCGTAGTCGAGCCCGCCCGCGAGCGACTCGTACGTACCCTCGGCGAGCAGCTCCCGCGCGGCCCTGCGTACGACGGCGTGCGCGGCCTGCGCGATGCCGGCGCCCACGCTGATCCGCGCGACCCCGAGCCCGGCGAATTCGGCGACCGACGGCGCACCCGGGCCCGCCATCACATTGAGCGGCCCCGCCACGCCCTCGACGAGCACCTTGACCGTCGCCGGATCGACCGCCCCCGGCACGAAGATCCCGTCCGCTCCCGCGGCGAGGAAGGCGGCCGCCCGCTCCAGGGTCAGGCCGACGCGGTCGACATCCGCCCCCACACCGCGCAGATACGTGTCGATGCGGGCGTTCACGAAGAGCGGCACACCCGCGGAGTCGGCCGCCGCACGGGCCGCGGCGATGCGCTCCGCCTGCTCCGCGACCGGACGCAGCGGTGCGTCACCGTCGTACAGAGCGTCCTCGATGTTCACGCCCACGGCGCCCGCCGCGAGCACCGCGCGCACGGTGTCGGCGACGCCTGCCAGGTCCTGCGCGTAGCCACTCTCGATGTCGGCCGTCACCGGCACCCCGACCGCCGCCGCGATCCGGGCGACCGCGCCGAGCGCGCGGTCCCTGCCGAGGTGGTCGCCGTCCGCGGCCCCGAGGTCCCAGGCGACCCCGGCACTGGTCGTGGCGACGGCCGTGGCACCCGCGGCCTCGATGATGCGGGCACTCGCCGCGTCCCACGCGTTCGGCAGCACGAGCGGCCGTCCGGCGGTGTGCAGGGAGCGGAACTTCAGAGCGCGGTCACGGAGGTTCGTCGTCGTCATGCGGACCACTCAACCAGCGTTCCGTGGTCCGGGGCTGGCGAGAATCCGACATGTACGTCGCCGTGGTTGGTTGTGGTTCGTTGTAATCCGTTGACAGCCGGGCGATCTCCTCGTACGTTGTAGAACGGTTCTGTTGTCGCCGATAGGAGAAGGACGTTGCTCGTCTGAGGTCTGGAGTCACCGCGTCACACGGCTCGGCTGTGTGCGTAGCGTGCGACCTCGGCGTTCGAGCCGTCCCCGGCGCAGGGCCTTTTTTCATGCCCCCGCGCTGACGCCTCCGTCTCCGCCTCTGTCTGTCGCACCCCGCGGTGTCCCGAAACGCGTTGCCCCTTGACCGCGCTTCATCTCACGCAACCGCGAGGCCTGTATGTCTACTCACCCCACCTCCATCACCTGCACGTCGCTCGACTTCACCTGGCCGGACGGCACCGGAGTCTTCGACGGGCTCCAGGTGGCCTTCGGCCCCGGCAGGACCGGTCTCATCGGCGTCAACGGGTCAGGAAAATCAACCCTGTTGAAGCTGATCGCCGGTGAGCTGACGCCGGGCGACGGCGCCATCCGGGTCGCGGGCGACATCGGCTATCTGCCGCAGAACGTCACCCTCGACACCGGACTGCGCGTCGACGACGTACTCGGCATCGCCGGAACGCGTGCCGCGCTGCACGCCATCGAGGCGGGCGACGTCGCCGATGAGCACTTCACCGCGGTCGGTGACGACTGGGACGTCGAGGAGCGCGCGATCGCGACCCTCGACCAGCTGGGCCTTGGCCACATCGGCCTTGACCGCACCACGGGTGAGGTGTCGGGCGGCGAGTCGGTGCTGCTGCGTCTCGCCGCGCTGCTGCTGCGCCGCCCCGACGTGCTGCTTCTGGACGAACCCACCAACAACCTTGATCTGTACGCCCGTCGACGCCTTTACGAGGCCGTCGAGGCCTGGTCCGGAGTGCTCGTCGTGGTCAGCCACGACCGTGAACTCCTCGATCTGGTCGACCAGATCGCCGACCTCAGGGACGGCGAAGTGAAGTGGTACGGCGGCAATTTCACCGCATACGAGGAGGCCCTTGCCACCGAACAGGAAGCGGCGGAGCGCATGGTGCGCGTCGCCGAGTCGGACCTGAAGAAGCAGAAGCGTGAACTGGCCGATGCCCAGGTCAAGTTGGCGCGGCGCAAGCGGTACGGCCAGAAGATGTGGGACCAGAAGCGCGAGCCGAAGATCGTCATGGGCGAGCGCAAGCGTGCGGCCCAGGTGTCCGCGGGCAAGCACCGCATCATGCACGAGGAGAAACTCTCCGAGGCCAAGGAGCGTCTTGACGATGCCGTGGAGGCGGTGCGTGACGACGACGAGATCCGTGTCGACCTGCCGTTCACCGCGGTCCCGCCGGGCCGCACCGTACTCGGTCTCAGCAATCTGACACTGCGTTACGGAGCGCGCGTGGCGGGCGAGTTCGAGCTGCGCGGGCCCGAGCGGGTCGCGCTGGTCGGCCGCAACGGCGCGGGCAAGACGACCCTGCTGCGGACGATCGCGGGGGAGCTGGCCGCCGAGGAGGGTGAGGCACTGGCGCACGTCCCGATGCGCTTCCTGCCGCAGCGGCTCGATGTGCTCGACGATGAGCTGACCGTCGCCGAGAACGTGGCACGGTTCGCGCCCGACGCCACCAACAACCGGATCCGGGCGCGCCTCGCCCGCTTCCTGTTCAAGGGGGCGCGGGCCGACCAGCGGGCGGCGACCCTGTCGGGCGGCGAGCGGTTCCGTGCGGCGCTCGCGGCGCTGCTGCTCGCGGAGCCCGCGCCGCAGCTCCTGATGCTCGACGAGCCGACGAACAACCTCGACATGGCGAGCGTGAAGCAGCTGGCCACGGCCCTGGAGTCGTACGAGGGGGCGCTGATCGTGGCCAGTCACGACGTGCCGTTCCTGGAATCGATCGGCATCACGCGCTGGCTGCTGCTCGACGGCGAAATGAAAGAAATCACGACAGAAGCTGTCGGGTATCCCGGCTAGCTTCGCGTGTATGCACCAATACATCACCATCAGGGGAGCCCGTGAGAACAACCTCAAGGAGGTGAGCCTGCGCATCCCGAAGGGCCGGCTCACGGTCTTCACCGGAGTCTCGGGGTCGGGGAAGTCGTCGGTCGTCTTCGACACGATCGCGGTCGAGTCGCAGCGCCAGGTGAACGAGACCTTCACGTGGTTCATCCGCAACCGGCTGCCGAAGTACGAGCGGCCGCACGCGGAGGCCATCGAGGATCTCTCGCCCGCGATCGTCGTGGACCAGAAGCCGATCGGCGGCCACTCCCGCTCGACGGTGGGCACCATGACGGACATCTACTCGGTGATGCGCGTGCTGTTCTCGCGGCACGGCACACCGAGCGCCGGTCCTGCCACGGCGTACTCGTTCAACGACCCCTCGGGCATGTGCCCCGAGTGCCACGGCCTCGGCAGGGCCGTGCGGCCCGACTACGACCGCATCCTGGACCCCGCCAAGTCCCTCGCGGACGGCGCGATTCTCTTCCCGCCGTTCGCCGTGGGGACCTGGCAGAGCCAGACGTACACCAACACCCCCGACCTGGACACGCACAAGCCGGTGGGTCAATTCACCGCTGCCGAGCGGCAGTTCCTGATGCGCGGCGACGGGAACGGCGGCAAGGTCAACGTCAACAACACCGGCGGCGCACGGGACATCGACTACGAAGGTCTCGCCGACCGCTTCGAGCGGCTCTACCTCAACCGCGACCTCTCCGCGCTCTCCCAGAAGACCCGTGACCTGGTGCAGCGTTTCCTCGTCGAGGGCGAGTGCGACGCCTGCCACGGGGCGCGGCTCAACGCGGCGGCGCTCGCGACGCGGATCGACGGCAGGAACATCGCCGACTGCTCGCGCATGGAGGTCACCGACCTCATCGCCGCCTTGGAGCGGATCGACGACCCGGTGGCGGGCCCCATCGCGGGAGCGGCCGTGGCGGCGCTCGAACGGATCGAGGCGATCGGCCTCGGCTATCTCAGCCTCGGCCGCGAGACGTCCACACTCTCCGGCGGCGAGGGGCAGCGCCTGAAGATGGTGCGGCACCTCGGCTCCAGCCTCACCGGCATGACGTACATCTTCGACGAACCCAGTGTCGGCCTGCACCCGCGCGACGTGGGCCGTCTCAACGATCTGCTGCTGCGGCTTCGCGACAAGGGGAACACCGTCCTGGTCGTCGAGCACGACCCCGACGTGATCGCCGTCGCCGACCACGTCGTCGACATGGGTCCTGACGCGGGCGCCGGCGGCGGCCTGGTCGTCTTCGAGGGGACACCGGACGAGCTGCGGCACGCGGACACGCTCACCGGCCGGTTCCTGCGGCGCTCCACGGGCGTCAAGGAGAGCCCGCGCCAGGCGGTCGGCGGACGCTGGGTCAAGGGCGCCGACCTGCACAACCTCAAGGACGTCAGCGTGCGCGTGCCGACCGGGGTGCTCACGGCGGTGACCGGGGTCGCGGGCTCCGGCAAGAGCACGCTCGTGTCGCGGGCGTTCGTCGACGAGCATCCGGACGCCGTGGTCGTCGACCAGTCGGGCATCGGCATCTCGGGCCGGTCGACCCCGGCGACGTATCTCGGCATCATGGACTCGCTGCGCAAGCTGTTCGCCCGCAAGACCGGCCAGGAGGCGGGGCTCTTCAGCTTCAACTCCGCCGGGGCGTGCGAGAGTTGCCAGGGGCGCGGGATCATCTACAGCGACCTGGCGTTCATGGATCCGGTGACCACGACCTGCGAGGCGTGCGAGGGGCGGCGCTTCAAGGAAGAGGTGCTGCGGCTCACCGTGGACGGCTGCTCCATCGTCGACGTCCTGGAGATGACGGCCGAGCGCGCGCTCGACTTCCTCGCCGCCGTCGATGACAAGGCGGTACGCCGCCGGCTGCGCGCCCTGCGGGACGTGGGGCTCACCTACCTGACGCTCGGGCAGCCCCTGAGCACGCTCTCGGGCGGCGAGCGACAGCGCATCAAGCTGGCGACACAGCTGCACCGCACCGGCACGACGTACGTCCTTGACGAGCCGACGACCGGCCTTCACATGGCGGACGTGGGCGGGCTGCTCGCCCTCCTCGACCGGCTTGTCGACACGGGGAACACGGTGCTGGTCGTCGAGCACAACCTGGAGGTCGTCAAGCACGCGGACTGGGTGATCGACCTGGGCCCTGACGGCGGCAAGCACGGCGGCCGCGTCGTCTTCGAGGGGACACCGCGGCAGCTGATCGGCGCGGAAGGGTCGTTCACCGCCGCCCATCTGCGGCGAGACCTGGGCCTGGAGCCCTCGCGCGCTGCATGATGTGCGGCAACACCCCGGCCCGGCACCCCGCCGGGCCGGGCGCCCCCGCCGCCTTACGGAGAACGCCCCGTGCCCAGCAAGAAAGCGCTGATCCGCCGCCCCAGCCCGCGCCTCGCCGAAGGCCTGGTCACGCACATCGAACGGACGCCGGTCGACGCGGACCTCGCCCTCGAGCAGTGGGAGGCGTACGCCGAAGCGCTGCGGGCGCACGGCTGGGAGACGCTCGAAGTGGAGCCCGCCGACGACTGCCCGGACGCGGTCTTCGTCGAGGACGCGGCGGTGGTCTTCCGCAATGTGGCGCTGATCGCCAGGCCGGGCGCCGAGTCGCGGCGCGGCGAGACGGCCGGGGTCGAGGAGGCGGTGGCCCGGCTCGGCGCCTCGGTGAACTGGGTGTGGGAGCCCGGGACGCTCGACGGCGGCGACATTCTCAAGATCGGCGACACGATCTACGTCGGACGGGGCGGGCGCACGAACGCCGCGGGCGTACGGCAGCTGCGGGCGGCCTTCGAGCCGCTCGGCGCGCGCGTCGTCGCCGTACCCGTCAGCAAGGTCCTGCACCTGAAGTCCGCCGTGACGGCGCTGCCCGACGGCACGGTCGTCGGCCACCCGCCGCTGGTGGACACCCCCTCGCTCTTCCCGCGCTTCCTGCCCGTGCCGGAGGAGTCGGGGGCGCACGTGGTGCTGCTCGGCGGTTCGAAGCTGCTGATGGCGGCGAGCGCGCCGAAGACCGCGGAGCTGTTCACGGATCTCGGGTTCGAACCCGTCGTGGTGGACATCAGCGAGTTCGAGAAGCTCGAAGGCTGTGTGACATGCCTCTCAGTGCGACTCCGTGAGCTGTACGCCTGACCAGTACTGGGGCGGATGGGGCGAGCGGGGCCGGTGGGCCCCGCTTCCTCGGGCACTTTACGGAGGGTTTAACCTACGGCAACGTAACCTACGACACCGTAGGTAGGTAGCACCCGCTCGTGCGACCTGGTAACCCCCTGTAGCCCGATATCCGAAAAATCTCCCGTCCCCCCTGGAGCCCCCGTGACGATCACCTCTCCCCACCTCGGCAGCACGGACGACTGGACCGACGCCCGGTTGCTGTTCGCCCTGGAAGAAGTGGTCGAGAAGGAGCTCAACCGCCACCTGAAGGTGGCCAAGGACTGGATGCCGCACGAGTACGTCCCGTTCTCGGACGCCCGGAACTTCCCCGGCTACTTCGAGGACGGCGAGGCCTGGGAGCCCGAGCAGTCCAAGGTCACCGACATCGGCAAGGTCGCCCTGGTCGTCAACCTCCTGACCGAGGACAACCTCCCCAGCTACCACCACGAGATCGCCTCGCTCTTCGGCCGCGACGGCGCCTGGGGCACCTGGGTGCACCGCTGGACCGCCGAGGAGGGCCGCCACGGCATCGTGATGCGCGACTACCTGCTGGCCTCGCGCGCCGTGGACCCGGACAAGCTCGAGCAGTTCCGCATGGCGCACATGGCCGAGGGCTTCGAGTCCGACAACCGCCACTCGATGCTGCACTCGGTCGCGTACGTCGCCTTCCAGGAGCTCGCGACCCGCGTCTCGCACCGCAACACCGGCCACCAGTCGGGCGACCCGGTCTGCGACCGGATGCTGGCGCGCATCGCCACCGACGAGAACCTGCACATGGTCTTCTACCGCAACCTCCTGGGCGCGGCCTTCGAGCTCGCCCCCGACCTGACCATGCAGTCCGTGCGCGACGTCGTGGTCAACTTCCGGATGCCCGGTCACGGCATGCCCGGCTTCGAGCGGGCCGCCGCGCAGATGGCGATCGGCGAGATCTACAACATGCGCATCCACCACGACGACGTGATCCAGCCCGTCCTTCGCTACCTGAAGGTCCTGGACATCGACGGGCTCGGCCCCGAGGGTCTCAAGGCGCAGGAGGAGCTCGGTCTGTACATGAACGGGCTCGACACCGAGGCCGCGAAGTTCGACGAGAAGCTGGCTGCGCGTAAGGCGCGGATGGCTGCGCGGGGGAAGTAGGCGACCCGCACCGGCGCCCGGCAGCTCTGCTGCCGGGCGCCGTCGTACTTGGCGGTCACTCGTCCGCCGTGCACACCGCCAGAGCCGCGTCCCGGACGTCCGGGACCGGATGGAGCCGCAGGGACACGAGAAGGTCCCGCCAAGGCGCGGGCCAGTTCGTCCGCTCTCCGAGCGCATCCGTGATCGCCAGGGCGAAGACCCCCTCCGCATGGCCGCCTTCCTCCGCGAGGCGGTGCGCCACGGGCAGCAGCAGGGCCTCCTTCGTGTGCTCCATGTCCGCGAAGCGTTCGCTCAGGGCGCCCGCGGTCCGCACCGCGAGCGCCGGCCGCCCCTCGTGCAACCGGGCAAGGCGCAGCAGCGCCGCACCGGGCTCCGCGTCGACATCCAGCGCCGCCGCAAGGATCTCCGCTGCCTGCGGCACGTACTCCGCGTAACCGGCGAGCACGTCACCGGCGGCCAGAGCGGGAATCCGATACGCCTCGCCTTCCTCGGCCAGCGTCTCCGCCAGATACTCGATCCGCCGCCGGGCGGGCAGGTCCCGGCCCGGAGTCGCAGCGGGCGCCGCCTCCGCGAGCGCCGCAAGCGCCCCGCACAACGCCCCTCCCCCGCGCGGCGCGGTGGCCGCCGCCGCCACGAGTCCTCGCGCGGCCACCTGCCACGTGGCTCGCCGGGACAGATCGGCGACGGCCTCCGCGAGGACCCCGGCCGCGTCCGGCGACCACGGGGCCCACCGTGCCAGCGCCGACAGCGCCAGGGCCGCCGCGTCGTCGTCATCAGCGCCCACCGCCTCACGCACGAGACGCGCGTACCGCTCCCGATGCCCCTCCGCCAGATCGAGCGGCCGCACCCGCAGCACGGCCGTCCGCAGCACCGCCTCGCCCGCCGCGGCGTCCCGCAGCAGCGCCCAGACCCGTTCCTCGCCCAGCAGCCCGCCCGCGAAGGCGACACACGCCGCCCGTACGTCACGGTGGGCGCCCGGCGCCTCGTAGGCATCGCCGAGCAGCGCCGCCGCCTCGGGCGCGGGCAGCCGTACGGCGGCGAGCCTCGCGGCCTCCTTGCGGCTCGTCACCTTCTTGCCATCGCCGCACAGGACCTCCCGCAGCAGCGCCGCGAGACGGGACGGTGCGAGGTGGCGTGACGCCTGCGTGGCCGCGTACACCGCGACGCGCGCCCGCTCGCCCCCTGCGTGCGCGAGCAGCTCGGGCAGGGAGTCCCCCGGCCGCTGGGTGTGGGCGAGCGCGCCGAGGGCCGCCTCGGCGAGCACCGTGTCGGGTGATCCGGTCCAGCGGCGTACGAGATCCTCCCCGGCGCCGGGCATGCACGCGCCGCGCGCGATCGCCGTCGCGCGGTTCCACTTCGGCAGCCCCGCGTCACTCGCCGCTTGGGCCAACTGCCTTACCAGCGCGTCCTGTTGACGCGGCAGCCAGCGGCGTATCTGCCAGGCGTAGGCCGGTACGGTCCACGCCGCGCCCTTGGTCAGGAACCGTCCGTACGGCGGTGTGCCGGACAGGAGTTGGTCGAGCAGGTCCGTGCGGCGGGCGCACAGCAGCGAGTACACCGGGGGCAGCACGGCCGTCGACGGCTCCTGTGCGAGAACCCGCGCCACGCGCTCGTCGCGCGTCGAGGCCGGTTCCAGCCACAGGGCGATCGCCTTCGAGACGGTCGCGTTGTCGCCGAAGCGGATGGCCTGCCAGAGGAGTTCCTGGAGTTCGGGCAGGCCCGCGGCGCGCTTGCCGACGGCTCGGGCGAGCGCGAAGGCCAGGCTGTAGTCCGCCTTCTCGGCGCCCGCCTCGATCCAGGGGCGCAGCGCTTCGAAGACCTGGTGTTCCTGGCCGCGGCGCAGTGTGCGGTCGAGGCGGCCGAGGTCGGCGCCGCCGGTGCTGCCGGAGATCCGGACGAGGGTGCGCAGCGCCCAGTTCACCAACTCCCGCTCCCCGCCCGCCGCGTGCTCGCGCAGCACGGCGACGGCGAGGCGGCTGAGGGCTCCGCGGGTGCCGTACGAGGAGTCGCGGGCGGCGACGGCGTCGGCACAGATCCGGTCGAGAAACGGTTCGGCCTCCACACCGAAGAGGGCGGGGCGGGTCTCGGCGAGCGCGGACAGAGCGGCGGAGCGCACCGGGTCCTGCTCGTTGGCGAGGCGCGTCATCTCTTCGAGTACGGCAGCGACTTGGGCGCGTTCCCCGGAGCGCGCGGCATTGCGGACGAGCAGCGGCCAGGCCTCGGCGCGCTCCTCCGCGGCCGACCGCCGCGTCGCCGCCACGAGCCGCTCGCGCACCTCGGCGCAGGGCAGGAAGGACTCGGCGAGCAGGACGGAACTCCCTTGCCCGCCACGCTCCTTGGCCCGCTCGGCCATCCGCCGGGCCACGTCGGCAACCGCACTGCGGGGCAGCGCGCCGAGAAGAACACCGTCGACGGTGGCGAACCCCGCGCCGCGCCCCTCGACGGCCCGCGCGTACACGGCGGCCCGCTCCCCCGGCGGGTGGGCGAGGATCAGCCGGGAGAGGTCGGCGGAGTCGTCGGCGACGGAACGGGCGTACGCGAGGAGTTCGGGCGCACCGGAACGGGCGAGCTTGCGCAGCACGGGCATCGTGAGCCAACTGCTGTGCCGCAGCGGCTGCCCCCAGGGACCGGTGAGGATCTCCAGGACGCGCCCCGGCGCCGCGTCGGTGAACACGCCGAGATGCGACCGGAGTTGAGCGGGAAAGACATTGGGTGCGAACCGGTCGAGCAGGTCGAGCACCCGGACCGGCTCGGCGTCCGTGGCCGCCGCGATCCCTGCCGCGTACCGCTGCCACCAGGCGTCCCGCAGCGCCTCGGGCAGCGCGCCGAGTTCGCGTGCCGCCACGTCGATGAGCACACCCGCGTGCCGCTTCGCCAGCGGCCGCCATCCGCGTACGGCGTGGAAGAGCTCCGGCAGCAGCCGCTCCACCACGGGGAACGAACAGCCGGGCAGCAGCCTGGCCGCTTCCGTGTCACCCCACGCGCGCCGCAGCGGGCCGATGACGCGATCGGCGAGCGCGGTGCGGCGCCCGGCGACGATCGCGTGCAGCAACTGCCGCCGCACCGCTTCGGAGGCATCGTCGAGCGCGGCCTCGAAGGCGGCGTCCGGCACCCCATGGCTCTCCGCGATCCGTAGCGCGTGACCGCGCACGAAGGGGTCGAGGTCGGTGAGCCGCGCCCCGGTCCACTCGGCGTCCCCGCCGGCACAGGCGAGCACGATGGCCACTCCGCGCTCGTACGCCCCGCCGCACTCCAGCTCCTCCAGGACCGACCGCAGCGCGCCGCGCGCCGCGAAGTCCCGGGCGCTCTCGGCGATCTCGCGCATCCGGCGCGGATAGGGCAGCAGGTCGAGGTCGGAGAGCAGATAACGGGCGGCGGTCTTCTCGGGCGGGGCCATGCGCGGATTCTGCCTGGCGGGACCGGCCCGGGGACAGCGAATTGCGGAGGTGAGGGGGCACGGGGGTGCAGAGGTGAGGGGGCGGGGCGGCTGGATTCGAACCAGCGTGTTCCGGTTTTGGAGACCGCCGCGACTGCCTCTGCGCTACGACCCCGCCCTTGGGGTGAATCGTATGCTCCGGCTTCGCGCCCCGTCAGGCCCTGGGGTCGAGCAGTCGGTGCCGTGTGCCGAGGCGCACGTGCAGGTCCGTTCAGCCGAGCCCGTCTGGCAGGGGACCGAACGACGCCGAAGGATGCTGCCACCGGACCGATCCGCAGCAGCCCCGGCGGGAGATGCCATGCACACCACCCCAGGGACCCCCGAACGCGCACCAGGGGTCCGGACGCGATGGCTCCTGCTGTGCCTCTGCCTGATCGCGAGCACCTTCGGCACCGGAACGGTATCGACGGCCGCTGCCACCAAGCCGTCGGCCCGGCAATGCGACGAGGTGCCGACCGGCGTCGACACCAGGAATCACTGGCTGATGTTCAGGGTGCCGCGCGGGCTCATGCCGGACCCCCGGTTCGACGGGCGCCCGGCGAGGATCCAGGTGCACCGCGTCCGGCCGGTGTACGCGAACGGCAAATGCCCAGGGGTGACCAACAGGGCCGCGGTACTGATCCACGGCCGCACCGAAACCGCCTCGCCGACGTTCGACCTGCGCCACCCCGCCCCGGAAGGCGGCCAGCTCAGCACGCAGGAAGCACTCGCGCGTGCGGGAATCGACACCTTCGCCCCGAGCCTGCTCGGCTACGGCCGCTCGACGCGCTTCGACGAGGGCCTGAACGATCCCGGCAACGCGAGCCTCAGGCCCTACAACGCGGACGGCAGCTGTTCCCACCCCGAGGGGTGCGACCGCACACACAACCCGGCGGCATTCGCCCTCGATCAGCAGGGGGCGCTGCTCCTGACCAATCCGCTCGCCGGGCAGAGGCGCCCGCACTCGAGCCAGCACCGCTTCGCGCGCGTCGACACCTTCGTACGCGACATCCGCCAGACCATCGACGACGCCATCACCCGCGCACAGCCGACGGACGGCAAGGTCACCCTGGTCGGCTACTCGCTCGGAGCGCAGCACGTCGGGCGGACGCTGTACGCGGCCAACCCGGTCCTTCCCGGAAGCGCGGCCGTCATCGCGAAGGTCAACCGTGCCGTGTTCCTTGCGCCCTTCTTCGGAGGGCCGACCGAGGAGACGACGCCGCCGGCGGGCTTCGTCACGTACCCGCTGAACGTCGCGCCTCGCCAGCCACCGTCGATGCTGCCGCCGGATCGCGAGGCTGCGTGCACCGGGCGGATCATCCCGGGCAGCCTGGATCAGATCTGGGAGCAGATCATGGAACAGGACACCGAGGGGCGGAACTGGGGAGGGGACGACCCCGGCAACCCGACTGGCATCAACCGCTCGCCGACGTTCTCCAGCTACGGCTGGAATGCCGCCGTAGCGGGGCAGCTGACCCCACCGACGCTGGTCATGCAGGGTATTGAGGACAGGGGCGTTCCGGGAGGAGCGGCCAACGCGCCCGCCGTCTACAACGCCCTCCCGGCAGCCATGACGAACAAGCTGCTCGTGCAGGTGCAGTGCGCGGCCCACCAGCTGCACAACGAGGGCTGCACCGGCCCGCGCTGCACACCGGAATCCGGGACGCCCTATGGAGGCCGCCCCGGCGAACCCTGGGCAGGCCCCCACTCCACGACCAAGGCGGCACTGATCGAGTGGGTCAAGAGCGGGACCTTCAACGGCGCCGCGAGCGGACGCTTCACCGTGGACGAGAGCGGCGTGGCCGCCCCGACGACTTAGACAGCCAGGGCTACCGGGCCCGTTAGGGGCGCGAGGAACTGCGCGACCAGCCCCCACCGATCCGCAGATCCTGACAGCACTCCCAACGGAGCCTTCAGCGATGCACGCTGCGCACAGCGGCAACGTCCACCGGGACCGCCGGTGCAGGGATGCCCCAACTGAACGCAGCCAGCCGCCGCTTGACACTCGCCGCGACACCCTGGCCGAGGACGAACCGCGTAGGCGTCAGCGCCAACGCGGCGGTGTCCAGAAACCGGTGCGCCTCCCGGCTGCGCAGCCCGGTGTGGCTGAGCACCAGGTGGGCCAGGCGGTGCTCGCCCGCGGCGAGACTTCCGGCGATGGCGGTGGCGGCCGCGTCGTCGACACGGTTGTCCGCCGCGCCGAGCACACCCGCGGCACGCACCCGGCCGAGGTCGAGCAGCTCGACCCCGGCGGAGACGGCCGCCGCGACCAGGCGCGCGGCGGCGCGTGGCCCGATGCCGTTGCTGGCGACGGCGAGGCGGTCGAGCCCGCCCCACGGCGCACGCTCAAGACCGTCCGCGATCCGCAGCGCTCCCGCGTCGCCCAACTGCGCCGCCGATACGTACAGTTCACGCACCCCGCCACCGGAGACCAGCTCGGCGAGCGGTGCGGCCCCCGCCGGGCCGAGCGGATTGCCGCCCAGGAAGACCCGCTCGACGCGCCGGCCCGCAGCGGACGCCGCGAGCAGCGCGTCGGCGAGGACGGCGGCACCGGCCGCGTCGAGCCCCGTCTGGACGAGGTCGAGTGTGCGCAATGTCCGTACGGATTCGATCAGTTCGGTCGCCGCGGCGCCGCCCTGCGGACCCAGCGGATTGCGCTTGAGCCAGACGCCCGTCACCACCTGCGGCGATGCCCGCAACTGATCCGCGATGCGGCAGGCGCCGCCCGCCGTGATGCCGTTGCAGCCGAGGTAGAGGGTCTCCACCCCCTTGGCTCCTGTCGCGGTGGCCGCTGCGACGGCCGCCCCCTCGTCACCCAGGCCGTCGGTGCCGAGCAGCAAGTGACGTACGGGAGAAGGCCGTTCAGCCTCCGAGCCACCCCGCAGCGCATCGGCGACCAGCGCGGCGCCCTCCGCTCCGAGCGACTGCTTGCACAGGTCGAGCCGCCCGTCCGGAAGCACCGTCCCGGCCGCGAAGTCGAGGCGCTCGCCTGCCGGACGGCCGCCCCGCAACCAGTCGAGCAGCGGCTCCAGTTCGGCGGCGGGTCGTGGCACTACGCGCGGAACTCCCGCGAACGCGAACGCGAACGGGCCCACGGCCGTCGGGTCGTTCACCACTCCGCCTCCCGATAGTCCTTGAGGAAGACCCCGGAGACGGGTGCGCCCGCCTCGCCGCGCACGATCGGGTCGTAGATCCGCGCCGCGCCGTCCACCACGTCGAGGGGTGTGCGGAAGCCGGCGCCGGCGATGCGGTCCTTCTTGGGTGCCGGGTTCTCGTCCGTGATCCAGCCGGTGTCGACGGCGCACATGTGCACGCCGCGCTCGGCGAGTTCGGCCGCGCTGGTGCGGGTGAGCATGTTCAGGGCGGCCTTCGCCATGTTCGTGTGCGGGTGTCCCGGCATCTTGTTGCGCACCGCGAAGCGGCCCTCGACCGCCGTGACGTTGACGATGTACGTACGGGGCCGTGGCGAGGCAAGGAGCAGGGGCAGCAGGCGGTCGCAGAGCAGGGCCGGGGCGAGCGCGTTGACCAGCTGGGTCTCCAGGACCTCGGCGGGGTCGAGGTCGCCGAGCCGGGCCGACCAGGAGTTCTCCGGCGAGGGGTCGGGCAGCAGCCCCGCCTCGTCGGCCTCGCGAAGGACCAGGGCGATGGCGCCCCGCGCCGCGGAGCCGTCGAGCGCCCGCATCGGCCGGAACCCGGGCGCCGCACGCGCCCCGGCGGGCAGCGTCGCCGACTCCCCCGCACTGAGCGCCGCGTACGACTCCGGCGGCCGCCGGACCGTCTGCGCGGCGTTGTTGACCAGGATGTCCAGCGGCTCGCCGGACTGCCGCAACTCCTCGCACAGGCCGAGGACTTGGCGCGGGTCGCGCAGGTCGACGGCGAGCACCGTGAGCCGGTCGAGCCACTTCTCGCTGCCCGGCACCGCACGGAAGCGCCGCTCCGTGTCGTGCGGGAAGCGGCTGGTGACCAGGAGTTCGGCGCCGTCGCGCAGCATCATCAGGGCCAGCTGGAAGCCGATCTTCACACGGCCCCCGGTGAGCAGCGCGCGGCGCCCGCTCAGATCGGTGGTGAGCGCGCGCCGGGCGCGGTTGTCGGCGGCGCAGTCGGGACAGAGCCGGTGGTAGAAGGAGTCGACCTGTCGATACGAAGCCTTGCAGACATAGCAGGGCCGTGGCCGCCGGAAGACCCCCGCGGCACCCGTCGAGGCCTCGGCGACCAGCGGCGCGTCCTCGCGGCGGTCGTCGGCCCCGGTGGCGGTGGCGGCCATCACGGCCGCGTCGGCGGCGGAGAGTTCGGCGCCGCGCGCCTTGCGCCTGCGCAGCCGTCCGTCGCGGGCGAAGGACGCGGCGACCTGCTCGGCGCGCAGCCGCACCGGGTCGTCGACGGGCAGCTCGCGGAGTCTGCCGACCACGTCGTGGAAGACCGCGAGGTCCGCCTCGCCGATCCCGCCGCTCTCACTCATCCGTCCCGCCCCGCCCGTGCCGCTCGCCCGTGGTCCCGGCCGGATTCGAACCGGCGTATCCGCCATGCCGTGGCGGCGAGTCTGCCTCTGCTCTACAGGACCCCGCATACGCGCGGACCAGCGGTGATCGGCCCGCCCGCGCCCCCGGATCGTAACCGTGCGAGGACCGCCGTGCCGAACGGATTTACGGCCGCCCGCCCTGGTGCAACGGTGGGCAGCGGGGGTGGAACCCATGGCGCAGACCCATGAATGGATGTTCTACGAGGTCATGTGGCGCGGCTGGGCGGGGAGGGCACGCTTGCCCTATCCCGTGCCGTGGTGGGCGCAGGCGGCCTTCCGGCGCTGGAGCGACGACTTCGACCACGGAACGTACGAGTCCAAGGAGGCGGCCTTCGCCTCCAACGCCCTGTACCGCTACTGGCACATGGTGGGTGTGAAGGACCACCGCCAGGAGTCACTGATCGGCCAGGCGGGCGAGATCGAGCCCGTCTACGACAAGTACTGTCTCTCCTTCTTCCTCTACGAACCGGCGAGCCGCGCCCTGCATCTGCCGCAGCTGACGGGCGGCGGGACGGTCGGGCAGCGCATGGAGGCGCCGCATCTGCCGGTGGTCCTGACGACGTTCCGCACCGCCGACGGCACCGAGTTCGTGCAGCGGACCTTCGCTACCACCGTCGGTGCCCGGCAGCGCGATCTCGTCGTGACCCGCCTGACGGTGGGCAGCGCGACCGGGCAGGCGCGCGAGGGCTGGCTGTGCGCGGCGGTCATGCCCGCGGGGCCGAGCGGTTTCCAGCGGCACGACCGCAACGGCCGGCAGATCGCCGACCGGCGCCTGACGTTCCTGCGCCATCTGCCGGACGAGGGGCGGATGGAGACCAACAGCGGGTGGGGCCCGGTGTTCGACACGGCTCCGGAGCAGTACGGCGTGTACGGCAACCCGGACTTCACGTACGACCCCGACTCCTACCTCACGCACAGCCCGTTCCACGACCTGGTCAACGGCGGCAAGCTGAACGGCGCGCTGCGCGCCCAGGACCAGATCGCGGGGCTGTGCAGCGCGGCGTTCGCCTGGCCCTACCGGGTCGTGGACGACGAGCTGTTCGAGCTCGACGTCCGGCTCCCGGTCGATCTCTACAGCGGGGCCGCCGACCTGGCCGAGATCAAGGCCACTCCGGCCGCCCGCCTGGAAGAGGCCAACCGCGGCTTCTGGACGGACAAGCTCCTCTCACAGGGGGTCCAGCCCGAACTGCCGTCGCCCGTCGCCCACTTGACGGACCGGTTCCGGCAGTGCCGCTCGCAGCTGCTCATCCTCTCCGACCACGGCGAGATCCATCCCGGGCCGACGGTGTACGACTCCTTCTGGATCCGCGACTCGTCCGTCGAGGCCACGGCATGTTCACTGGTGGGCGATTCGGCCCTGGCCGAGCACCAGTTGGGTACGCACTACCCGCTCAAGTTCAACCGCGGGACGGGCCGGATCGGGCCGTGCGCCGAGTACGGCTTCTACGGCGGCCCGCACGAGAAGGACGACCGCGAGTGGGACAGCAACGGCCAGGCGCTGTGGGCGATCGGCCGCTTCGACCGCACGCGCGGCCGGACCGCCGCCTTCGGCGCGAAGCTCTACACGCCGTACGTCATCGACGGCGCCCGGTGGCTGCGGGACAACCGCGACCAGTACGGCCTGCTGCACAGCGGCTGGAGCGCCGAGCACCTCGGCGAGCGCGACAAGCCGCACTACTGGGACGACCTGTGGGGCCTGGCCGGACTGTACGAGGCGGCGCGGCTCGCGGAGCGCATCGGCTCGCCCGACGTGCCGGAACTCTGGGGCGCCTTCGATGACTTGAAGCGCGCGACGGCCGCGTCGGTGCGCTGGGTCCTTGAGGAGCAGCGCCGGCGCGGCGCCTGGGAGACGTACATACCGACGGGACCCGCCGACGTCGGTCGGCTCGACTCGACGATGATCGGCACGGCGGCGTTCTTCCATCCGCTGCGGCTGCACATGGGCAGCAAGCTGGGCGAGGACATCGACCGGGCGGCACGCCACACGCTCGACACGATGTACACCCATTTCGTGACCGGCGGCTACCGGCACGAGGCGGCGTGGAACACCTACGGCCCCTACCTGACCACGCAGTTGGCGCACGCCTACCTCCTGGCCGGCGACGCGGCGCGAATGGACGCGCTGCTCGGCTGGATCGTGGGCGCGTCCATGCCGCGGACCGATGAGCGTGCGGTGGCGCTGGGCGCGTGGAACGAGCAGCACGCGTTCCCCATCGCGTCCGACTACCGCGAAGTCCCCGGCCGCCACTGGTACATGGGGGACATCCCGCACGGCTGGGCGGCGGCCGAGTATCTGCTGCTGCTCCGCGACATCCTCTTCTTCGAGGCCGACGAGGACCGCGACCCGCATCTGTACATCGCTCCGGGCGTACGTCCGCACTGGGTGCCGGACGGCGAGTCGGTGGCCGTCGACGACGCCCCGAACCTGTTCGGGACGCCCTTCGGCTACTGCCTCACCCATGACGCGGGCGCGCGGAAGGTCACCGTGGACATCACCCGGTCACCGGAGCGGGTCCGCTATGTCTATCCGTGCCGGTTCGGCTCGGTGCGGTCGGCGACCGCGGACGGCCGTGATCTGACGGTCACGGGCGACGATGTGCGCGTACCGGCAGGGACGAGGAGGTTCACGGTCACGTACGCGTGAGAAGGTCGCGTACGCGTCAGATGATCACGTACGCCTGAGGTGGAGCCGCTCCTTCTCGGAGAGCCCGCCCCAGACACCGAACCGCTCGTCATGGGCCAGGGCGTATTCGAGACAGGCGGGGCGCATCTCGCAGAGCTGGCAGATGTACTTCGCCTCGCGCACGGAGCTGCCCGGTTCGGGAAAGAAGAAGTCGGAGCCCGTCTGCGCACACAGCGCCTGCTCCTGCCAGGCGAGTTCCGGCTCGGTGGTCATGTCGATCTTCATGCCGATGATGCTGGCAGGGCGCGCGAAACAACCGATCAACGAACGATCAACGCGGCGCGGCGAGGCGTTTCGGCCGTTCTGGAACGTGGCGAAATCCTCCATGCCCGCCAGGAACGCGGCGAAACCCCCGTCGGGTTCAAGTGATGGACGGGGCGGCCCGATCCACGGCTCCGGCCTGCCCGGCGCCGCCCCCAGTGGCGGGCGACGCCGGAAGGTCGACTCCCTCAGCCCGCGCTCGGCGCCTCCGGCTGCATCAGCGCGAACCGCGCCCCGGACGGATCGGCGAGCTTGGCGAAGCTGCCGACGCCCGCCAGGTCCATCCGCGGCACCCGCACCGTGCCCCCGGCGGGCTCGACCTTGGCGAGCACCGCGTCGATGTCGGTGACCTGGAAGTACGGAGTCCAGTAGGCCCCGCCCTCGGCTTCCTCCGGGGCGTCGGCCAGCGGCCACAGTCCGCCGAACATGTCGTCCGCGGTGCCGTCGGCGGGGTGGATCATCGTGTACGAACCGCCGGGGAAGGACTGGGTGGTGGTGCCCCAGCCGAAGACCGTGCCGTAGAACGCGGCGGCCGCCGCGATGTCCGGCGTGTACAGCTCGGTCCAGTTCATGCTGTTCGGCGCGTCGACGAGGTCGAGGCCCTTGATCGTGCCCGGCTGCCAGACGGCGAAGCCGACGCCCTGGGCGTCGGTGAACACCGCCATGCGGCCGAGGTCACCGACGTCCACGGCCTCGTACTTGACGCTGCCGCCGGCCTGCTCGACCGCCTTGCTCGTCGCGTCGGCGTCCGGCGTCTTGAAGTAGATCGTCCAGGACGGCGGGGCCTCATCGACGGGGACGGTCATGGCGCCCGCCACGGTCTTTCCGCCCGACTGATACATGCCGTATCCACCGAATTGCTCGCCGCCGGACTGGAACTCCCAGCCGAAGAGCGCGCGATAGAAGGCGTTGGCGCGCTCCAGGTCCGGAGTGCCGAGGTCCACCCATACAGGGGCACCCGTGAGGAAACGGGTACTAAGCATGATCGACTCCTTTGTCGCATCTCGCTTCCGTTCCTCCGAGTCTGGCACCTGGCACTGACACCGCACGCCGACCGCCACCTTGTGAAGGAACAACATTTCTGAGAGCGCTCTCAGCCCCATCTCTTGACGCCGGATTTCCCTGACGCAACAGTGGTCGCACGGCACGGCCGGCCGCACCCCCTCCCATCCCCCACCCCCCACGTACGACATCCCCACACCCCCACATTCCGGGAGATCCACCGTGATATCGCGTCGCGTATTCCTGTCGTCCGCAGCCGGTGCCGCAGGAGCCCTGACCTATCCGGCCTGGGGCAGCCTCCTCAGCCCCGACGCCAAGGCGGCGCCCGCCACCTGTGAACTCGCCCTGCAGAACAAGTCGTTGCCCGGCGAGGTGCGCGCCTACGTCACCGGGCACGAGCAGGGCACCGACCGCTGGGTCCTGCTCAAGCCGGACGGCGGTGTCTACCGGCCCGACTCGCCCTCGGCCCCGCAGACGCCGCTCCCGGTCGACTGCTCCATCCCGCTGGGCGCGGCCGGTTCCGCGCCGAAGGTCCTGACGCTGCCTCAAATGTTCGGCGCCCGCGTCTACTTCGTGCGGGACGACAAGCTGGACTTCTTCCTCAACCCGGGCCCGTCTCTGGTCGAGCCCGCCTTCGCGACGCGCGAGGATCCCAACTACGGGCGCACCTGGTCGTTCTGCGAATTCACCTTCAACAGCACGCAGTTGTACGCCAACATCAGCTACGTGGACCTGGTCACGGCCCTGCCCATCGGCCTGACCCTGGAGGGCGACGCCAAGCACACCGTCGCCCCGCTGCCCGACGGGGCCGTCGACAAGATCGCGGCCGATCTCGTCGCGCAGGGCGAGAAGGACGGGCAGCCGTGGGGCGACCTGGTGATCCGGGGCGACGACGGGGACGTACTGCGCGTCATCTCACCGCAGAACCTCATGGCCCCGTACTTCGACCGGCCCGACCAGATGCCGTTCCGGAACGTGTGGAACAGCTATATCGACCAGGTGTGGGAGAAGTACCGGGGCACCGACCTCAAGATCGACCTGCAGGGCGGCCGGGGTGTGTTCACCGGGCGGGTGAGTGGTGACACGCTGACCTTCGACGGCGGGCACACCTTCGCGAAGCCCACGTCCAAGGACATCTTCACCTGCAACCACGGGCCGTTCGCCAACAACCCCGCGGACTCCGACGACAAGAAGGGGCTGCTCGCGCGGCTGGCGGCGGGGTTCAACCGGAGCATCATGCTGACGCACGCGGAGCAGCCGAACGGCGCGGGCTCCGGGGACTACTACAAGGACGCGGTGACGAATCACTGGGCGCGGGTGGTGCACGCGAACTCCCCCATCGGGTACGCGTTCCCGTACGACGATGTCCGGCCGGACGGGGAGCCGGATGTGTCCGGTGCGGCGCACGACGGCAACCCGCGCAGGTTCACGGTGAGCGTCGGGGCGTAGCCCGGCGAATGTCGGGGCGTGACCCGGCATGCGAAGGCCCCGTCGCGTTCGGCACGCGACGGGGCTTTCGTCAGCAGAGGCAGACCTACTTGCAGCTGTTGCCCGCGGCGGGGTTGAGGGCGCCGATGAGATTCCCGGAGTCGCCGCAAGCGTTGATGGGAGCGTGGACCGGCGCTTGCACGAGGTTGCCGCTGAGGACGCCGGGCGCGTTCTCCACCACGCCCTCCGCGAAGGCGCCGGGCTCGGGACCGGCGATTGCGGAGCCGGCCCCGCCGATGACGGTGACCGCGGCGAGCGCCGCCGCTGCCAGGATCGCCCGCTTGCGCAGGGGTCTACCTCCTGATGAGGGGAAATGCCGCTTGCAGGCTCACCCGGCAGGCGCGCGGCGAAAACACCGGTGAGCCGCCCGCGGGGTAACCAGGGCACCCTTTCGTGCGGCGCTCTGGTCCGTCCGGCCGGCCGCCTACGCCGACCCCCTGCGCACCAGCTCCGTCGGCAGGACGACGCTCTCCTCCGGGCCGCCCCGCGCAAGCAGGATGCGCGCCATCAACCGCCCCATCTCCTCGATGTCCTGCCGCACCGTCGTCAGCGGGGGAGACGTCTGCTCGGCCACCGGCACCATGTCGTCGAAGCCCACCACCGCGACGTCCTCCGGCACCCGCACCCCCCGCTCGTGGAGCACCCGCAGCGCGCCCGACGCGGAGAGGTCGTTGGCGGCGAATACGGCGTCCAAGTCCGGGCAGCGGTCCAGGAGTTCGCGCATCGCCCGCTCCCCGCCGGCCGGCGTGAAGTCGCCCTCGGCGACGTACGCGTCGTCCGCATCCGGCAGGACGTCGCGGAAGCCGTCGAGCCGGTCGACCGCCGACGTCTGGTCAAGGGCGCCGGTGATGTGCGCGACGCGCGTGCGGCCCAGCGAGACCAGATGGCGGACCGCGGCCCGCGCGCCCCCGCGGTTGTCGCAGTCGACGTACGGCGATGTGGCCGTACCGTCGGGCCACCCCGGGCGGCCGCCGAACACCGTCGGCACACCGGCGCCCTGGATGATGCCGGGCAGCGGATCGTCGAGGTGCAGGGAGAAGACGAGCGCGCCGTCGACATGGCCGCCCGACAGATAGCGGCCGACCCGCTCGTGGTCGTCGCGCCCCTCGGTCAGGAGCAGCACGAGCTGCACGTCGCGGGAGGTCAACTCCTTGCTGATGCCGCGCAGTTGCAGCGCGAAGAACGGGTCGGCGAAGACCCGTGTCTCCGGTTCGGCGATCACGACGGCGACCGCGTCGTGGCGGCGGGTGACCAGGCTGCGGGCCGCGCGGTTCGGTACGTAGCCGAGCTCGTCGACCGCGTGCCTGACCTTCTCGGCGAGCGCCTCGCGCACCCCCGTGTCGCCGTTCACGACGCGGGACACCGTGGCCCGTGAGACCCCGGCACGGGCGGCCACCGCCTCCAGCGTGGGGCGCGCGGCGGCGCTCGTCGGCGGCTCGGTCACCTGGGGCTCCTCTGGGACTGCGGTGAATGAAGGGGTGCGGCGGATGACGGACTGGTGCGGATCGCCCGCCGGTCAGAATACGGTCGGGCAGGGACAGCGGGCGGCCACGGCCTGCGCGGTGCGCCCGGTCACCTGCGCGGCGCGTCCGCCCTGATCAGCTCCGCCGCCTTCTCCGCGAGGGCGACCGTGGGCGCGTGGGTGTGGCCGCGGGTGATCCTCGGCATCACGGAGGCGTCGACCACCCGCAGCGCCTGCACGCCGCGCACGCGCAGCGTCGGATCGGTGACCGACCGCTCGTCGCCGCCCATCCGGCAGGTGCCGACGGGGTGGTAGAGCGTCTCGGCGAAGCCGCGGATCGACCGGGCAAGGGTGTCGTCGTCGACGGTCCCCGGATACGGGTCGAGCGGGCCAGACGCGTACGGGGCCAGGGCGCTGCCCTTGAGGAGTTCCTCGGCGCGGCGCACCCCGGCGACCAGGGTGGCGATGTCGGCGTCGGCCGTCAGATAGCCGGGGTCGATGCGGGGCGGCGCGGAGACCCCCGGCCGGGTGGGCGTGATCCGGCCCTCGCTCTGCGGCTGGAGGAGGACCACGCCGATGGTGATGCCGTGCTCGGTGGGCGGGACAAGACCGTGGTCTACGAACGGCACGGGGGCGTAGATCAACTCGATGTCGGGGGCGGTCAGTTCGGGCCTCGTCCTGATGAAGGCGACGGCCTCGGCGACGTTGGACGTGAGCGGGCCGCGCCTGCCGAGCAGGAAGCGCCCGACGTTGGCGAGGGAGTCGGCGCCGGTCAGGGTGACGGGCTGCGGGCAGCGCATGGTGACCGAGTAGGCGAGGTGGTCCTGGAGGTGACGGCCCACGTCGGGTGCGGCGACGCGGGTCTCGATGCCCGCCTTGGAGAGTTCGTCGGGGTCGCCGACGCCGGAGGCCTGGAGCAGGTGGGGCGAGCCGATGGCGCCCGCGCTGAGGATCACTTCGCGGCGGGCGATCAGCTTGCCCGCGACACCGTCGGCGATCACACCGGCCACGCGTGTCCCGTCGAACTCCAGCCTGCGGACCCGCGCGTCGGTCAGGATGTGCAGGTTGCGGCGGCGCCGCGCCGTCCTGAGATAGCCGTCGGCGGCGCTCCAGCGGCGGCCGCGGCGCTGGTTGACCGGGGTGAGCGCGAAGCCGCCGTTGTCGGGGCCGTTCAGTTCGGTCAGTTCGCTCAGGCCCGCCGCGCGGCAGGCGTCGAGGAACGCGGGCGTGGTCGGGTTCAGTGCGCGCGGCGGCGAGATCCAGAGCGGCCCTTCCGTTCCGTAGACGGTGCCTGCGTCCGCCGGGCCCGTCCACCGCTCGGCGCGCCGGAAGTAGCGCTCGAACTCCTCGTAGGACCACTCGGGGCCCGCGGCCTCGCCCCAGGCGTCGTAGTCGTCGCGGTGACCGCGCACCCACATCATGGCGTTCATCGAGGACGAGCCGCCGAGCATGTGGCCGCGCGGCCAGAAGAGTTCACGGCCGTCGAGGGCGGACTGCTTCGCGGTGGAGAAGTTCCAGTCGTACGGCGTCTTGAACAGCTTCGGGAAAGCGGCCGGGATCCGGATCTCGGGTTTACGGTCCCGCGGCCCCGACTCCACGAGCGCCACCCGCGTCGCGGGATCCTCCGAAAGCCGCGCGGCAAGCACACATCCCGCGGATCCGGCACCGACGATGACGTAGTCGTACTCGCTGTCCTTGCTCAACTCGACTCCCTCGGGGGACGGTTCGCGGCGGCGTGCGTACTGGGACGTGCGGGGTCGCGGGGGTGCTCCGGACAAGTCGCAGGGGCGATCCGTACAAGGAGTACACCCAACGTGTATCCCTGGGTAAAGGGTTGGCACGACGATCCGTGTGTCGTACAGGATCTCCACATGACGACCAGAAGGGCCGATGCCGACCACAGCACCTCCGTTGCCGGGCACCCTCAGGAAACTCCTCCGACACCCCTCACTCCGTACGCACACCTGCCGCGCAGGTACCACGACCGTCACATCGCCCACAGCACCGTCGACGCCTTCGGGTCCGCGCACTGGCTGCTGGCCGCGCGCGAACCGAAGCCCGGACGCGGCGCCCTCAAGCCGTACGACGCCCTGGTCGTCACCGTCGACGCCGAGGGACGGGACCACGCGACGGAACTCAGCGCGCTGCGCGCCCGGTTCCCGCGGATCGACGCGCTGCCGGACGGGGGCTTCGTCGTCGCCGACGCGCGCAGCCGCAGGAGCGAGCAGCATGTGCAGGTGTACGACGCGCTGGGCCGCGAGTCGTGGACGTTCCGCGTAGGGGACGCCATCGAGCAGTTCCTGGTCGATCCGGCCGGCCGGCTGTGGGTCGGCCACTTCGACGAAGGGGTCTTCGGGGACGACGAGCTCAGCCGCCCCGGCCTGCGCTGCTGGAGCGCCGAGGGCGAGCCGCTGTGGGCGTACGAGGCGGTGGAGGGCGCGGGCGAGATCTACGACTGTTATGCGCTCAACGTGGGCGAGGACGGCGTCTGGGCCTGCGCCTACGACGACTTCGCGCTCCTGGAGATCGACGCGGATCGAACGGACCGCACGGACCGCACGGACCGCACTGATGGCTCCGACGGCTCCGACCGCACCGTGCGGCCGCGCCTGAACTCCGTCGCGGGCGCGCATGCGTTGGCCATATGGGCGGGCCGGGCGATGTTCGTCGGCGGGTACGGCGACGACCGTGACCGTCTCGTCGACGCCGTGGTCACGCACGACCGCGTACGGCCGGTCTCGACCGGACGGCTCGTCCGGTCGGACGGCACCCCGCTCGGGCACCACCGGACGGTCAGCCGTGGCCGGCACGTTTACGTACAGGAGGAGCCGCACACGGCGTGGTCGGTCCTCGACATCGGCGTGTGACTCCGCTGAGGGGGCGGGCATGGGACCCGCCTCCGGCCCGCGCGGCGCCCCGCCTACGCTGTCCGGATGTTCGCGAATCGGAGAGCGCGCAAGCAGGCGGAGCTGCATGAGGAGCTGGCCGCCAGGCTGCGGGACACGGACCCGGAGGTCCGGAGCAAGGCGGCGGCCGAGGCCGCCGAGACCGACGACCAGGAATGGGCGCTGCGCGAACTGGTGCGGGCCGTGGAGCGCGAACCGTGGGCGGAGGACTTCTCCGGGACCGTGGTGAGCGGCTTCGCGACCGCGCTGCGCCGCGAACGGCCGATCCGCGAACGCACGGAACAGGTCGTCGCACAGCACCTGGACGACCCCGAAGGATTCGTGCGGGCCTGGACCTCGCTGACGGCGGAGCTCGGCGGCGGCCCCGCCGTGCGGGACATCGACGACGACCTGCGCGACGACATGCGGGGCCGCCTCATCGCCATGCGACGCGAGGGCTGGACGGCAGAGGGCATATCCGGCCGCGGACAGCCGGGCGGCTTCGCCTACGACCTGGCGTTCGACATCGCCGTCATGCTGGCCTGCGTCGTGCTGCACCAGAACGCGCCGGTGTCGGACGAGGAGGCGGAGCAACTCCGTGCCGAGACGCGCGCCGTGCTGAGGAACGCGCTGCCGTACGCGCCGGGCAGCGACGAACGGGCCGCCGCCCTCGCCCCGTTGACCAAGTCCCCCGAGGTCGAGTCATGGACCGACCGGGCCCGTGCGGGCGTACGCGTCGACGAGGCGCTTGACCTGTGCACCAGCGGGGAGGAGGACCTGGTGACGCTGGGCGCCGAGCTCCTGGCCAAGCTCCTCTTCGGTGAAGTGGTCCGGCTCGGCCGGGTGCGCGAGGTCCTCGACGGCCTTGTGGCGCGCGAGGCCCGGGAGAACCCCTTCCTCCTGAGCCGGATCCTGCAGTGCTACAGCCATCTGCACATGCCGATGCCCCTGGACGACCCGCCCCTCCCGCTGCTGCTCGACTCGCTGCGCCATCCCGACCCCGTAGTCCGCGCCGCGGCCGCGGAGGGCCTCGACCCGATGGCCACCGGCTCCCCTGCGGAGGCTGAAGCCGTGGAGGGCCTCGTCGGCCTCCTGGAGAACGACCCGGACACGGGTGTGCGGTGCCGCGCGGCCCTGGCACTGCGATGGCTCAAGTACGACGATGAACACCACGCCCGCATCGCCTCCGACGCGTTGGAGCGCCAGGCGGACTCGGACGAACCGGAGATCCGCGCGCACAGCGTCGCCGACGCCCTGCGGCGCGGCGCCCCGGACGCGTACGACCGGCTGCTCGCTGGGCTCGAATCCCCGTCCGCACACTGGCAGTTGGTCCTGGCCCCGGGGAACGTACCCGGCGGATCCGGCTTCGTCCTCCCTACCCGCTCCCAGCGCAAGGCGATCATTCAGCGCGTCGAGGCGTTGCGCGACTCAGGGTGGGCCGACCGGGACATCACCGCGGACTTCACGGGTGCGGAGCGGGCGCAGCTGCTCTCCGACCTGCTGGATCTGCTGCGGGGCCGGTAGCCGGAGAGCGCCGCCGCATACGGTGTCCTCATGTTCAAGAAGCGGAAAGCGCGCCTGCAGGCAGAGCTGCACGAGGACCTGGCCGGCGCGCTGCGGGATGCGGACCCGGAGGTCCGGGGCAAGGCGGCGGGCGACATGGCCGAGACTGCCGAGTTGGGGTGGGCGTTGCGGGAGTTGGCGCTGGCCGTGGAGCGCGAGCCGTCGACGCAAGAGCCGTTCCTGACGCTGGCGGTCGGTCTCGCCAACACCCTCCGCCGGCACCCGACGCTCCGCGAGCGGACGGAGCGGATCTTCGCCGGCCATCTGGACGACCCCCATGGCTTCGTGCGGGAGTGGACGGGGCTCATGGCCGAACTGGGCGGGGGTCCCGCTGTACGGATGGTCGACACGGACCTGCGGGACGACATGGCGGGCCGACTGGACGTTCTACGGGGCGAGGGCTGGACGGAGGAAGGACTGTCCGGCGGCGGGCGACACCCGGACAGCGTCGCCTACCACGTGGCGTTCGGGGCCTCGGTCATCATCGTCTGCTCGGTCATCCGCCGGAACGAACCACTGACCGCGACCGAGGCGGACCGGATCCGCGCCGAGACACGCGCCGTGCTCGAGCGGGCCCTGCCGCTTCCGCCCGGCGGCGATGAACGCTCGGAGCTCACCGTGCCGTTGGCCGTGCAGCCGGACGAGGAATCGTGGTCGGACCGTGCCCGGCACGGACTTCGGACCGACGAGGCACTCGCCTGGTGCGCGAGCACGGAGCCGGACCGGGTGACGCTCGGTGTCGAGCTGCTTGCCGATCTGCTGCTGTTCGGTGACACGGTCAGGAGCGAGCAGATCGTCGCCACCCTCGACCGCCTCGTCCGCGAGGAACCACAGCCCTTGACGCTGACCGACCTCATGAACTGCTACGGCAACGTGCACGTGAGCGTCCCCTTGCAGGACCCGCCCTTCCAGCTCTTCTTCGACGGCCTGAGCCATCCCGACGACCGCGTCCGCACCGAGGCCGCCAGCGGCCTGGAGTCGCTGGCACCCGGCACCCCTGAGGAAGGCCGCGCGGTCGCGGGCCTGATCGAGGTCCTCGACCACGACTCCGAGAACGGCGTCCGCCGGATGGCGGCCGAGAGCCTCGCCGGCATGAAGTGGGTCGAGGAACGCAACTCCTGGGCCGCCGTGGACGCCCTGGAACGCCACGCCGATTCGCCGGTCGCGGAGATCCGGGCGCAGAGCCTCCGCGACGCGATCCAGCGCGGCACCCCGGATGCGTACGACTGGCTGCTCCGCGAGTTCGAGAACCCCGACGTGAGCTGGCACTTCATCTCGGCGTACACGATCGCCTCGCTCGGCGACGATTTCCTGCTCCCGTCCGACATCCGCCCCGCCTTCGTAGAACGTCTGGAGCGCCTCGCGACATCCGGCTGGGCCGACCGCTGTGAGGATCCGGACGCCTACCCCGATGCGGAGGACCGGGCCGAGATGCTCGACGAGATCTTGCGCGACCTCCGCGCCGACGCACGGTAGCCTGGCATTCCATGGAAATAAGCACCGCTCTGTGGTCCTTCGCCCTCGTCGTAGGGCTTCTCACTCTGACTCCCGGACTCGACACCGCGCTGATCCTGCGCACGTCGGCCCTCGGCCGGCGCAGGAGAGCCTGGGGCGTCGTCCTCGGAATCCAGACCGGCACCCTGCTGTGGGGTGCGCTCACCTCCCTCGGAGTGACCGCACTTCTCACGGCCTCCCACCTCGCCTACACCGCGTTGCGCTGGGTCGGCGCCGCCTACCTCATCTGGATGGCGGCCCGGATGCTCCGGGACACCTTCCGGGGACAGCCCACGTCGGACACGGACGATGCCGTCCTGACCGCCGGTACGGACTCGGTCGGCGGCGGCTGGCGGCAAGGAACGCTCACCAACCTCCTGAACCCGAAGGTGGGCGCCTTCTACGTCGCCGTCCTGCCCCAGTTCATCCCCCCGGGCACAGGCCACTTCGCCATGGGCCTCCTGCTGACCACCGTGCACATCCTCATCGGTCTGCTCTGGTCCGCCGTTCTCATCGGCTTCGCCCGCGTTCTGCACGGCTGGCTCCGCAAGCCCCGGGCCCGCCGCCTGCTCGACCGGATCACCGGCACCGTCATCGGCATCTTCGGCATCAGACTGGCATTCGGCGACTGACGCATCCGATGACGATCCGACACGCTCTAGCCGTGGTCGTGCCCGGACGCCCCGGACTTCTCCGCGGCCCCCGACTCCCCGGCGGAGTCGGACTTCTCGGTGGAGCCTGACTTCTCCGCGGAGCCTGACTTCTCCGCGGACCCGGCCGCCGCATGATGCGGCTCGTAATCCGGGATGGTCCCGTCCGCCTTCTTCACCAGGAACAACCCCGCCATCCCCATGTCCGAGTGGCTCTGCACATGGCAGTGGTACATCCACGCGCCCGCGCCGACCCCCTCCCCCGCGATCACCTGGAAGCCGAACGAGTCCCCAGGCCCGGTGATCTTGTCGTCGAGGATCTGGCTGGGGTCCTCGGGGCCGGTCAGCAGGCCCGTGCGGTTGTCCGCCCAGCGGTGACCGTGGACGTGGAAGGTGTGGTAGTACTCGCCGTGCGTGATCGAGACGAACTCGACCCGATCACCCACCGTGGCCTCGAAGTTGGGGCTGTCGTGGCCGGCCTTGTTGTTGATCGTCATGTCGTTGAAGACGATGGTGAACGTCTTGTCCGGCAGCAGATCGCCCTTGCGCCGTACGATCAGCGGCCCGTAGAGCCCCTTGCGTACGCCGCCGGTGCCGTGATCGGTGCCGACCACATGGTCGTGGTAGTGCCAGTAGCCCGCGGTACCGGGGCGCCAGGTGCCGTCCTTGCGGCGGCCCGGCGCGTGCGTGCGCCAGGTGTAGGTGCGCTTTCCGCCCGGCTCGACATCGCTCTTGGTGTGCTTGGTGCCGTCGCTGGAGATCTCGTAGTCCATGCCGTGGACGTGCAGGCTGGCGTTCACGTCCATCAGGTTCTCGAACTCGATGTGCAGCGTGTCGCCCTCGTTCAGCTCGATCAGCGGGCCGGGGATGGACGCCTTGCCCTTCTCCAGGCCGTAGCCCATCTGCCCGTCCGGCAGCTTCTCGGCGTACATCTTGATGCGGCGCACCTCGCCGCCGGCCGGCGCGGTCTTCGGCTCTTCGGCCGTGCTCGCCTCGGGGGCTGAGGCCAGCGACAACGATGTCACCCCGGCCGTCGCGGCCACGCCACCCACGAGCATCCGCCGGTTGAAGCTCCGTCTGTCCATGCCGAACTCCCCACTGCGGTACGGAGACTGACGGGGCAGAGGTTGCCCCCGGGACGGCCACACGGTACTGGGGGGATCTTCGTTTATCCACACTCAGGACAAAGTTGGCACTGTTGCAGTCATACCTATTGGCGAGTGGCGAAAAGAGGTCTAGCTTCATCGGCGCTGTTGCTGTGACCGACGAGGGGTGGGTGTACTCATGCGGCTCACACCGCATCAAAGGCCCTTGGGCGTACGAGGGTTGAGCAGACGCAGGGACCGCAAAGACCGAAGAGACCACAGAGACCGGGGAAGACGCCGGTCGCACCGGGCCTGGGCCGCCGCCCTGCTCTCCGGAGCGCTGGTCACCGGCGCACTCTCCGCACAGGCCGCGACCGCGCGGCCCTATCCGGAACCGCCGTTGACAACGATGTCCCTGCCGACCCCGCCCGGCGGGGCGAACGTCCGCGTGCTGGTCTTCCATGGTTCGGCGGCGGGCGGCGACGAGTCCCCCGTCGTCAACGCCGGCATCCAAGCCATCGAGAAGATCGGCCAATCCGGCCCGGCCGCCCAGCGGTTCAGGATCGAGGCGACGGACGACCCGGCGGTCTTCACCGACGAGGCCAAGCTCGGCAAGTTCAACGCGGTCGCCTTCCTGACCGGCGGCGGCGACGTCCTCGACCCCGAGCAGGAGGCGGGACTTGAGGCCTATATGGAGGCCGGCGGCGGCTTCCTCGGCATCCATGACGCGGCCCGCGCCGAGCCGTACTCGACCTGGTTCACCGGACTGATCGGTGCCCGCCCCACCGACTCCAGCCCAACGAACGTACAGAGGGCCACAGTTGAGGTGGGCGACCGCCAGAACCCCGCCACCAAGGACCTGCCGCTGCAGTGGAAGCGCCCCGACCGGTGGCTGAACTGGACGAAGAACCCGTCCGGCGACGTGCACACCGTGGCCCGCGTGCGCGAGGCGACGTACCAGCCGGGCGAGAGCAAGAACGGCTGGGACCACCCGGTGTCCTGGTGCCGCGACTACGACGGCGGGCGCTCCTTCTACACCGGCATGGGCGGCACGGCGGACTCGTACGACGAGACCGACTTCCGGCAGCATCTGCGCGGCGCCCTGCTGTGGACGACCCGCATCGCGCGCGCCGACTGCAAGTCGACGATCAACGCCAACTACAAGGCGGAGCGCCTGACCCAGGCCAACCAGCCGGGCCAGAACGACCAGATCGGCGAGCCGCACGGACTGGTCACCGCGCCCGACGGGCGGGTCTTCTACATCGGCCGCGGCGGCGCCGACTCCTCGCAGCCGGTGGTCACCGACTGGAACAACCCCGACATCGGCAAGGGCAAGGGCGAGATCCACGTCTACGACCCCAAGACCAAGAAGGTGACCCTCGCGGGAGCGCTCACCGTCTTCGGCAACAAGGGCGGCGGCGATGAGCTCATCAAGGTCGAAGAGGGTCTGCTCGGCATCGAGTTGGACCCCAGGTTCGCGGAGAACGGGTGGGTGTATCTCCACTACACACCCCACTCGAAGATCAACCGCGACACGCACATGGCCGAGCGCCACGTGTCCCGCTTCACCCTCGACCAGACCACGAACCAGCTGGACCTGAACAGCGAGAAGGTCCTGCTCAAGTGGCCGGTGCAGATTCACAGTTGCTGCCACTCGGGCGGCGGGATGGCCTGGGACTCCAAGGGCAATCTCTACATCGCGACCGGCGACAACAACTCCTCGCGGTTCAGCGACGGTTACTCGGGCAACAACCCGGAGCCGAACTTCAAGGGCGTCTCCTTCGCCGACGCGCGCCGCACCGCCGGCAACACCAACAACCTCAACGGCAAGATCCTGCGCATCCACCCGGAGTCCGACGGGACGTACACGCTCCCCGAGGGCAACCTCTTCACCGGCAAGGAGCCGGACGAGGGCGGCGGCAAGACGCGCGGCGAGATCTATGTGATGGGCGTCAGGAACCCGGCGCGCATCTCCATCGACAAGAAGACCGACACCTTGTACGCGGGCTGGGTCGGGCCCGACGCCGGTGCGCCGTCGACGACTTGGGGCCCGGCGAAGTACGACACGTTCGCCGCGATCACCCACGCCTCCAACCGCGGCTGGCCGTACTGCATGGGCAACAACCAGCCCTACCGCGACCGCAATCTGCCGGACCCGACGAAGCCGCTCGGCTGGTACGACTGCAAGAACCTCAAGAACGAGTCGCCCAACAACGACGGCCTGGTGAACATCCCGCCGGCCGAACCGAACAACATCTGGTACTCGCCGCAGGGCGGCGGCATCGACTATCCGCGCGACGCGAACGGCGTGCCGAGCTACAAGACGGAGGAGCAGAAGCAGCTCCTGCCGTGGCTCAAGGGTGGCGGCCAGGCCACGATGAACGGCCCCGTCTACCGCTTCGACGCGGCGAGCACGAGCGCCGACAAGTGGCCCTCGTACTGGGACGGCAAGTGGTTCGTCGGCGATTTCTACGACGCCGACCAGCCGCGCCACGCGGTGCTCACCGACCCCAAGACGGTCGGCAGCGGCGGGCTTCCGACGCACGCCGAGTCCCTGAAGAAGATCATCCCGATCGGCAACGACGGCATCAAGAACCTCATGGACTGGAAGTTCGCCCCCGACGGTTCGCTGTACGTACTCGACTACGGCCGCGGCTTCTTCACCTCGGACCCCAAGTCGGCGCTGTGGCACGTCACTTACAAGGGCGGCGAGGCCACACCGGCCGCCGACGACCTGGCAAGGAGGGCGGGATGAAGCCCGTCGTGCGCAAGCGAAGACTCTGGACGGCGCTGCTCGCGTCGCTCCTGATGGTGCTCGGCCTGACGTCGACGGTGGCCTTCGGGCGCGACGACAACTCGGGCCTGGCCGCCCAGACGCTGACCTGGACGGCGAACAACAGCATCGACAAGTACGCCTCCGCGCCCGCCACTGCGGTCGCGGGCGCGACGACGATCGTCTTCGAGAACAGCGCGGCGACCGGCAACGACACCGGCATGCCGCACACGCTGACGTTCGACGTATCCGATCCCGAGTACAACAACGACGTACCGCTGAACATCCTGGCCAACCCCAACGACGACCAGGGCGGCAAGCACACCGCCGAGGTGAACCTGACGCCCGGCCGTTACCGCTACCACTGCACGATTCCCGGCCACGGGGCGATGCAGGGCATCCTCGTGGTGACCGAGGGCGGCGGCGAGGACACCACGGCTCCCGAGACCTCGGCGAAGGTCGAGGGGCAGACCAACTCCGATGGTGCGTACATCGGTTCGGCCAGCGTGGCGGTGACGGCGACCGACGCGGGTTCGGGCGTCGACAAGGTCGAGTACGCGGTCGGCGCGGACGGCGCATGGCAGCCGTACACGGCCCCCGTGGTCGTCGACCAGGTCGGCACCCACAAGATCCGCTATCGGGCGAGCGACAAGGCGGGCAACGTGGCGGCGGAGAAGGCCGTCGACTTCACGGTGGTCGCGCCGCCGACCGACGACAAGACACCACCGGAGACGTCGGCCACGGTGACCGGCGAGAAGAACGACAAGGGCGAGTACATCGGGATGGCGACCGTCACCGTGACGGCGTCCGACACCGGCTCCGGCGTCAACAAGATCGAGTACGCGGTCGGGGACGGCGGCGCATGGACGGCGTACACGGCGCCGGTCATGGTCCACGCGGCGGGCGCGCACAAGATCCGCTATCGCGCGTCCGACAAGGCGGGCAATGTGGCGGCCGAGAAGGCCGTCGAGTTCACCGTGGTCACGCCGCCCGTCGAGGACAAGACGCCGCCGGAGACCAGCGCGAAGGTCGAGGGCGACAAGGACTCGGACGGCGCGTACATCGGCAAGGCGAAGGTGACGGTCACGGCGACCGACGCCGACTCGGGGGTCGACAAGATCGAGTACTCCCTGGACGGCGGCCCCTATCTCGCGTACGCCGATCCGGTCGTCGTCGACCGCGTGGGGCGCCACACGGTGGCGTACCGGGCGAGCGACAAGGCGGGCAATGTGGCGGCGGCGAAGGACGTGTCCTTCACGGTCACCGAGGGCGGCGGGATTCCGGCGCCCAACTGCCCGGAGTACGACGAGCGGTTGACGGTGTTCGTCGGCACCGTCGACACGGGCATCCCGAACCGGGTCACCAACAACCGGTGCCGCATCAACGAGTTGATCGAGGACGAGAAGGAGTGGACGTCGCAGGCGCTCTTCCTGAAGCACGTCAAGAGCGTCACCGACAAGCTCCTGAAGGCCGGGGAGATCGACCAGCGCGAGTACAACAAGATCAACCGCGCGGCGAAGCAGTCCGGCATCGGCAAGCCGGGCCAGACCGAGGGCTACCGCAAGATCTTCGACGGCACCCAGGAGTCCCTGAACAAGTGGGAGCAGGTCGGCGGCGGCAAGTTCGGCCTCAACGGCGACGGTTCGATCACCAGCAGCACCTCCGTGGCGGGCATGGGCATGCTGTGGTTCCCGGAGCGCAAGTACGGCGACTTCTCGCTGAAGCTCCAGTGGCGGGACGACGCACCGGGCAACGGAAACGCCAACTCCGGTGTCTTCGTGCGCTTCCCGCAGGTCCACGACCACCCGGAGGAGCCGCGTCCGGAGTGGGTCGCCATCAAGTACGGGCACGAGGTGCAGGTGCTCGACCGTCCTGACGGCGACATGTACAAGACGAGTTCGATCTACGGCTTCGACCGGGTGGGACTCGGCGGCGCCGGTGTCACCCCGAAGGGCACGTGGAACGACTACGAGATCCGCGTGGTGGACCAGCACTACTCGGTCTACCGCAACGGCGTGCTGCTCAACGAGTTCGACAACACGGGCGGCCAGGACTTCGTCCCGCCGCGTGGTGACGACCCCGGCACGGACGGGCGGCGGTTCGCGTCCGGCTATGTCGGGCTGCAGGTGCACGGGGTCACTGATGTGATCTCTTACCGGGACATCAGGATCAAGGAGCTGTAGTACCACCGCACTCGGTGCCCTCGTCCCACCGGGGCGGGGGCACCGTTGTCAGTGGGGTGCGGCATGCTTTTGACCATGGTGTTCACGGGGATCGAGGACGTCGACTGGGCGTCGATGAATCATGCGTACGGCGATGCCGCGGACGTGCCGGACCTGCTGCGCGGCCTCGCGTCGGCCGACCCGGCCGAGCGGGACGTCGCGCTGGACGGGATGTACGGGGCGGTGCATCACCAAGGGGACGTGTACGACTCGACGGTCGCGTGCATCCCCTTCCTCTTCGACCTGGTCGGCCGGTCATCGGTCGAGGACCGGGGCTCGGTCGTGGGCCTGCTGCGCAGCATCGCGGGCGAAGAGGAGCCCGACCCGGAGGAGATCGGCGGCCTCTTCGAGGACGAGGAGGAGGACGCGGCCTGGGTGGCGAACTTCGTGGACGCCGCCGCCATCATCCGGGGCCGCGCCGGGTTCTTCCTGGAGTTCGTCGCCGACCCCGACCCGGGACTGCGCGCGGCGGTCCCCGGCGCCCTCACCCAGCTGCACGCCGACCCCGCGCGCGTGTTCGCGGTGCTGCGCTCGCGGCTCGACGTCGAGCGGGACGGTGACGTCGTGCGTTCCCTCGCGACGGCGGTCGGCAGGCTCGGCGTGGAGCACGCGGAGCTGCGCCCCGAGGCGGGCCGGTGCCTCGCCGAGGTGGTCGCCTCGGGCGGCGCCGACCCTGAGCTGCGCCTGAAGGCCCTGGCCCAACTGGCCCGCTACTCACCCGAGTTGCTGCCCGAGGACAGCGTGGACATCGCGGTCGAGGTGATGCGGATCGCCCACGAAGCCGAGCCCGCCGCCGCGGAGGCCGAGCCCGCCGCCGCGGAGACCGGGCCCGTCGCCTTGGAGGCCGAGCCCGAACGGCCCCGGACGGACACGATGGTGTCGTATCTGCGCGACCTGGAGGCGGCCCACCGGGCGAGCATCGACGCCCGCCTCGCCGACGACCTCCTCCGGGATCTGCACATCGCCCTCGACGACCGCACTCAGGAGCGGTTCGGGCTGCTCCACGCGCAGTTGTGCACCGCGGACTGGGGACAGCGCATGGCGGCCGTCCGGGAGAGCGGCCTGCTCCTGACCGGCTGGCGCGCGCCGAACGACCTCGCGGTGGCCCTGCTCGCCCGCCAACTGGTCGAGCACGACGAGGAGTTGTCCCGGGCGACGCTGAGCGAGCTGGCCCACGTCCACCCCATCGCCGGGGTGACGGCGGACGTCCTGGAGGCGTGCCTCATCGAGTGGGAGGACGACTGGGACCCCGCCGACTGGCAGGACTCGCTCTTCGGCGGCGTCTTGAAGGCACTGGCGCTGCAGGGCGACGCGCGGGCGGTTCCCTATCTGGCGGCGGTCCTTGAGGACGGAGGTGTCCCGGAGAACCTGGGGGGCTGGATGGAGGCGATCGGCCCCGCGGAAGCGGCGCGCCTCGCCCCACTGCTGCACGACAGGCTCGCCGCGGTGCCGCCCTCGGCGCGCGGTGAGTCCCGTCAGCGGCTGATCGGTGCGCTCGGCGTCCTGTCCCCGGCGGCGTCGCTGCCGTTGATCATCGATGCCGCGCGCGGCGACCGTGGCGGTATGACCCAGTGGGCGGCGCTGCGGGCCCTCGCCCGGTACGGGCCTTCGGCGACCGAAGCAGCGCCCCTTCTGCGGGAGTTGACGTCGGACGGCGCTTCGGGCCACCGCGCGGAGGCGGCGAGTGCTCTCTGGGCGGTGACGGGCGAGGCCGCGGCCGTCGTCCCCGCGCTGTCCGCCGTGCTTGCGGGTGACCGCTGGTACGAGCGCGAGATCGCCCTCCGCGTGGCCCGCGCGATGGGCTCCGATGCGGCTACCCTCGTCCCGTGCCTGCGCGGCCTGCTGACGGCACAGGAGCAGCAAGGGCTGGTGGCTGCCGCCCTCTGGCGGATCCGCGCCGATGCGCAGGAGGTGCTGCCCGTCCTGCTCGAGGCATGGACGGCGACTCCCACCACCCGTCCGTCGACGGCGGCTTGTCTGCTGGAGATGGGCCCGGCCGCGCTCCCCGCCCTCCCTCTCGTCCGCCGGGAGCTCGCCTCGACCCGCCGCCACAACAACTACGGCGCCGAGGGCAATATGCGCTACGACGTCGTGGCGGACGAGCAGCTGCTCCAGGACTGCCGCCGCGTGGCGGCCGCGCTGGAGCGCTGACGCACCGAACCGACGTACTCACCGGACTGACGTACTCACCGGACCGAAGTCACCTCCACGGCCACCGAGTCCGGACTGCCGTGCGTGAGCACCGGATTGCTCCGCACCGAGACGAAGTCCTCGGGAGCCACGGCACCGGAGCCGTCGACGTCGGCGTGGACGCGGACCGTGTAGCGGGCCCGGGGGTCGGGAGGCGGCACCTCCAGGGTGAGGTGCGGGGCGTCAGCGAGGTCGACGCCCCGCTGCACCACGCGGGACACGACGCGCGCCGGCGCGTCCGCGGCGGTGATCTCCTCGACCTGCACGCGCAGGGTCACCGCGCCCTGCGGCGCCTTCGTCCCCGGCGCGAGACGGACAGCGATTTCTACGTTGCGCATACGCTCGCCCAGCCCTTGTTGGTCTCCACGTCCGCCACTACTTTCCGCAAAATAGCGCCCTTTGTGGCAGGGCGGGAGAAAAAAGGCGAGGGGAGAACGGGATGTCTGCTTCCGAGTCGCGAGTTGCGGGTGAGGGACACGGTGAATTCCGGTCCTCGCGTGATGTGAAGACCGGTCTGATCGACGGCGCCACTTTCCAGACCAAGCCGGTCCAGTACGTGAACATCGACGGACTCGCGGTCTTCGAGGGCGACATCGTGCTCGGCACGGTGGCGGATGTGGAGCGCCGCACTTCGGAACTGAAGGCGGAGTCCGAGGGAAAGGTTCCGCAGTCGGCGGTCGCCATCAGCGGAAAGCAATTCCGGTGGGCCAACGCTCTGGTGCCGTTCGAGATCGACTCCTCCCTGCCCAACCAGCAGCGGGTGACCGACGCGATCGCGCACTGGCAGTCCCGTACCCGGATGCGCTTCGTGCAGCGCACGCCCGCCAACCAGGCGCAGTTCCCGGACTTCGTCCGGTTCGTGCCGGGCGGTGGCTGTTCCTCGTTCGTGGGCCGGCAGGGCGGATCGCAGAGCATCACGCTCGCGAGCGGCTGCACGACGGGAAACTGCATTCACGAGATCGGGCACGCGATCGGCCTGTGGCACGAGCAGAGCCGTGAGGACAGGGACACGTTCGTCACGATCGTCTGGGCCAACATCACCCAGGGCTTCGAGCACAACTTCGACCAGCACATCACGGACGGCGACGACGTCGGCGCCTACGACTACGGCTCGATCATGCATTACCCGCGGGACGCCTTCTCGAAGAACGGCCAGGACACCATCGTGCCGTCCGTGCAGGGCGTCACCATCGGTCAGCGCTCGGGGCTCAGCACGGACGACATCGCCGCCGTGCACGCGCTGTACGGTCCTTCGCCGGCCTCCGGGCCCGTGGTGTCGTGGGAGTCGGACCGGCTCGACGTGTTCGGGATCGGCACGGACTCCGCTCTTCACCACAAGTGGTGGGACGGCAACGCGTGGGGCCCCGGCATCAAGAACTGGGAATCCCTCGGCGGCATCTGCACCAGTCCCCCGACGGCCCTCGCATGGGCGCACGACCGCCTCGACGTGTTCGTCATCGGGACGGATTCGGCGCTTCACCACAAGTGGTGGGACGGCAACGCGTGGGGGCCCGGCGTCACGAGTTGGGAATCCCTGGGCGGAATCTGCACCAGTGCGCCCGAAGCGGTTTCCTGGGGGCCCGACCGCCTCGATCTCTTTGTCGTCGGCACCGACTCCGCTCTCCACCACAAATGGTGGAACGGCAGCGCGTGGGGCCCCAGCGTCAAGGGCTGGGAATCCCTCGGCGGAATCTGTACGAGCAAGCCTGTAGCGGTGTCCTGGGGCGCCAATCGACTCGACCTCTTTGTGGTCGGCGCGGATTCCGCGCTGCACCACAAGTGGTGGGACGGGAACGCATGGGGACCCAGCGTGCAGGGCTGGGAATCCCTCGGCGGCATCTGCCAGGGCACACCCACCGCAGTGTCCTGGGGGCAGAACCGACTGGACCTCTTTGTGGTCGGCACGGACTCTGCGCTCCATCACAAGTGGTGGGACGGGAACGCATGGGGACCCAGCGTGCAGGGCTGGGAATCCCTCGGCGGCATCTGCCAGGGCACACCCACCGCTGTGTCCTGGGGCACCGACCGCCTCGACCTCTTCGTGGTCGGCACGGACTCCGCGCTCCACCACAAGTGGTGGGACGGCACGGCTTGGGGCCCCAGCGTCAAGGGCTGGGAATCCCTCGGCGGCATCTGCACGAGTCCACCGGCGGCCGTCTCCTGGGAGCCCAACCGCCTCGACCTGTTCCTCACGGGCACGGACTCCGCTCTTCACCACAAGTGGTGGGACGGGAAGGCGTGGGGGCCGAGCGTCACGGGCTGGGAGTCCCTCGGCGGGACCCTGACGAGCTTCACGGACTAGGGCCTGTCCGGCGGCTCATGTCCGGCCTGTCCGGCAGATCATGGCCGGGTCACTCCTCGTGCTTGGCCCGGCTCGGCTGTACCCGCTTCGGCTCGCCCGGCATCTTCGGGTACTCGGGCGGGTACGGCATGTCGCCGAGCCCCCGGTCGTGTTCGTCCCGATCGGCCTGTTCGAGGAGCGCGTCGAGCGAGAAGGCGTGCTTCTCCATGTCCGCGTGCACATCGCCCACTTGGGCATACCGGTGCGGCATCGAGGCGATGTCGAAGTCCTGCGGGACGGCGTCGTCGATCTCGTCCCAGCGCAGGGGCGCCGACACGGGCGCGTTCGGCCGGGGGCGGACCGAGTAGGCGGAGGCGATGGTGCGGTCGCGGGCGGTCTGGTTGAAGTCGACGAAGATCCGCTCGCCCCGCTCTTCCTTCCACCACGCGGTGGTGACCGCGTCCGGCATGCGCCGCTCCAGTTCACGTCCGCAGGCGATCACGGCCCGCCGTACGCCGGTGAAGTTCCACCGAGGCTCGATCGGCACGAAGACGTGGATGCCGCGCCCGCCGGACGTCTTTGGCCACCCCTGCAGCCCGAACTCATCAAGGACAGACCGGAGTTCGTGCGCCGCGCGTACCGCATCCGCGTAGTCCGTGCCGGGCTGCGGGTCGAGGTCGATGCGGAGTTCGTCGGGGTGGTCGGGGTTGTCGCGGCGTACCGGCCAGGGGTGGAAGGTGAGGGTGTTGAACTGGGCGGCCCAGACGACGGCGGCGATCTCCGTGGGGCAGATCTCGTCGGCGGCGCGGCCGCTGGGGAAGGCGATGGTTCCGGTGGGGATCCAGTCGGGGAGGTTCTTGGGGGCGCGCTTCTGGTAGAAGAACTCGCCGGTGACGCCTTCCGGGAAGCGCTGGAGTGTCGTGGGGCGGTCCCGCAGGGCGCGGACGATCCCGTCGCCGACCGCGATGAAGTACTGGGCGACGTCCAGCTTGGTGAAGCCCCGCTCCGGAAAGACGATCTTGTCCGGGCTGGAGAGCCGTACCGTCCGGCCGCCCGCGTCGAGCTCCACCGCTTTACCGGCCATGCGCTTCACCACCCATGCCGTCACGCTAGGCGCAGCGGGCGAAAGTCGCATACCGGGCAGTGAAGGGCACACAGGATCAGAATCGAGCCATGGATCTGCGGCGTGGCAACAATGCGCAGGTCAGATGCCCCGCAGGCAGGCGATCAATAGATCATTTTCTACGCTCCCTCAACCCACACCATGGAGGCCGTCAAGAGCATCGGCGGCCGAGCGGAGATCCTCCGCATCCGGGGCGACGTACCTGGCCTTCGTGAAAGCCGCGTTCGTGTGACCTGCCCACGCCGCCAGGATCACGTCCGGCACGCCGTTGACCGCCAGGTACTTCAGGACCGCATGCCGCGCGTCGTACAGACGTACCCACCGCAGTCCCAGCTGCTCCATCAACCGGTAGGCGTGCTGCCGCGAGGAGCTCGCCGCCGCCCGCTGCATGGGCCTCGCCGCCCGGTCCCGCTCACGGTCAGCTCGCTCGCCGAGTCGATGCAGGGAGAAGGAGACGTCGATGCCTGAGAAGAAGACCAGGAAGACGACGGCCGCGGAGCGCCTCGCCGCATGCGCCCTAGGGCAGCCTGAGCCGGATGTCATCGAGCTGTCGACGCGCAGCGCGGCCGAGCAGCACCAGGACCGGCTGCGCACCCGCGCCGGCTGGCAGCCGACGGAGGATGACGGGCCACCGCCCGCCGTCTGACCCTAAGGCCAGAGCACGAGGGAAGCGCTCGAGAAATTCCACTTCTACGTCCCTGGAGAGAAGGGCAACAGCAACCACCGGAACCCGACCAGTGACGGTCTGGATCTCATGGTCGACATGTTCGCGGCCGAGATGCTCGACGCAGCTCGTACCTGGTGGTCCTCTCTGGCCTCAGAGGTGCGGGCGGCGACCGAGCCACGGATGCTCGAGCTCCACGGAACAGATGACGGCACCGCCCTGAGGTGACCCTCTAATCGCATATGGGGGGTGCGGTTGCCCGCCTCTGACCTGCGGATTGATAGCCGTGCTGGCACAGATGTGGCACACCAGGCAATACGACGCCCCGCCCTTGGCGCTGTCCATCGGGCGGGGCATCGGTGCATCCGCGCAAGCAGCCATGCGGCACGAATAGTTGACGGCTCAACGCTACGCCACACCGCTGACAACGACGTCTGAGAGCACCCCGCGGCTTCCCACTAGGCGGTCAACTCGCCACCACATAATCACTGTTATGTGGTACTCATGAATGGCGGGGCTCAATGCACCGCTCTTCACCGGGAGTTGACCATGAGCGAGATAGCCATCCGCCCCGACGCTGTTCTCGACACCCCGGTCCGCAGCGCGGCCGACGACTGGCCCAAGGAAGCTCTCGACTTCGCCAGCGAGCTCGCCGCGCACTACCCGCAGGGTGACCCGCTGCCCGCGCTCGCCGGCGCCTGGATCGCCCGGCAGAAGACTCCCAACACTCGCAGCACCTACATCCGCCAGTTCCGCGTCTGGGAGCAGTACGCGCGGCGCAGGGCCGGCCACCCGCTCGAGGCGGACTTCCCGCTCGCCGAGGCGTTCTCCCGCTACCTCGAGACCGCGCCGACCATGAAATCCGTCAAGGGCGGCAAGCGCGGGCAGAAGGAGCCTGTCGGTCCGCCCCGGTCCGACAGCGCCCGCGCGAACTTGTTGTCAGCCTGCTCGTCCTTCCACGCGTATGCGGTGCGCGCCCGCCGCGAGGGCTCCGACCCGTTCGAGCTGGTGAACCGTCCCGACCTCGAGCAGGCAGACTCGACGACCCGCGGCTCCACCGAGGTGGAGTCGGCGCTACTGCTCGCCGCGGCGCGCGACGACTCGCCGCGCGCCTACGCCCTACTCCTCACCATGTACTCGATGGCCCTGCGCCTCGACTCCGCGCTGAGCGCCCGCGTGGAAGACCTCGGGTACGACAAGGGGCACCGCACGCTGGACGTCCGCCTCAAGGGCGGCCGACGCAAACGCAAGGCCGTCCCGCCCGCTGCCGGGCACGCCATCGACCTATACCTCGACGGCCGCACCGAGGGCCCTCTGTTCCAGACCAGCACCGGGCGGCCGCTCGACCCCAAGTACGTGTGGACGCTGGTCCGTCGGCTCGCCGACAAGGCAGGAATCAAGAACGCGGCCGCCTTCCACCCTCACGTTCTCAAGCACGACGCGGTGACACACGCGCTCGCCGCGCCCGGCGCAAAGCTGCATGACGTGCAGGACTTCGCCGACCACAAGGACCCGCGCACGACCCAGCTGTACGACCAGAAGCAGGGGCGCCTCGACAGCAGCCCCGGCTACGGCATCGCCGCCCGCATCGCCGAGCGGTTGGCCGAACACGACGACCAGGAGTAGGGAGAAGCCCCATGCCTCTCGATGAGTTGTCCCCCGAGGACCGCCGGGCGGTCCTGGCCGAGCGCCGCACCGAACGGGACAGCTTCTGGCCCGGCAAGGACGGGGCGCAGGAGCGAACGACGATCAAGATGTATCCGCTGCTGCACGTCGACAAGCCGAACTACGGGCACACCATGATCCGAGCGACGGACGACATGAAGTTGCGCCGGATCGTCGAGGCGTTCGGGAAGTGCTTCCGCCGCGAACTGCGCTTCGACTTCCCCCCGTTCTCTGCCGAGCGCGTCGACTTCTACGGCCGGCTCAACGAGGCCGAGGTCGTCCTGTTCGACGCTCAGAACGCGAGCTTGGCCACCTTCCCGATCGCGGCTGGCGCTGCGGGCCTGTCGGTCGTGAAGGGGCAGCGAGTGCTGGACTGGATCTGGCTGCACCCCTTCGAGCGCGGCCAGCGCCTCATGGACTACGCGTGGAACGACCTCGAGGCCGCCTATGGCGACGACTTCCTCGTGCAGGGGCCACTGTCGCGAGCGATGGAGGGGTTCCTGACCAAGCAAGAAGTCGCCCTCGAGCGCTGGAAGCGCTGACAGCTGCAACGACGAAGTGTCCGGTCCAGTTGGACCCTTTCCGTTACGCATTTCGTTACGCCGCACCGCGGGTTGAGCCGCTGCGCCCGGCGTCCTCGACAGCCGCCGCACGAAGCTGCCCGCACTCCTAGGTCGTGAGAGCGAGCGTCGTGGCGAGCACCTCAGCGACGGCCACCGACGGGACCCGCCGACCGGCCTCGAGCAGCCACAGGTACCCCTGACTCACACCGACCAGCCGAGCCGCTTCCCGCTGCCCGATCCCTGCTCGTTCGCGGGCGCAGCGCAGCATGGGCCCGAACTCATCTGGCGGGGTGCGCCGTTGTCTTATCTCCATGACCATCACCTAGCGTAAGGATTCAAAGGCGTAACCCAAGGTGCACCTTTGAACCCATGTTCAAGCTGAGGTAGTTGGCGTATCCTGCCACCGAGGATGCGTTAGCCGTACAGCCAAGGTCCCAGCCCGCCGGGAGGCGGACTCGAGCGTGATGCTCCGCGGGGACGAAGGTGAGCGGCGTCGGTGGGCGAAGCAACGTGATGCCGTAGCCGCAGCGTGATGCGAGACCGGACGGAGACCTCGACTCCCGCTCGCTGCCCACGCCCTGGGATGCCCCGTGCCGCGCTCCTTCAGTGGTCCCGCCCTGCGTTCCGCCCGCCGCTCCGCGGGCCTCACCGTCCCCGAACTCGCCGCAGCCGTCGGCAAGTCCCAGTGGACGATCTATCGCACAGAACAGGGCCACGTCCCCGTACCCGTCGACCTGGCGGACGCGCTCGCCGAGGCCGTCAACGTCCAGCTCGAGGCGCTCCTGCACGCCGACCCGCTGGTGTAGGCCACTGACGCCCTGCCGTTCCGGGTGGGGCGCCCACCTGAAGCTGTGCGCCGGGTTGTCGGTCGGCGCCAGCTATCCACCCGTTGGCGTGCCGCCCTCGCCGAGCTCGTGGGCCACGCGGCGGGCCGCGTCCATGTCCTCGGCTGTGTACCTGGCTCCGCTGCGGGCAGCGTCAGCTTGCTCAGAAACCCGATGATTGAAGAAGGCTGTAAGCACCTGCCTGATCCTGTCTCGGTCCTCAGGTGAGTCTCTCGCGATGCGTTGGAGGCCGTAGATGGCACCGAGCCGTTCTGGGAGGTTCTGGCTTCCCAGCAGCTTGATGGATGTCACGTAGTCGTCGGTGGTCGTCGTTCGGTTCGTTTGCTCTGCCGACGCCCGGTCCTTCTCCTGTTCGTACTCGAACTGCTTCTCTGTGTGCTTGAACTGGTTCTGCACCAGAAGGAACTGCTGATGTGCCAGCTCGTACTCTTGCTGCGCCTGGTGATATTGGCGGGCGAACTGCACCTGGTTTTCCTCGAATTGCTCTCGAGCGAGCTTGTGGTTGCGGTGCGTGTACCAGAGGCCGAGCCCTCCGATGGCGCCGGCGATGACGGCGATGAAGGCGGTGCGGAGCCCAGTGATGATGATCCCGGCGGAGGACGCGAGGCTGCCATCTCGGACGTGCTGGCCTTCGAAGTACCAAGGGGCCCAGATGATGGCTGCGATGAGGGCGGCGGTGCCGAGTCCGCCCCATATCCAGATTTTGGCGGGGATCTTCTTCACGCCGTTGTCGCTGTCGCTCATGGCGGCATGATGACCGCGTGTGGGCAGCAGCATATCGTGAACGGCGCTTCTCGGAGGGAGAGTTGAGGTTACGCGTGGAGCCGACGATCGCCGCCGCAGTGATCGTGCATGACGGCCGCGTGCTGCTGATCCGACGCCGTGTCGCTGAGGTTTCGCTGCTCTGGCAGTTCCCTGCTGGAAAAGTGGAGCCGGACGAGGCGTCCGAACAGGCGGCTGCCCGGGAGGCGTTGGAGGAGGCGGGTGTCGTCGCAGAGCCGCTGTCGGTGATCGGTGAGCGGCTGCATCCGACGTCGGGGCGGCGGGTCGTGTACGTGGCGTGTCGGTGGCTGTCAGGTGAGGCTCGTGCGGCGTCTCCGCGGGAGGTGGCGGAGGTCGCCTGGGTGCGTCTCGACGGGATTCCGCAGCTGGTGCCGGGGGGCCTGTTCGGGCCGGTTCAGGCGTACCTGGATGAAGCGCTGCCGCACTGATCACGCACGCACGAAGACCCCCGCCCGATCTCCGAGCGGGGGCGCTGTCGTGTCCTAGTCGCGATCAGTTGCTTCGTACCCGCCACTGCCGCTTTCGGCGGCGGCCCTGTCGTCGATGACGACGGTGACGGGTTCGGCACCTTGGCCTTGGTGCGGGTTTTCGACGATGGCCCGGACGGTGTCGGTGAGCCGTTTGTGGAGGTGTGCGGCGATGGCGCGGGTGCCGGGCGTGTCTCCGGTTCGGCTGACTTCGTCGAGGCTGGTGATGGCGGCTACGAGGCTCGGTCCTGATACGGCTGCGGTGACGGCGCCGTTCTGGATGGTGACGGCGCCGGGGACGTGGAAGTGCTGGTCGGGTCCGGCGTGTTTGACGAGGAATTCCCAGGTGTCGCGGTGGGCTTGGAGGGTGGCTGCGGAGATGCCGGCTGCGGCACGGAGGATGGCTTCGTCTGCCGTGCCCGCTTCTGCTGGTGGCGCCGCTTCGGGCTTCCGGTCTTGGGCGGGCGTCGACTCGGTGTCAGGTTCGTGTTCCAGCGAGACTGGTTGAGCTGCTGCCGCGCTTTTGGCTTGGCTGTCGAGCTGGCTGATGCCGCCGCGGATGGCGACGAGTTCGGTGCTGATGCGGGTGAGTGGGTCACCGATCGTGTCGTGGGTGCGGGCGAGGCCGTCGCGGATTACGGCCCGGTTCTCGGTGAGGCCGCTGTTGAGGGCGGCGGTGGTGTCCTGCCGGATCTGGTCGATGGCGAGCTGCTGGTCGGAAACTTGCTGTTTGAGGGCGGCGAGGTCGGCGCCGATCTGTCCGAGCTGGCCGATTGCCTGCCGTAGCAGGTCTGCGTTGTCGTTGCCGAAGATCGCCATGGGCCCCCTGTGGTCGTCAGCTGACCTGGTCAGAGTGGGGCCCGGTTGAATTGGCGACAAGCGGGCAAACCGGCCATCGGGTGGCACATACCTGGCGCACGTGCCGGAGCGCACTACCACCCGGCGGCTCGCGCTACTTCCGGACGCTGCGCCGCTGCCGACGCCGTTCCTCTGCCTTCTTGGACCGAGTGGCCCCTCGCCACCGACAGTAGGTGCGGTCCCGCCACCGATCGAATGAGATGGGATCTTTCATCTCGTCGCCATCGAAGATGGGCTCGCACTGTCTCAGCAGCCTGTACTGCCTGCTCTTGCTTCCGGCGGATCCGCCTTGTGTTCCACGGACGGCTTTCCACTCACCGCGCACCGGCCATACCCGGAGCTGGTAGGCCATGCCCTTCTTCCAAGCGCACCACGTGTCTGCGCTGACGAGCCCCGATTCGCGGAGACGGAGTTCGTCTTCGCAGAGGCGGAGATAGAGCACGCAGGTTCTGCGGATTGCTGGGTCGGCGGAGACGGCGTCTGGGGCGGGGTCGCCGTGGACGCAACAGCGGATGCGTCGGCGTGAGCTTCTGGGTTGCTGCGCTGTCAGGGCTGCGTGATCGAGCTGGTCGATGATCTTCCAGTAGCGCTCGAAGTAGACGTTCTCGAGCTCACGCAGACGGGCTCGCGCCGCGGAGCGGAGTCCAATGAAGAGACCTATACCGGCCAGCACCACGGCCGCCCCGGCTATCCACGCTTGCCATGCCTCTGCGCCCATGGCGACCTCCTGGACCCGCTCTTCCAGGATGATCCTTGGGGCTCTGGGGTGCGCGTCGAGGCCGGGCGCTAGCCGAGGTAGTTGATCTGTAAGACGGTCACGGTATTCAGCGTGTGACCGAGGAGCAGAACGGCGAAGACGTGCTCGGTGACGGCCATGCGCATGACGTCGTCTTCGACGTCACCGTAGGGCTGTGTGGCGCCGAGGGGGTCGTGGCAGGCGGCGGCGAGCGTGATGCTGAGTTGCTCGCTGGCCTCTGGGGGGAGCGCGTCGTGGACTGCTTCGACCCCTGGGTCGTACTTCAGTCGGTACATGAGCCGACCCTTCTAATCGATCACGGACATACGTGTCCCTTGAGTGCCGCAGTGATCGGGTCGGTCTCCGTGCATGCAGCGTAGCCAATTCGCGACGCTGCGTGTGCGGGTTCTGGGATGTCAGGCCGCGCCGCGGGCGCGTGCCTGTTCGGCTTCGGCGAGGACGCGGTCGGTGGCGTCGATCCACTCACCGGGAGGCTGCTCACCGCAGGCATCGTAGGCGGCGAGCTCGCGGCCGCGTTCGACGGCGGCGAGGGTGTCCTTGGCGATGCGCTCCCACTTGGCGAAGACGCCGAGGAGTTCGTGCGCGGGCGCCTTGTTGATCTCGCTGAGGAAGCGTTGGGCGAGGGCAGGGTTGCCGAGGGCGTCACGGATGGACTCGATGGTCCACGGCTCGCTGCTCATCACGGCCTCCTGCTCTCGCCGGTTTCTCGTCTGAGTTCGCAGATCTGAATCCAGATGAGTTCACGGTTGACAGTCGGATCGTACCGCCTGGGTGGGTGGCTGGGTGGGTGGCCAGGCAACAAGCCAGGTCACGCTGCGGCCCTCTCCGCGAGCGGCAGCCCGTCTCCCCCGGCTCCTCAAAGCCACGATGCTGCGCAACGCGCTCGCCGTCGACCTCAACTTTCTGACCCTCATGGCGCCGCTGAGTGCCGCGCTGGACCGTCCTCGGCTCATCGGCTGGACCACCTACCCGAAGGCGCCTGCGGCCAGTCAGGCGCGGCCGTGGCGTACCCGTCGTTCGGGGCGACGATGGGTCTGCCCGCCGAGTACGACAGCTACCTCTTCGACCAAGACCCATCCCGCATGCACTGCTTGAACGGGCACCAGTGGCTCGAGGCGGGCTTCCCGCGGGAAGCCTCGGTGACCATGCGCTGCGCGCACAGGACATCGCCCCCGACTAGCTGCCACTCTTCTCGGCTAGGAAAGCCTTCAGCTGCTGCGACTGGATGTACTCCACGCCGTGACGAAGCTCTGACAACCCGAGATCGGTAACCCCATAGTTCGTTTGTGACGCTTCTAATCTCCGGTTGCGCTCTGTAGCTGATACGGGAATCGACCTAGGTGGCCACTGATTCATCCTCAAAGCCGAGCTCGACTGACGCTGCGTTGCGGAAGGCCGAGTATGCAACCCCTTGGCGATTGATGGCAGCGTGGGCGCGCTGAATGCGCTCTGTGGTCAGCGGCCCTTCGGCAGCCCAAGCTGAGATCGCTTCGCTTGTAGCCGCGTCCAGCTCATCGGCTGCCTCACGTACCGAACGCGGGCCAGCAAGATCAACCCTCGCCTTCGCCGAAGCGATTTCGCTAACCAGTGCGATGACCGGGTCCAGCAATTCCTGGGGAGGTGTCTCGACGTCCTCGCGCATGGCCCCAAGTCTGTACTCGGCTTCGATCGTCCTGTCGACGACGTCCAGGAGAGTCGAATAGGCCTCGCGCCGTCTATCGCGCACCCACTGCCTGTTGCCGTGCCGCTCCATGCGCTGGGCCTGTTCGAGCGCGACGGCAGCCGTCTTGCGGACGCCCCACATCGCAGCCCCGGAGCCGATGCCCGCACCGATCAGTCCAAAGATCGCTGGTAGCCACACATCCATGTGCCGCATTGTGACCTGGTCAGTGCCTGAAATGGAGGAGCCCCGGCCGGTGGACATGCCCGGCCGGGGCTGGTGCCGCCCGCTCCTGGAGCTACGGGGTACGGGGCGGGCGGGGTCGTCGAAGCCGTGACCGCCAGCGCGACGGGCCTTTGCGCGGGCCACCTGCAGCGCTTCGCTCTCCACCCCGCGCACGAGGCAGTGGCAGGGGCAATCCTCCACGGTGCCCATGATGAGGCGCCCGCCGTCGATGGCGAGGGTGGACGTCATGCTGCAGGTGTTCGGCCCACAGGTTCGGCCGCTCAGGATCTGCTGCAGGCACGGCGGACACGACACGAGAGTCAGGTCCGGGGCCTCTGGCTCGTCCAGCAGGGGGCGGTGTTCCGGGCTGGTCATGGTCTTCGCCTCTGCTCGGTGGCAGATGATGAGCGGCCCGCCCCCATGAGTTCCTACTGGGCGAGCCGCTCCTTCCCATGCCGTGGGCTGTCCTACGGGGCCACGGCCGGCGGCTTACCGGGGCGTGCGGCGGACGTAGGCCGGCCGCTTCGGGCACTTCGTGTGCATGGTGACGATCCTGCCGCCCGCCGAGATGGAGACCTTCGCGTAGGTCTCGACTGGCTGCCCCGGCTTGATCGGCTGGTCGCAGCGCCAGCAGAACCCTCCGCTCATCGCCGCACCTCCTTCAGGGCCTGGCGTAGCGCCTTGCCCTCTGCGCATCGGCCGGTCTCGTCGTTGCACTGCTCGCAGCTCTGGATGTGGTCGAGGAGTGCGCCGTAGGCGTGTGGCTCGGCGCAGAGGCGGCAGCCGCGGGGGAACCAGACGAAGTCGGTGTCGAACCGTCGCTCGGAGCGTGTGCCGAGCTCGACGGCGTTCTCCGTGGTGAGGACGACGGCGCACCACACGCAGGCCCGGCCGCACGTCTGCGCCACGGACAGGCCCTCGACGGGCGGCACCTCGATGGTGCTGCCGGTCGGGATAGTGCCGTTCGCCTGAGAACTGGCGTCTCTGCTCATGACGTCGAGGTTCTCCGAAGTGTCCTGTTCCCCATCAGGACGGATCCGGGGCAGTTACTCGCAGCCGACCGGACAGTTTTACCCAGCGGCGGACGACGGTAGGTCTACCGTCGAGAGACGCGGGCGCAAGGTGGGGGACGGTCATGGCCAAGCAGCGGAACACCAAGCTCGATGCCCTGCTTGTGGAGTTCGGTTTCACCCATCAGCAGCTGGCCGACGAGGTGAACCAGGCCGCGCAAGACGTGTTCGGCAAGCCCACCCAGTGCGCCGACCGCCATGTACGCCGCTGGATCGCGGGCGACGTGCAATGGCCGTGGTCCCGCTACCTTCTCCCCCTGCAAGAGATCTTCGGCCGCAGCCCGGAGGCTCTGGGGTTCATCCCGCGCAAGTCCTCACGCGTACCGGCCCCGCCCCGGCGGTCGGCGCCCGTGCAGGAGGAACGCCCCGTGAGACGCCGGGAGTTCATCGCGGTCGGCCTGGCGGCTGCCCTTGGCCTGGATGCCATCCCCTCCGCTGGTCGCCTCGGTACAGCGGACGTCGAGCGGATCCGGGCGATCGCCCCCGCTCTGTACAACCACGACCATGCGCTTGGCGGGGGCGCACTGCACGCGGTCTCCGAGGAGGCACTGCGCGCCGTCCACTACGCGCTCAACCACTGCACCTACGGCTCCCGCGTCGAGCGCGCCCTTTACGCGGCGAGCGGCGACCTGGCGGCGTCGGCCGGCTGGTTCGCCTACGACGCTGGACTGCAGGAGGACGCGACGAGCTTGTACAGCGAGGCATTGCAGGCGGGCATGCTCGCCGGGGACGGAATGCTGCAGGCCCGCGTCTGGTCGAACCTCGCCATGCAGGCACGGCTGTTGGACCGCGACCAGGAGGCTCTGCGGATCGGCCGGGCCGCGGTCGAGACGCGGCAGGCAAAACAGGATCCGTGGCTCATGTCGCTGCTGCACTGCCGCCAAGCCGTCGGCCATGCCCGCGTCGGCGAGCGCACCCGCGCCGAGCGGTCCCTTGCGCGGGCTGAGAGCGCCTACGACCGCGCGAACGGCGAGCCTGCAGTCTGGCTGTCATTCCTCACCCCCGCGGAGCTCACCGGGCTAGCCGGGGCCGCGCACCAGGCCCTCGGCCGGTACGGGCAGGCACAGGAACTCACCGCCTCCGCGCTGGACATGCTCGAGCCGCGCTTCGAGCGCAACCGGGTCTACTACACCGTGCAGAGCGCACAGGCCCTACTCGACAGCGGGGAAGTCGAGCAGGCCGCCGTCGAGGCGCGCCGCGCTTTGGCGATAGGCGAGCGTGTGCAGAGCGAGCGGGTACAGGGCAAGATCGACGGGCTAAGCCAGCAGATGCGCCGCCACGCCCACGTGCCCGCGGCGGCGGACTTCCTCGAGCAGACGCGACGAGCGGGAGCGTGAGCGTGGACGGCATGCGGATGGAACGACGGGACTCGGCAGGGCTCGGCGAGATCCGGCCCGAACTCCTCGACGTGTACGCGGAGATCTACGCCGACCGGCTCGGCGAGGAGTTCCACACGGTCGAACGGTTCGACGAGCGGCTCGGCTGGAACACCGAAGTGCCCGGCTTCGCCGCGGTCGTCGGCTATCTCGACGAGACTCCAGTCGGCTACGCCTACGGCTGCACCCTGCAGGCGGGCACTAGGTGGTGGAACGGACTGCGCACCACGGTCCCGGACGGCGCGACCGTCGAGGACGGCGCCCGCACGTTCGCCTTGTCCGAGCTCATGATCGTCGACAAAGTACGCGGCACCGGGGCGGCGAAGGCGATCCACGACGAGCTGCTCCGCGGCCGGCCTGAGGAGCGGGCGACGCTCCTCGTCGAGCGGGAGCACCCCAAGGTGCGTGGCCTGTACGAGGGCTGGGGGTACGAGTGGTTCGCTGAAGTGCTGCCGTTCGCAGACTCGCCGCTGTACGACGCGATGAACCTACGGCTCTGAAACACAGAAGAGCCTCCGCCCGGTGAGGGGCGGAGGCCTTCGATGGCCGTCAGATGTCGGTGCGTCCGCCAAAGTACCCGGGGACCTTGGTGCGCAGCACCCGCTCGACCTCGTCGTACTCGTTCGCCTCCGATATCCGGGTCCGGTGCAGAGCGAAACGCAGGCCGCTGATCAGAGCGTCGAGTGTGACTTCCATGCCCTCCGGGCCGTTACGCCGCGCCTCAGCGAGCAGATCCGCGAACAGGGACACGGCCGTGTCCCGTCGTGTGTCCCACAGCCAGGCGAAGACCTCGCCGAACGGGTCGCCGGGGTGAGCAACCTTGCCGTCTTTGTAGAACCTGCCGAGATCGATGCCTTCGTAGCAGACGAAGCCGGTCAGCAGCTGCTCGAACTGCCGGTACGGCACTGCGATGTCGTCCATGAATGCCCCCTCCGTAGTCGTATGCCGTGGCTCATCCTGGCCGCGGCGAACCGTCCGCGACAGTGCGCATTCGCGCCCCAGCCCGTGAGGGAGGGAGGCGCCGGAGGGGAAGCGGAAGTACCCGTTTCCCGTTTCCTGCGTGACCGCCTCCCCGTGGCCTCGAGTCCCGAACCCCCGTCGCACACGCCGGGAATCCGGAGAGCTCCGCAGGCGACGCGCACGCGACCAACCTGCTCGTCGAGCACGAGGCCACGAGGCTGTTCTACGACGGCAGCACCTACCAGGCCACGCAGCGCCACAGCCTCTACAACGACAGCCCCGCCCCTGTGACCCGCTATCTCATCCGCATCTCCGTCGACCGGTACCCCGGCAACCCGGAGCGTTCCAACCAGCACTACCGGGACCACCCGCTGACGTGGGATGAGATCGGACTGAAGCGCGTCCATCGACGGCGAGCCGCTGACGTGGCGCGTCAAGCACGACCGGGACGCGTTCAAGGAGCTCTGGCTGCTCTTCGAGAACACCCACGGCCAGTACTCGCTCTACCCCGGCGAGTCGGCGTGGCCGGAGTACAGCTACACCGTCGGCGACGACAAGTGGGGGTCCTGGTTCCAGCGGGCGGTGCGCTTGCCGACGCAGCGTATGAGCGTCCGCCTCGACTTCCCCGCCGAGCTCGACCCTGTGGTGTGGGGCACGGAAACCAGCATGACCGCGGAGGCGCTCCCCTTCCGTTCCGTACTGCCATACGCCGTACCGAAGATGACGGCCGGCGGGTCTACTCGTGGGCGACGGACGACCCGCCGCTGCACGCCCGCTATCGGCTCGAGTGGAAGTTCCGCTCAGGCCCCGACCTCGAGGAGAACCCGCACGCCATGGAGACCACCCCCACCGCTAGCGAGAGGATGCGTGCCGTCGGCGTCGTGCAGGAGGGCGACCCCATCCTGACCAAGACTGCACGCCCGTTCAGCCTGCCCGACGAAGCCGAGGATGTGCGCCGCGTCGTCGCCGAGCTCGTCTCCGCATGCGAACGCGCCGCGGCAGTCCAGGTGTTCGGCAAGGGGATGGGGATGGCCGCCCCGCAGATCGGCATCGACCGGGCCGCCGCGATCGTCCGCACCCCAGACGGTGAATCCATCACCCTGTTCAACCCCCGCATAGTCGAGGAGTCCCCCGAGACCGACGAGCAATACGAAGGCTGCCTCAGCTTCTTCGACGTCCGCGGCAAGGTCCCCCGCCCGCTCGCCATCAGCGTCGAGCACCAGGACATCGACGGCACCGAACGGATCACCATCTTCGAGCGCGGCATCGCCCGCCTCATTGCCCACGAAGTCGACCACCTGCACGACCAGCTGTACCGGAGCCGCATGCGCGAGGGTGTCGCGCCGATCCCCGTCTCGGAGTACCGCGGCACCGGCAGCACTTGGCAGTACGGCAGCAACTGATGGCGCAGCCTGTCGCAGCGGCGGTGATCGCCCATGCGGTCGCACGGCAGGATGCGCGGGGTTCCCATGAAGGCATGAACGACTCCGACGTTTCCCGTGAGCAGGCCACCCGGATCAACCGCTGGTGGCTAAGCCTCCACGGCAACGAAAGGGACGAGGCCAAACGCCTGGGGCCTGACGATCAAATGTCGGCCGACATGGCGGCGAGCCTCAAGGCCTACCTGGTTCATGTCGTGGAGCTCGGCACTCCGACCCTCGAGAATGGCGTCGAACTCATCCAGTCTCAAAACCTGAAGGACTTCCTCGCCAAGCAGCGACGTGAGGGCTGAGCTGGCGGTGTGTAAGCCGCCTTCCGTCTCACACATATCTCACAGATCTGGCGTGAGACGGTGGCCGCAGCACGGCTGACCTGGTGTTTGTGGACGCTGGCTGAACAGGCGGACTGTGTGGACGCCACCTAGATTTGAGCCATGGATCTGCCGGTGATGCCCCCCGTCAAGCCCATGCTCGCCAAGCCCGTGGCGAGGATCCCGCCGGGCATGCAGTACGAGGCCAAGTGGGACGGGTTCCGGGCGATCGTCTTTCGTGACGGCGGCGATCTGGAGATCGGCAGCCGGACGGGCAAGCCCCTCACCCGGTACTTTCCCGAGCTGGTCGAGGCCCTGCGGGAGCGGATCCCGGAGCGGTGCGTGCTTGACGGCGAGGTCGTCATCGCGCGCGACGGACGGCTCGATTTCGATGCCCTCACCGAGCGCATCCACCCCGCCGCATCGCGCGTGCGGACGCTCGCCGAGCGGACCCCTGCCTCGTTCGTGGCCTTCGATCTGCTCGCCCTGGACGACGAGGCGCTGCTCGACACGCCCCTCACCGACCGGCGCGCACGCCTGACCGAGGCCCTCGACGGGGTCACCGCCCCCGTCCATCTCGCGCCCGCCACCACGGACCCGGAGTTGGCGCGGGAGTGGTTCGAGCGGTACGAGGGTGCGGGCCTCGACGGGGTCATCGCCAAGCCGCTCGACCTGCGCTACCGGCAGAACGAACGCCTCATGTTCAAGATCAAGCACGAGCGCACGGCGGACTGCGTCGTCGCCGGCTACCGCTTCCACAAGAGCGGCCCCATCGTCGGTTCGCTCCTGCTGGGTCTGTACGACGACGGGGGCACCCTGCAGCACGTCGGTGTCTGCGCCGCGTTCTCCATGCAGCGGCGCGCGGACCTGGTGGAGGAGCTGGAGCCGCTGCGGATGGAGTCCGCCGAAGGGCACCCCTGGGCGGCCTGGGCGGAGGAGTCCGCGCACGAGACATCGCGGATGCCGGGCGCCCCCAGCCGCTGGTCGGGCAAGAAGGATCTCTCCTGGGTGCCGCTGCGCCCCGATCGCGTCTGCGAGGTGGCGTACGACCACATGGAGGGCGGGCAGCGCTTCCGGCACACGGCGCGGTTCCGCACCTGGCGGCCGGACCGGACCCCTGACAGCTGTACGTTCACCCAGCTGGAGGAGCCGGTCCGGTACGACCTGGCGGATGTGCTGCGGTAGCCGGTCCCCGCGGGGTCAGCTAGCCGGGCGCAGCAGGGTGTCGGCGTGGCGGAGTGTCTCGGCCGCGACCTGCTTGCCGAGGCGGATCCCCGCCTCGTCGGCGGACCGGGTGTGGATGCCGGAGTAGATGCGGGCCTCCACGTTCTCGGCGGAGAGCCGGTGCCAGTCGGTGTAGGTGCGGGTCACGCCCGGCGCGGTGGGGCTGGTCAGCTCGTACGGCGCGGTGTGCGGGCCCGCGAGGGCGTTCAGGACGCCTTCGGCCGCACCCGAGTACGTGTTGTGTCCGCTCGGGTAGTCGGGGTGGGCGGGGGTGTCGTGCAGCGGGGTCCAGCCCGCGTCCTGCTCGATGTCACCGGTGCGGATCGCGGTGACGGGGCGCCAGCGCTGGTGGGCGTACTTGCTGTCGGACGTGGCGATCTGGGTGTCGACGGACGCGATGTGGAAGAGCGCGACGAGACGGGCCCGGTCGGCGGGCGAGCGCGGGGCCCGGTCGACGGCGACGCGCAGGGGCGCGGTGTAGAGGGTCAGCGACGAGCCGAGCCAGAAGTTGGCGGTCTCGGTCTGCCGGGCGGTGCGGCTGCTGCCTTCCCTGACGCCGTACGCGCGGACCTCGGCGAGGTCCGCCTTGTACCGCCGGGAGTCCAGTGCGGGCGGCGCGGGCAGCCGGTACTGGTCGGCGGTGCGCAGCGCGAAGGGCTTGGCGAGGCGGTTGCCGTACTGGGTGGCGGGGGCGTACGCGGGCGGGGTCGGCTGCCAGACGCCGGGGGCGGCTGGTGGCACGGTGAAGGGGGCGTTGACCGACTTCGGGTCGAGCCCGTCGCCCTCGCGGGACTTCAGGGCGAGGGCGGCCTGCCGGGATCCGGCGGCCACGCCCTTGGTCTCGGCCGCACCGTCGGGGATCGCGTCCAGGGTCTTCCGCAGCGACGCGTCGAGCTGCTCGGTGCGGGCGGGCGCGAGGGCGACGAGCGCGTCGTGGACGGCGGAGGCGAGGGCGGCGTCCTGGTAGTCGGCCCGCGCCACGCCGTCGGGCACGGCGCGAGTCGCCCGTGCGGCGGCGAGCCAACTGACGGCCCAGGTACGGTTGTTGGTGACCTGCGTCGTGGCGCCGGCGGTCGCGATGGTCTCCGCGGTCGTGTCGTACCAGTCGAGCGCGGCGGACGGCGCACGTCCTGTGCCGGTCGCGCCGTTGGTCGGTGTCGCGGCGACGGAGGGCGCCGCGGTGGCGACGGCGAGCAGCGCGGTGGCGCCGAGCGCGGTCAGCGCTGCACGGGATCTGAACACGTTCACGAACTCTCCTTGAGGCGGGCGGGGTTGGCGTACTGACTGTCCGGGCGGGTCAGCCCGTAGTGATCGCGCAGGGTCGTGCCGGTGTACTCCGTACGGAACAGGCCGCGGGCCCGCAGGATCGGCACGACGTGGTCGGCGAAGAGGTCGAATCCGCCCGGCAGCCAGGGCGGCATGACGTTGAACCCGTCGGCGGCGCCCTGCTCGAACCACTCCTGGATCTGGTCGGCGACCTGCTCGGGCGTCCCCGCGATCACCCGGTGCCCGCGGGCCCCGGCGAGGCGGTGCAACAGACCGCGCACGGTGGGCTGTTCGCGTTCGATGATGTCGAGGATCACCTGGAACCTGCTCCCGTTGCCGAGCTCGCCGCCGGTCTCGATGAGCTCGCGGGGTACGGGGCCGTCGAGCTGATCGGCGGTCAGCCGGACGCCGAGGATGCGGTGCAGCAGTTGCAGGGAGTACTCGGGCTGGGTGAGTTCGTTGAACTCGTCGTGCAGGGCCCGCGCCGCGGACTCCGTGGAGGCGATGAACGGGCTGATTCCGGGAAGGACGAGCACCTTCTCCGGGTCCCGACCGGCCTGCCCCACCCGCTTCTTCAGATCGGCGTAGAAGTCCTGGCCGTTGCCGAGGGTCTGGTGCGCGGTGAACACGGCTTCCGCGTACCGCGCCGCGAAGGCGCGACCGTCTTCCGACGCCCCGGCCTGGACGTAGACGGGCCGGCCCTGCGGCGTGCGCGGGGTGTTGAGCGGCCCGCGCACGGTGAGTCGCGGGCCCACATGCTCGATCGGATGGATCCGTTCGGTGTCGGCGAACAGCCCGCTCCCGGGGTCGGCGACGAGCGCATCGTCCTCCCAGCTGTCCCAGAGCTTGGTGACGACGTCGAGGAACTCCCGTGCCCGGTCGTACCGTTCGGCGTGTACGGGGTGCGCGTCGAGTCCGAAGTTCTGCGCGGCCTGCGGGGCGCCGGTGGTGACGATGTTCCAGCCGGCGCGTCCCCCGCTGAGGTGATCGAGCGAGGCGAAGAGCCGGGCCAGGTTGTAGGGCTCGGTGTAGGTGGTGGACGCGGTGGCGATGAGGCCGATGCGTTCGGTGACGGCGGCGATGGCGGAGAGCCAGGTGAAGGGTTCGAGGCGGAAGCGGCTCGCGTACCGGACGTTGTCGGCGAGGGCGGGCCCGTCGGCGAAGAAGATCCCGTCGAAGGCGGCAGCCTCCGCGCGCCGGGCAAGGTCCTGGTAGAACCCGATGTCCAGGATCCGCCCGGTCTCGGACCCGTCGTACCGCCAGGCGGCTTCATGGTGCCCGCCGGGATAGACGAAAAGGTTGAGATGGAGCTCCCGCCGACTCATACGCGACTCACCTCTACGGCCCGCGCGCCGGCCGCGGGGGCATCGGCGCCGGGGGCCACGCCGCCGGCCGCCGGGTCTCGGTCGGCCGGGTCCGCGCCGGCGGACGGCGGATCACCTCCAGCCGGATCCCCGTCAGCGAGCGACGTTTCGCCCCTGCTCAACTCCGCGTCGGCGCCCGGCAGATCACCTCCAGCCGGGCCCCCGCCGACGAGCGAGGAGGCGCCTTCGGCCAGACCCGCGCCAGCAGGAGGCGGGGCACCTTCAGCCGAGTCCACGTCAGCGAGCCACGCTTCGCCTCTACTCAACTCCGCGTCGGCACGCGGCAGATCACCTCCAGCCGGGCCCCCATCAGCGAGCGACGGGGCACCTTCCGCCGGGCCCGCGCCAGCCGGCAACTCATCGCCCTCAGCCGGATCCGCATCGGCAGGCGGCGAATCCCCTTCGGCAACATCAACGCCCAGCTGCCGCAGCAACCGCCCCCGCAGCGCCACGTACTCCGCACTGCCCTGGACGCGTGGCGCCGGCAGTTTCACCCGCACGTCGGCCGCGATGCGGCCCTCGTCCAGGACGAGCACCCGGTCGGCCAGTGCGATCGCCTCGTCGACGTCATGGGTGACCAGGAGCACGGCGGGGCGGTGTGCCTCGCAGAGGCGGCGGAGCAAGGCGTGCATGCGGATGCGGGTGAGGGCGTCCAGCGCGCCGAACGGCTCGTCGGCCAGGAGGAGTTGGGGCTCGCGTACCAGGGAGCGGGCCAGCGAGACGCGCTGCTGTTCGCCGCCGGAGAGGTCGGCGGGCCAGGCGTCCTCGCGGCCCGCGAGGCCCACCTCGGCGAGGGCCGCGCGTCCCCGGTCAAGGGCTCCGGGGCCGGTGAGGCCGAGGGTGACGTTGGGCAGGACCCGCTTCCAGGGCAGCAGTCGCGCGTCCTGGAAGACGACCGAGACATCGCCGGGGGCCGACAGCTCCCCGCTGCCGGTGACCTCGTGGTCGAGTCCCGCGAGGGCCCGCAGCAGCGTGGACTTCCCGGAGCCGCTGCGGCCGAGGAGAGCGACGAACTCGCCCGCCGAGATGGAGAGTTCGAGCTCGTCCAGTACCTTGCGGTCCCCGAAGGAGCGGACAAGGCCGCTGATCCGGACCGTCGGCCCGTCCGTCAGCCCGCCAGTGTGCGTCGCCATGACAGCGCCCTCCGCTCCACGAGTCGTACCAGTGCGTCCGAGATCAGGCCGAGGAGGCCGTACAGGACTAGGCCGACGATGATGATGTCGGTCTGTCCGTAGGTGCGGGCGAGCTCCATCATGTAGCCGATGCCGCTGGTGGCGTTGACCTGCTCGACCACGACGAGCGCGAGCCACGCGCCGGTGACCGCGAACCGCATGCCGAGCAGGAAGCCCGGCAGCGCGCCCGGCAGGACGACGTGGCGCAGGAACCCGGCCCGCGAGAGGCCCACGGTCTCGGCGAGTTCGGCGTACCGGCCGTCGATCGTCCGCAGTCCGTTGTGGGTGTGGATGTAGACGGGTACGAAGACGCCGAGCGCGATGGTGATGACCTTCATCGACTCGCCGATGCCGAACCAGAGGATCAGCAGCGGGATCAGCGCCAGGGAAGGGATCGCCCGCTTGATCTGCACGGGGCCGTCGATGATGCCCTCGCCGAGCCTGCTGAGCCCGGCGACGACGGCAAGCGCGAGCCCCGCCGCCGTGCCGAACAGGAGGCCGAGCAGGGCGCGTTCGGCGGATGTGGCGAGGTTCGACTGGAGCCGGCCCTCGGCGATCAGATCGGCGGCGGTGCTCACCACTGTCCAGGGCGCGGAGAGGTTACGGGCGTCGATGAACCCGGCGGCCGAGCCCGCCGACCAGAGGGCGAGCAGCAGCAGCGGCCCGAGCGCCCAGCCGTACGGAAGAGGGCGGCCGGGGCCCAGCCGGCGCCGCGGACGGCGGCGCGACTCGAACGGGGCAGCGGCTGCGGGCCTGACGGCCTTGGTCAGGGTGGGTGCCTGAGCGCTCATGATGCGGACCCCGCCTTGATCGCGTCCGCCGCCACCGACTCGTAACGGCGGTCGAAGAGCACCTCCGCGTCGAAGCTCTTCCTCCCGGTCTCCTTCGCCAGCAGGTCGACCGTCTTCTGCTGCCGCGCGATCGCCGATGTCCAGTCCGCCGGGATGTCGGGGTGACCGACCCCCTTGACGAGGTACTCGCCGTCCTCGCGGGTCAGCCCCTGGTCCTTGACGTAGTAGCCCTCGATCCACTCCGTGGGATGCCCGTCGACCCATGCGGCGGCGCAGGCCCAGAACTTCACGAACTCCCTGATGGCCGCCGCCTTCCGCGGATCCTTCACCGACTCGGTCGGCACCCACAGATGCCCCGGATCGTCCCGCAGCCCGTGCTGGATCGTCTTCGCGCCGTCCTTGCCGTACTTCGCCGGATAGCGCTTGATGTTGACTCCGCCGAGCGGCGCCGCGTCGACCTCGCCGCTGCCGAGCGCCGTCGGGTAGACATCGCCGGTGCTGGGCAGTTCGACGAGTTCCACGTCGTCCTTGCCGAGCCCCGCCTTGGCGAGGATGCGCAGGACGAGCGCGCCCTGCGCCTGGCCGGGGCTGTAGGCGATCTTCTTGCCGCGCAGATCCTTCAGCGTGTCGATGTCGGCGCCGGGCGCGATGCCCAGTTCGTACGTGGGGTGGTCGATCGGGTCCTTACGGAATTTGGCGGCGACCAATTTCGTGTCGAGCCCCGTCCAGTGCGCGTGAATGGAGGGTATTTCCGCCGCCGAGCAGACGTCGAGGGAATGTGCGCGGAATGCCTCCGAGCATTGCGGGCCGCCGCTGACATTGGCCCACTTCACCTTGAAGGGAAGCTTGTCGAGCTGCCCGGAGAGTTTCAGGGCGATCTGTATCTCGGGGGATCCGACGGTGATGGTGGTGTCCGGGTCCACTTTCGCCGGAATCTTGGCGGAGACCTTCTCGGCGTCGACGGTCGTGGTGGGCGATGTGCTGTCGGCGCATCCCGCAAGGAGCAGCGGAACGGCCAGGGCAGCGACGAGCGCCACCCGTGGGTGTCTGGGCATGAGTTCTTTCCCGGGAGAGCGGACGTACACGGAAGGAGAAGCCAGGAATTACTGGAATTTCGCGTGGCTTCTTACGAGAAGACGTTCCGGACGTCAGCTACACAGCGCGGCGGAGACGCGCATCAGATCGACAGCGCGCCGCTGCTTGAACCGCCGGGATATTCGCATGGCGTCGAAACTAGCCACGGCGCCGAGAGAGGGTCAAGCCCCTTGTCGCGGCCGGGGTTTCCGGCAACGCACCTTTCGTACGGCGGCCATACGTCCGTTACACCACCGCCCGCCGCGAACACCCCGGCCGGACCACGACCACCATCGGCGGCACAATCGCGCCAACATTCACGCCCGCCGCCTCGTGCGGCTTCCGCGTCACGGTGCGGTGACCGTATGCTCCTGCGCCTGATACGGGAGTTACCTACGGTAAGGGGGACGGGACATGGGGCGCTCGGGAGCCGAGGGCAGCACGAGGCGTACGTTCGTCGCGGGGGCGGCCGCGGCGGGTGGCGTGGCCGCGCTCGGCATGGGGGCACTGCCCGCGGTGGCGGACGACCGGGCCCCGAAGGCGCGGCAGTCGGTCGCCGTGCTCGGCGGCGGTGTCGCCGGTCTGACCGCGGCCCATGAACTGGCAGAACGCGGCTTCGCGGTCACGGTCTACGAGCGCCGGGCGCTCGGCGGCAAGGCCCGCAGCATGGACGTACCGAACAGCGCGAAGGGCAACCGCAAGCCGCTGCCCGGCGAGCACGGGTTCCGCTTCATCCCCGGGATCTACCACAACCTCCCGGACACGATGCGCCGCATCCCGTTCCCCGGGAACGCGAACGGCGTGTGGGACAACCTCGCCGCGCCCCGCGAGATGTCGTTCGCGCGCACCGGCCGCGAGGACATCCGGATGCCGATCCCCTGGCCGGGCAGCGAGCCGGAGCAGCTCACCCTCGACGACATCCGGCGGGCGCTGACCGCGCTGCTCGACACCGCGTTCAACCTGCCGGCCCACGAGGCCGCGTACTTCGTGAACCGCGCCCTTGTCTTCCTCACCAGCTGCGACGAGCGCCGCGACGACACCTGGGAGTCGACGCCCTGGTGGGAGTTCACGCGGGCCGAGCAGATGTCGAAGGACTATCAGCGCATCCTCGTCATCGGCGTCACCCGCAACATCGTGGCGACGAAGGCCGAGGAGGCGAGCACCCGCACCGTCGGCACGCTCGGTGAGGCCTTCGTCTTCAACGCGCTCGGCCAGGGCGCGGACGGCCCGCCCGACCGGATCCTGAACGCGCCGACCAACGAGGCGTGGATCGACCCGTGGGTGACCCATCTGAAGTCGCTGGGCGTCGAGTTCCGCATGGGCTGGAACGTGCGCGACCTGGGGTTCGCGGGCGGCCGGATCACCAAGACCGTCGTCGAGGATCCGGACGGCGTACGTCACGACATCACCGCCGACCACTACGTCCAGGCCATGCCGGTGGAGCACGCGCGCAAGACGTGGAGCGCCGAACTGAAGGCCGCCGACCCCCAGTTGGCGCGCTGCGACAAGCTGGAGACGGACTGGATGACGGGCATCCAGTTCTACCTGACGGAGCACCCGCCCATCGTCAACGGCCACTTCAACTGCATCGACTCGCCGTGGTCGCTCACGGGCATCGCACAGGCGGGCCACTGGCCGGACCGCGACTTCCCCGCCGACTACGGCGACGGGGTCGCCGTCGAGTGCCTCTCCGTGGACATCTCCGAGTGGGACAAGCCGGGGATGCTGTACGGCAAGACGGCCAAGCAGTGCACGCGCGACGAGGTCGCCAAGGAGGTGTGGGCGCAGCTCAAGGCCGCGCTCAACGACACCGGCAAGACGGTCCTGAGCGACGGCAAGCTGCACTCGTGGTTCCTGGACCCGGGCGTCGACGGCCTCGGGACGCCGAACCCGACCAACGAGGACGAGCTGCTCATCCACCCCGTCGGCACCTTCCACAACCGTCCGTCGGCCGAGACGAAGATCCCCAATCTCTATCTGGCGGGCGACTACGTGGCCGTGCCGATCGACCTGGCGACGATGGAGGGCGCCAACACCTCGGCGCGCCAGGCGGTGAACGCCATCCTGGAGCGGGTCGGGTCGGATGCCGAACGCTGCACGGTGACTCCGCTGTACCGCGTTCCGGCGGTGGAGCTCCTCAAGCGCCACGACCGCACCCGCTACCGGCTCGGCCTGCCGAACGCCCTGGATCTGGGCTGAGGCCGTCGACGCAGGCCGAAGACTGAACCCGTGGACGTAGGCTGAAGGAAGGGCCTGACGGGGTAGGTGGTCGCCATGGGACGGTGGACACACATTCGGCGCGCGGCGGTGGCGGCAGTGGCCGTCATCGCCCTCGCGCCGGCCTGCACGTTCGGGGACGACTCCGGAGGCGACGGGAACACGCCGTCGGACGGGTCGGGCGGCGGCCCCGTACTCGCGGTGAAGATCGACAACGTCGGCCCGGCGCGCCCGCAGACCGGGCTCGACGCGGCGGACATCGTCTACGCCGAGCAGGTGGAGGCGGGGCTCAGCCGGCTGATGGCCGTCTACGGCGATCCGGAGCGGCTGCCGTCGATCGTCGGTCCGGTGCGCAGCGCGCGCGAGACGGACCTGGAGCTGCTTCGCCAGTTCGACGACCCGGCGCTCGCGTTCTCCGGGGCGCAGTCGAAGCTGCTTCCGCTGATCTCCGACGCACCGCTGCGCGGCCTGACGCCCGGCAAGGCACCCGCCGACGCCTACTTCCGCGACGGCAACAGGGCCGCGCCGCACAATCTCTTCGTACGTCCGAAAGCCCTCGGCCTGGAGCAGGGCGACGGCGACGGCCTGGCGAGCACGGGCTTCGTCTTCGGCCCGCGCCCGAAGGCCGGCGGCACCCCGGAGCAGGAGCGCACCGTCCGCTTCCCGGCGGCACGGTTCACCTTCACCTGGTCGACCGAGCAGGAGCGCTGGCTGATCGCCATGGACGGGGAGCGGGCCATCACGTCCGACGGCAAGGGCCTGGCGGCGTCGACGGTCGTCGTGCAGTACACGAAGGTCCGCGAGTCCCGCTTCCAGGACCGCTCGGGCAACAACACCCCGTTCACCGAGACAGTCGGCTCCGGCAAGGCGCAGGTCCTGCGGGACGGCCGCGCCTACGAGGCGCGCTGGGAGCGGCCCGACGCGGAGGACGGCACGGAGTTCACCACGCCGGACGGCGAGCCGCTGCCGTTCGCGAAGGGGCAGGTCTGGGTGGTGTACGCGAAGGCGTGACGTCAGGCCTTGCCGGCGGCGAGGGGCTCCGCGGGATGGCGGAGGCCCTCCGCCGCGTCCGACACCCGCTGGATCAGATCGAAGAACACCGTCTGTTCGTCGGCGGAGAGCGGGCCGAGGAAGACCTGGTTCATCCGGGCCGTCCGCACGGTCAGCTTGCGGTGTGTGCGCTTGCCCTCGTCGGTGAGGTGCAGCAGATAGCGGCGGCCGTCCTGCGGATCGCGCACCTTGTCGAGCAGCTCGCGGCGGATGAGCCGGCTGATGACCTCCGCGATGGTGGAGCGGTCGAGGCCGACCCGCTCGCCGACGGTGCGCTGGTCGAGGCCGGGCTCCGCGACCAGCGCGTTCAGGACGGCGAACTGCGGAGAGGTGATCTCCTCGGAGACCATCGTGTTCCACAGCAGGTAGTGCGCCTGCTGCAGACGCCGGGCCAGGTGCCCGGGGTGGGTGGTCAGGTCCACCGCGGCCATGAGTGCCTCCGTTTTCCGTGGGTGCACTGAACAATACTCGCCCTTGACGGCTTAGGGAACGAGTGGCAGCGTAAGTCGAACCTCGTAAAAATAGTCAGTGCCCTGATTAATGGATGGGGCATCGAAGGCCTGGGAAAGAGCGCAGGCCTGGAAGAGATGGGGCTCGACGGATGGACAAGGTGGTGGCCTCGGCCGCCGATGCGGTGGCCGACGCACGGGACGGCGCGTCGCTCGCCGTGGGCGGGTTCGGCCTCAGCGGAGTGCCGAACGAGCTGATCCGGGCGCTGTACGAGCGGGGCGTCTCGGGCCTGAGCGTGGTGTCCAACAACTGCGGCGCCATGGACACCGGGCTCGCGGTGCTGCTCTCGGCGGGCCGGATCGCCCGCGTGACCGGGTCGTACATCGGCGCCAACAAGGAGTTCGCCCGCCAGTACCTGGGCGGTGAGCTAGAGGTGGAGATGATCCCGCAGGGCACGCTCGCCGAGCGGCTGCGGGCCGGGGGCACCGGCATCCCCGCGTTCTACACGCCCGCCGGGGTCGGCACACAGGTCGCCGACGGCGGACTGCCCTGGCGTTATGACGGACAGGGCGGGGTTGCGGTGGCCTCCCCCGCCAAGGAGGTCCGGGAGTTCGACGGCGTCTCCTACGTCCTGGAGCACGGCATCCGCACGGACTTCGCCCTCGTACGGGCCGCGAAGGGCGACCGGCACGGGAACCTGGTCTTCAACAGGTCCACCCGCAATTTCAACCCACTGGCGGCCATGGCCGGGCGGGTCACGATCGCCGAGGTGGAGGAGCTGGTGGAGCCGGGCGAGATCGACCCGGACGCCGTGCATCTGCCGGGGATCTTCGTGCAGCGGGTGGTGGCGCTCACCCCGGAGCAGGCCGCCGACAAGAGCATCGAACGGCGCACGGTTTCCGCGCCGCCGGCACGAGGGACGGTGAGCGGCTGATGGCCTGGACGCGTGAAGAGATGGCCGCGCGGGCCGCGCGCGAGCTGCGCGACGGGCAGTACGTGAACCTGGGCATCGGCCTGCCCACGCTGATCCCCAACTATCTGCCCGCGGGAGTGGAGGTGGTCCTTGAATCGGAGAACGGCATCCTGGGCGTCGGCCCCTACCCCACCGAGGAGCAGGTCGACCCCGACCTGATCAACGCGGGCAAGGAGACCGTGACGGTCCTGCCGGGCGCCTCCTACTTCGACTCCTCGCTCTCCTTCGGGATGATCCGCGGCGGTCACATCGACGTCGCGGTGCTCGGCGCGATGCAGGTCTCCGCGGGCGGGGACCTGGCCAACTGGGCCATCCCCGGGAAGATGATCACCGGGATCGGCGGGGCGATGGACCTCGTGCACGGGGCGCGGACGGTGATCGTGGCGATGACCCACACCGCCAAGGACGGCTCGCCCAAGATCCTTGAGGAGTGCGCGCTGCCGCTGACCGGCAAGGCCTGCGTGAACCGGATCATCACCGACCTCGGCGTCCTGGACGTCACCGAAACCGGCCTGGAACTGGCCGAGTTGGCGCCCGGCGTCACCGTGGACGAGATCACGGCCAAGACCGCCGCCAAGGTCCACGTCCCCGAAGGGATCTCCTCATGAGCCTGCGTGACGTCTACATCGTCGACGCCGTACGCACCCCCGTCGGCAAGTACAACGGCGCGCTCGCGGGCATCCGCCCCGACGACCTGGGCGCGCACGCGATCCGCGAACTCCTCGCCCGCACGCCCGACTTGGACCCGTCGCTGATCGGCGATGTCTATTTCGGCAACGCCAACGGCGCCGGCGAGGAGAACCGGAACGTGGGCAGGATGGCCGCGCTTCTTGCGGGGCTGCCCGTGACCGTCCCCGGCGTCACCGTCAACCCGCTCTGCGCCTCCGGCCTCGAAGCCGTCATCCAGGCCGCCCGCGCCATCGCACTCGGCGACGCCTCCGTCGCCGTGGCGGGCGGCGTCGAGTCGATGACCCGCGCACCCTACGTACTGCCCAAGAGCGACCGGCCCTTCCCCGCCGGGCACACCGAGCTGTACTCCACCACGCTCGGCTGGCGCATGGTCAACCCGAAGATGGAGCCGCAGTGGACGGTGCCGCTCGGCGAGAGCGCCGAACTCATCGCGGACAAGCACCAGATCACCCGCGAACAGCAGGACGCGTACGCCCTCGCCTCGCACCACAAGGCGGCACAGGCGCAGAAGGACGGCCTGTTCGACGCCGAGATCGCGCCGGTCGCCATCCCGCGGCGCAAGGGCGATCCCGTCCTCTTCGAGCGCGACGAGTGCGTGCGCCCCGATGCGTCCCTGGAGGCGATGGCCAAGCTCAAGCCGTCGTTCCGCACCCCGGACGGCACGGTCACGCCCGGCAACGCGTCGCCGCTCAACGACGGCGCCGCCGCGCTGCTCCTCGTCGACGAGGAGGGACTGAAGGCGACCGGCCGCGAGCCGCTGGCCCGCGTCTCGGCGTCCGGCGTCTCCGCGATCGAGCCGCACTACTTCGGTCTGGCGCCGGTCGATGCCGTCAACCGGGCGCTCGCGAAGGCGGGCAGGTCCTTCGGCGATCTGAGCACGCTGGAGCTCAACGAGGCTTTCGCGGCCCAGGTGTTGGGGTGCGCGGCCGAGTGGCCGGACCTCGACCCGGACGTCCTGAACCCGCAGGGCGGCGCCATCGCGCTCGGGCATCCGCTCGGCGCGTCCGGCGCACGACTCGCCGGCACCGTCGCTCACCAACTCGCCCGCAGGGGAACAGGCGTTGGCGTCGCCACCCTCTGCATCGGCGTCGGCCAGGGCCTCGCGCTGGTCCTCGAACGCTGACCCACCGCCCCTCACCAGCACCACCCCGTACTCACGGAGCCGAGAGACATGACCCTCACCGAACCCCTGCCCGACGGGCTGAGCCAGCGGGAGATAGACGCGGAGGTCGCCAAGGCACAGGCCTCGGCGGTGCCCGCCGACCACCCGCCGCGCGACTATCCCCCGTACCGCAGCAGCCACTTGCGCCACCCGAAGCAGCCGCTGATCCCGCTGCGCGACCCGGAGGCGGTGGAGCTGAGCGGGCCCGCGTTCGGCGTCACCGACATCACCGCGCTCGACCGCGATCTGACCCGCCGGCACCAGGGTGAGCCGCTGGGCGAGCGGATCACGGTGTCCGGCCGGGTCCTGGACCGCGAAGGGCGGCCGGTGCGCGGCCAGTTGGTCGAGCTGTGGCAGGCCAACGCGTCGGGGCGATACGCCCATCAGCTCGACCAGCACCCGGCGCCGCTCGACCCGAACTTCACGGGCTTCGGCCGCTGTCTGACGGATGACGACGGGTCGTACTCCTTCACGACCGTCAAGCCGGGTGCGTATCCGTGGCGCAACCACGTCAACGCGTGGCGCCCGGCCCACATCCACTTCTCGCTCTTCGGCTCGGCGTTCACCCAGCGTCTGGTGACGCAGATGTACTTCCCCGGCGATCCGCTGTTCCCCTACGACCCGGTGCTGCGGTCGGTGACGGACGAGGCGGCACGGCAGCGCCTGGTGTCGACGTACGACCACGATCTCTCCACCCCCGAGTGGTCGCTCGGCTACCGCTGGGACATCGTCCTCGACGGCCCCTCCGCGACGCTCTTCGAGGAAGGCGGCAACCACTGATGTCGTACGCTCCGACGCCCTCCCAGACGGTCGGCCCGTTCTACGGCTACGCGCTGCCCTTCCCGCGGGGCGGCGAGGTCGCGCCGGCCGGCCACCCGGACACGATCACCCTGCACGGGCATGTGTACGACGGCGCGGGAGACCCCGTGCCCGACGCCCTGATCGAGACCTGGCAGCCCGCGCCCGACGGCTCCCGCACGGGAGCGCCGGGATCGCTGCGGCACGACCCGGTCACGGGCGAGGTGATCGGCCGCGACGGCGTCGCGTTCACCGGGTTCGGCCGCGTGCCGACCGACGCGGACGGCCACTGGGCGATCCGTACGCTCCCGCCCGGCGGTGTCTCGTACATCGCGGTCGCGGTCTTCGCGCGCGGCCTGCTCCACCACCTGTACACACGCGCCTACTTGACGGACGAGCCGGGCGACCCCCTCCTCGGCTCGCTCGACGCGCGGCGGCGCGCGACGCTGATCACGCGCCCCGAGGCGCACCGCACGTACCGTTTCGACATCCGCCTTCAGGGCGAGGGCGAAACGGTGTTCCTGGAGTTCGAGTGAGTTCAGCGGAGTACGACAACGGCCTGCTCGCCCCGGGGCGGGCGGGCTCCCCCGCCGAGGCCGCGGTGTCGGATGTGGCGTTCCTGCAGGCGATGCTGGACGCGGAGGCGGCGCTGACCCGCGCCCAGGCGGAGGCGGGCCTCGCCCCTGCGGACGCGGCATCCGCGGTCGGCGCCGCGGCGGACGCCGCCCGCTTCGACGTACGCGACATCGCGCTCCGCGCGCGTGCCGGCGGCAATCCGGTGATCCCGCTGGTGGCGGACCTGACGGCGGCGGTGCCGGAAGCGGCGGCGCCGTACGTGCACCGGGGCGCGACGAGCCAGGACATCATGGACACGGCGATGATGCTGATCGCGGGCCGGACCCTCGACCTGATCCTCGCCGACCTGGCCCGCGCGGAACAGGCACTGGCCCGCCTCGCCGCAGCACACCGGGACACGGTGATGCCGGGCCGCACGCTGACCCAGCACGCGGTCCCGACGACCTTCGGCCTGAAGGCGGCGGGCTGGCGCTCGCTGACCCTCGACGCACGGGACAGGGTGGCGGCGGTGCGTGCCTCGCTGCCGGTGCAATTGGGCGGCGCGGCAGGGACGTTGGCGGCGTTCGGGGCGTACGGCGGGAGCGCGGGGCTCGTCTCGGCCTATGCCCGGCAGTTGTCGCTCGCCGAACCCGGGCTGCCCTGGCACACCCTGCGCACGCCCGTCGCCGACCTCGCATCGGCCCTCGCCTTCGCCGCGGGTGCCTTGGGGAAGGCCGCGGTGGACATCCTCACGCTCGGCCGTACGGAGATCGCCGAGGTCTCCGAAGGCGCCGGAGGCGGCTCCTCCGCCATGCCCCACAAGGCGAACCCGGTACGTTCCACGCTGATCGCCGCGGCGGCGCGCCGCGCGCCCGCCCTCGCGGCCACGCTCCTCGCCTCCATGGCCGCCGAAGACGAACGCCCCGCAGGCGCCTGGCACGCGGAGTGGGAGGCCCTCCGCGACCTCCTGCGCACGGTCGGCGGGGCGAGCCGGGACGCGGTGGAGCTCACCGAGAACCTCCGGGTGCACGCGGACACCATGCGCGAACACCTCGGCCTCACCCACGGGTTGATCGTCTCCGAGCGCCTGACGGCCGAGCTTGCGCCGCTCGTCGGCCGGGCGCGCGCGAAGGAACTCCTCACGTCGGCGGCCCGCCGCACCCGGGACGAGGCCAGGTCCCTCGCGGACGTGCTGGCCGAGGAAGCCGAGCTCAAGGGCGTCGGCCTCGCGGGCATCGACCTCGCCGAACTCACCGACCCGACCCGGTATACCGGCTCCGCCGGCGCCCTCACCGACCGAGCCCTGGAGCGACGTTGAGCACCAAGCTGCCGCATCACACCATCGAGGGCGCCCCGACCGCGCCCGCTCTCCTCCTCGGCCCGTCCCTGGGCACATCCACGGCCCTGTGGGACGCCGTGGCGCCCGAACTCTCCACCGCTCAGCGGGTCGTACGCTGGGACCTCCCCGGCCACGGCAAGTCGCCCGCCCACCTGATCGGCCCGGGTGCCACCGTCGCCGACCTGGCGGATCTCGTCCTGGCGCTCGCCGATTCGCTCGGCATCGACCGTTTCTCGTACGCGGGTGTCTCGCTCGGCGGCGCCGTCGGTCTGCATCTCGCGGTGCACCACCCGGAGCGGATCGAGAGCCTCGCCGTGATCTGCTCGTCGGCGCACTTCGGCGGGTCCGCGCCGTGGGAGGAGCGTGCGGAACTCGTACGCCGCGAGGGCCTCGCCACGCTCGCGGAGACCGCACCGCAGCGCTGGTTCACCCCCGGGTTCACGGTGCCCGGCCTGGTGGACGACCACCGGAACACCGACCCCGACGCGTACGCCGCGTGCTGCGACGCGCTGGCGGCGTACGACCTCAGGGGCGCGCTGGCGGAGGTCGGCGCGCCCACGCTGGTCATCGCGGGGCGCGAGGATCCGGCGACACCGCCGGCCCACGCGCGCGAGATCGCCGACGCGGTGCCGGGCGCGTCCCTGACCGAGCTGGCCGGGGCCTCACATCTGGCCCCCGCGGAACGCCCCGACGCGGTGGTCGCCGCGCTGCGGGGGTACTTCGGCGGGGCGGCGGCGAGCGGGATGGCGGTACGCCGGGAGGTCCTGGGGGACGCGCACGTGGACCGTGCGCAGGGGAACACCACGCCCTTCACGGCGCGCTTCCAGGACTTCATCTCCCGCTACGCGTGGGGCGAGATCTGGACCGATCCCACGCTGGCCCGCCGCGAACGCAGCATGATCACACTGACGGCGCTGATCGCACACGGCCACTACGAGGAACTGGCCATGCATGTACGAGCGGCACGCCGCAACGGCCTGACGCCCGATGAGATCGGGGCGGTGCTGCTGCAGACGGCGGTCTACTGCGGGGTCCCTGCGGCGAATTCCGCATTCGCGGTGGCACAGCGGGTGCTGGCGGAGGAGGGCGACGAATAGCCCCTCCGGCGTTTGAGGAGCGGGGGTCTGAGGGCGGAGCCCCCAGGAGACCGAGCCACGGTGGCGGTCCAAGGGCCCCGCCCCTACGTCGCGCTGCGCTCACTCGCTTCGCGATACCTCCGCTCCAGCGCCCCCACAAACGCCTCCTCCCCCGGCCGCCCCGCCCGCAGCAACTGCCGCCACCGCTCCGCGCTCCAGTCCGCCGGCGCCGTCCCCCGGACGAACTCCTCGACAAGCCCCACGAACCGCGCCGGATCGGCGTGAAAGGGAAAGTGCCCGGCCCCGCCGAAGATCTCCAGGCGGCTCCCCGGCATCGCCTGATGCGCGGTGAACGCGTGGTCGACCGGCAGCACGCTGTCCCGGTCGCCCCACACGAGCAGCGTCGGCATCCCCTCGGCCAGGTAGCAGCGATCCAGCATCGTCACCACCTGCCCCCGCCAGTCGACGACCGACCGCAGCGTGCGGATGAACGCGGTCCGCGCCCAGACGTCCGGCAACGCCTCGACCAGGCCCATCAGTTCGGGCGCGTCCTGCCCGAGCCCGGTGTCGAGGAGCCGGAGCAGCCCCACGACCGCCCGCACCGGCAGATCGGCGCCGGGCAGTTCGAGCAGGGAGAGGAGCAGCGCGGCGCCGGGCAGCGAGACCCCCCGCAGCACGGGGCTGACCTGCGGCCCCACGCCTCCCGTACTGACCAGGACGAGCCGCTCGACCCGCTCGGGAAACTGGTAGGCGAACTGCATCGCGACGCCACCGCCGAACGAGTGCCCGACGAGCGTGACCCGCTCGATGCCGAGTACGCCGAGCAGATCACGGACCCCGTTGGCGTACGCCGCCACGGAGTAGTCGGCGCGCGGCTTCTCGGACGCACCGTGACCGAGCAGGTCCGGGGCGATGACCGTGTGCGTACGGGCCAGTGGTGCGATCAGCGGCGCCCAGGTCACCGACGACGCGCCGATGCCGTGGATCAGCAGGATCGCGGGCCCCTCACCGGCGATGCGGTACGCGCGCCGGTAGCCGTGCACCGTACGGAACCGCAGCGTGCCCCCGCCCTCGTCGTCGGTGGGAAGCCGCAGGGACTGGAAGGGCAGGATCCGCGCCATGGGCCGGAGTGTAGACAGGCGGGGCGTTGGGGTGGTTTCGGATGGGTTTCGGGTGGCGTAACTCGGGCGCTAATCGGCGCCGTAGCACCCCAGGAACATGTCGACGCCGGCGACGATCAGGCGCTCCGTCAGATCGTCGCTGATGTCGGTGCCGTACGAGCCGAAGACCAGGTGCGGGAAGACGAGCAGGGAGTACAGCTGGATGACCGCGGCCTCCATGTCCGGGACGACGAGGCGGCCCTGGTCGGCCAGTTCGCGCAACGCGCCCGCGATCGCGGGGTGATGCCCCTCCGGGCCGTGGTGCTCCCATGCCGTGCCCAGTGAGGGGAAGCGGTGGATCTCCCTGGCGACCAGCTGGCGCAGCGCCTTCATCTCCTGGTCGTCGCGGACCGCGTCGACCCAGATCCGGGCGGCGTTCAGGAACGCCCCGCGCAGGTCGTCCGCCGCGGTGAGGCCGTCAAGGGCGGCCACCGATGAGGACGCGGCGAGGGGTTCGTCGAGCGCGCCCGCGATGACCGCGGTGAACAGCGCTTCCTTGTTGCCGAAGTGGTTGTAGACGGTCACCTTGGACACGCCCGCATCGGCGGCGATGGCGTCCATGCCGACGCCGAACCCGTCACGGAGGAACAGCGAGCGGGCGGCGCGGACGATGGCCTCGCGCTTGCGTTCCGCGCGCAGCCCCGAAGGCCCCTCGCCCCGACCCGTGCTTCTTCCCTCGCTTCTCACGTTCCCTCGCTTCTCATGCGTCGCACCCTATCAGCCAACTGAACTGAACAGTTGAGTTCACATGAACTAGACCGTACAGTTCAGTCGCGTCAAGCCACGCCCGGTCGACTGACGCCCGGTCAAGCCACGCCTACAGGTCAGGACTTGCCATGACGCATCCCCACCCGCCCCCGGCCGCCGCGCACCACACGGCACCGCTGCCGCCGATGGGCCGACGCCCCTGGACGGCGCTCACACTCCTCTGTCTGGCCCAGTTCATGCTGGTGCTCGACGTCACCGTCGTGAATGTCGCGCTGCCGAGCATGGCCGCCGACCTCGACCTCGGCCGGACCGCCCTGACCTGGGTCGTCACGACGTACACCCTGTGTTTCGGCGGCCTGATGCTGCTCGGCGGGCGGCTCGCCGACGTCCTCGGGGCGCGCCGCACCCTGCTCACCGGGCTCGCCCTCTTCACGGTCGCCTCGCTCGTCACCGGGCTCGCGTCGGACGCGACGACGCTCCTTGCGGGACGCACCGCGCAGGGCATCGGCGCCGCGCTGCTCTCCCCGGCCGCCCTCGCGATCGTCACCACCTCCTTCCACGGCAGCGACCGCCATCGCGCGCTCGGAGTCTGGGCGGCGATCGGCGGCGCGGGCGCGGCGTTCGGCGTCCTGCTCGGCGGGGTCCTGACCGACGGCCCGGGCTGGGAGTGGATCTTCTACGTCAACGTGCCCATAGGGGCTGCCCTGTTGCTTGCCCTGCCCGCCGTCGTCCCCGCCCGTGCACCCCGGCCCGCCCGTCTGGACGTGCCGGGTGCGCTCCTGGTCACCGCCGGTACGGGTGCGCTGATCTACGGCCTGGTCGCGGCGGGCGACACGGGCTGGTCGCATCCCCGGACACTGATTCCGGTGGCCGTCGCGGCGGCGCTCTACGGGGTGTTCGTCGCCGTCGAGCGCGTCCAGCGCACGCCGCTGATCGACCTGGCGGTGCTCCGGCGCCGGCCGGTCGTCGTGGGCTCGTATCTGATGCTGGTCGCCACCGCGCTGCTGATCTCGCTGTTCTTCCTGGGGTCCGTGTTTCTTCAGGAGGTACGCGGCCACAGCGCCCTCAGGACCGGGGTGCTGTTCCTTCCGGTCGCCGTCGCCACGGCGGTCGGCGCGCACCTGGGCGGGCAGTTCGTGGGCCGGGTGGGGGCGCGGGCCACGGCGGCGGTGGGGCTCGCGCTCGCGGCGGCCGGCACCGGCCTGCTCACCGGTGTCGGGCCTGACGGCAGCACGTGGGCGGTCGTGGCGCCGGGCATGTCCGTGGCGGCACTGGGACTCGGCTCGGTGTTCGTCGCGGCCACGACCACCGCACTGGGGTTCATCGACCCCGAGGAGGCGGGCGTCGCGTCCGGCGTGGTGAACACCTTCCACGAAGTGGGCGGCTCGGTGGGCGTCGCCGTCGTCTCCACGGTGGCCGCGTCCGGCATCGAGGGCGGGACGAGCGGCGGATTCGCGAACGCGTTCCTGGTGTGCGCCATCGTCGCCGCGGTCAGCACGGCCACCACCTTCGTGTTCGTACCGCGCGGGAAGCCGCAGATGACGGGCGGACCGCACGCCCACTGAACGACGCCGGGCACGGCCCCAGGGCCGTGCCCGGCGCAAATGCGCCACGTACGCACGATCGAGGGGTGACTATCGCCTCATGTCACCACCAGGTCACCCGGGTGACACATACGCAGGTTAAGTTGCTTGGAGACGACGCGAGTTACGCAGCAACGTGAGGACTTTGCCACTGTGACGGAAGCCGGGATACGCCGAGGGGCGCTGCCCGCGGCGCTGATCGCCGTGGTCATGGTGATCGTCCAGTTCTTCGCGCACGGGATCAACGAACCCGCGTCCGGCACGGAGTCCCGCACGGCAGCGGCCACCGCGCCCTACGCGCACTGCGGCGACGAAACAGACCCCGAAGAGACCTCCGAGCACTTCCGGGCCCGCGGCCGCCCCAACTGCCGCGACCTCACCCCCGACTCCGTCGTGCGCGCCGACACCGGGGCCATCACGTCCCCGGACGCCGCCACGCGCGCGTACCGCCCGGTCGTCTCCGCCTACGCCGAGTCAAGACCCGCGGGTCGCGAACTACCGGCGCTCCTCCAGGTCTTCCGCTGCTGATCGGCCTCACCGGCACGACGACGTCCACGCGCGTGGCCCATCCGGGCGCCACGCGCGCGTGAACCGACCGCACGCACTCGCCGGAACCGACACGTCCACGTCACACCGATGCGCCCCCCACGGCGCTCAGGAGTCATCGACATGCAGCAATCCCCTGCCTCTCCACTCGATCGCGCCCGCTCTCTCTTCCGGTCCCCGGGCGACGCGCGGCACGATTTCGCCGCCTCCGTAGTCGTCTTCCTCGTCGCACTTCCCCTGTGTGTCGGCGTGGCCGTCGCCTCCGGGGTACCCGCCGAACTCGGCCTGATCACCGGCATCGTCGGCGGCATCGTCACCGGCCTCCTTCCCGGCAGCAGCCTCCAGGTGAGCGGCCCCGCCGCCGGACTCACCGTCCTCGTCTACGAAGCCGTCCAGGAGTTCGGCATCGCGGCGCTCGGCGCCCTCGTGTTCGCCGCCGGGATCCTGCAGCTCGCCATGGGCGCGCTGCGGCTCGGCCGCTTCTTCCGGGCCATCTCCGTGGCCGTCGTCGAGGGCATGCTCGCCGGCATCGGACTCGTCCTGATCGCCGGGCAGTTGTACGCCATGGCGGACCTCGAAGCTCCCGCGAGCGGGCTCGGCAAGATCGCCGGTCTTCCCGGGCTGCTCGCCGACATCGTCGGCTCGGGGCGCGCGCTGACCGCCTTCGGGCTCGGCGCGGGCTCCGTCGCCGTCCTCGTGCTGTGGCGCAGGCTCCCCGCGAAGGTCCGCGTGGTGCCGGCCCCGCTCGCCGCCGTCGCGCTCGCCACGGGTGCCTCGCTGCTCTTCTCGCTGCCCGTGGCCACGGTCGAGGTGCAGGGGCTCGTCGAGGCGGTCCAGCTGCCGGACGCCACCGCCTTCGGCGAACTGGCCGGAGTCGGCGCCATCGGCACCGTGCTCGCCTTCGCCCTGATCGCCTCCGCGGAGAGCCTGTTCAGCGCGGCCGCGGTGGACCGGCTGCACGACGGTCCGCGTACGTCGTACGACAAGGAACTGATGGCCCAGGGCGCGGGCAACACCGTGTGCGGGCTGCTCGGCGCGCTGCCGATGACAGCCGTCATCGTCCGCAGCGCGGCCAACGTGCAGGCCGGCGCGCGGACCAAGGCGTCCCGCGTCCTGCACGGCGTGTGGCTGCTGCTCTTCGCCGCGCTGCTGCCCGCCGCGCTCGGTCTCATCCCGGTCGCCGCGCTCGCCGGTGTCCTCGTGCACGCGGGTTGCAAGCTGGTTCCCGCACGGCAGTTGGCGCAGCTGTGGCGTGAGCACCGTGGTGAGGCGGTCGTGCTGGCCGTGACGGCCGTGGCGATCGTCTCGGTGAGCATGTTCGAGGGCGTCCTCATCGGCCTCGCCCTCGCCGTCATCAAGACGGCGTGGGAGACGTCCCATGTGCACGTGGAGGTCGTCGACAAGGGCGCCGGACCGATCCGGGCGCACCTGTCCGGCAATGCCACGTTCCTGCGGCTGCCGAAGCTGCTCGACGCGCTGGAGGCGCTGCCCCAGGACCGGCCGATCGAGCTGGACCTCACGGGGCTGCGGCATCTGGATCACGCGTGCCGGACGTCGCTGGAGAACTGGGCTGCGCGGCACAGTGCGGAAGGGACCGAGCCGGTGCGGGTCGCCTCGGGCGGGTAGCCGCACCCGGCGGTCGTACCTGCGGCCTCAAACGCCGGCCGGGCTGAAACTGATCAGCCCGTCCGGCGTTTGAGGACGAACTCGGCGGAGCCGGTGATCTACCTCGCCCCATACACCGGCTGAGGCACCTCCGCCCGCGAGAGCAACTTCAGCGTCGCCTCCCCCGCCTCCGCCGGACTCCACCGCGCCCCCTTGTCCGCGCTGGGGCCCGGCCGCCACCCCTCCATCACGGTGATGCGCCCCGCCTCGGCCTCGAACACCCGCCCCGTGACACCGTCCGACGCCTCGGAGCCGAGCCAGACCACGAGCGGTGACACGTTCTCCGGGGCCATCGCGTCGAAGCCGCCGCCCTCGGGCGCGGCCATGGTCTCGGCGAAGGTCGACTCCGTCATCCGCGTCCGCGCGGCCGGCGCGATCGCGTTCACCCGTACTCCGTAGGAGCCGAATTCGGCGGCGGCCACCATCGTGAGGCCCAGTATCCCGGCCTTGGCCGCGCTGTAGTTCCCCTGGCCGACGCTGCCCAGAAGGCCCGCCCCGGAGCTGGTGTTGACCACGCACGCGTGCCGCGCACGCCCGGCCTTCGCCTCGGCGCGCCAGTACGCCGCCGCATGCTTCAGCGGCAGGAAGTGGCCCTTCAGGTGGACGCGCATGACGGCGTCCCAGTCGTCCTCCTCCAGGTTCACCAGCATCCGGTCACGCAGGAACCCCGCGTTGTTCACCAGGGCGTCAAGGCCCCCGTACATGTCGACGGCGGCCGCGACCAGGGACGCCGCCCCCTCGGACGTGGCGATGTCACCGCCGTGCGCGACGGCCTCGCCGCCCGCCGCGCGGATCTCCGCGACGACGTCGTGCGCGGGCCCGCCGGACGCCCCGGAGCCGTCTGGCCCCACGCCGAGGTCGTTCACGACGACCTTCGCACCCTCGGCGGCATACGCGCGTGCGTGCGCCCGCCCAAGGCCGCGCCCCGCGCCCGTGACGATCACGACACGGCCCTCGCAGATTCCGTTCCTGGCAGTCATGCGGGATCCCTTTCCCTTGCCGGTGGCTACTTGCTGATGGCTACTTGTTCGCGGACGCCGCGTCGAGGAACGCCGGGCGCTCACCGCCGCCGTGCAGACGCAGCGCCGCGCCGCTGATGTAGCGCGCGCCCTCGGAGGCGAGGAAGACGCACGCGTCCCCGGCGTCCGACGGGTCGGCGAGCCGTCCCAGCGGGACCGTGCGGGCGACCTCCGCGATGCCGGCCTCGTCGCCGTAGTGCAGATGGGCGCTCTCGGTCCGGGCGAGGCCGAGGACGACGGTGTTCACCCGCACCGTGGGGGCCCATTCGACGGCCATGGTGCTTGCCAGGTTCTCCAGGCCCGCCTTGGCCGCTCCGTAGGCGCCGGTGCCGGGCGAAGGCCGCGTGCCGCTCACGCTCCCGATCATCGTGATGCTGCCGCCCGCGGGACGCTGCGCCCGCATCACCTCGTACGCCGCGAGAGACGCGTACAGCGGTGCCAGCAGGTTGAGTTCGACGATCTTGGCCTGGCGGGTCGGTGACGCATCGGCGAGCAGCCCGAAGGGCGAACCGCCCGCGTTGTTCACCAGCACGTCCAACCGGCCGTGATCGGCGGCCACATCGGCGAAGAAGGTGCGCGCGGCCTCCGGGTCGCGCAGATCGAGGGGGCGGAACTCGGCCGCCGCACCACCCACTTCGACCGGGCTGTCCGGCGGCCTGCGGGCGCAGACGACGACATGCGCGCCGGCGGCGAGGAAGCTGCGCGCGATGCCGGCGCCGACGCCCCGGGTGCCGCCGGTGACGACGACCACCTGCCCCGCGCCGTGCCGCCCGACCGGTGGCACACCCTGTCGCGTGTCAGTCATCGCTGCTACCTTTCCAACTAACAAATGTTTGGTTGAAAGCGCCTGGTTGAAAGGTAGCGGATCCTCTGATGTCTGTCTCCACCTCGAGCCCGGACAAGGGCGTGGCCGTCGTCACCGTCGACTTCCCACCCGTCAACGCGCTGCCTGTGCACGGTTGGTACGACCTGGCGTCCGCCGTGCGCGAGGCGGGCCGGGATTCCGGGACGCGCTGTGTGGTCCTTGCCGCGGAGGGCCGCGGTTTCAACGCGGGCGTGGACATCAAGGAGATGCAGCGCGACAGCGGGCACAGCGCACTGATAGGTGCCAACCGCGGGTGCTACGAAGCGTTTTCCGCGGTGTACGAGTGCGAGGTACCGGTCGTCGCGGCGGTGCACGGCTTCTGCCTGGGCGGCGGCATCGGGCTCGTGGGCAACGCGGACGCGATCGTGGCGAGCGACGACGCCACCTTCGGCCTGCCCGAGCTGGACCGCGGCGCGCTCGGCGCCGCCACGCACCTCGCCCGCCTGGTGCCGCAGCACCTGATGCGCGCCCTGTACTACACCTCGCGCACGGCGACCGCCGCCGAACTGCACGCGCACGGCTCCGTGTGGCGGGTGGTCCCGCGCGCGGAACTGCGCGATGCGGCCCTGGAGTTGGCGCGGGAGATCGCCCAGAAGGACGGGACGCTGCTGCGCTTCGCCAAGGCCGCGATCAACGGCATCGACCCCGTCGACGTGCACCGGAGCTACCGCTTCGAGCAGGGCTTCACCTTCGAGGCGAACTTGAGCGGCCTGGCCGACCGCGTCCGCGACGGCTTCGGGACCAGGGACGAGACGGGCGAGACGGGCGAGACGGGCGAGACGGGCGACAGGAACCAGACGAACGAGACGGATGAGAAGGGCACGGCATGACGGACAAAACCATGACGCCCGACGAGATCGTGGGGCGGCTGCGGAGCGGGATGACGCTCGGCATCGGCGGCTGGGGTTCGCGCCGCAAGCCGATGGCGATGGTACGGGCGCTGTTGCGGTCCGAGGTCACGGACCTCACCGTCGTGGCGTACGGCGGTCCGGACATCGGCCTGCTCGCCGCGGCCGGACGGATCCGCAAGCTGGTGACGGCGTTCACGACGCTCGACTCGATCCCGCTGGAGCCGCACTTCCGGGCGGCACGCGAGCGTGGCGCCTTCGAACTCGTCGAACTGGACGAGGCGATGTTCATGCAGGGCCTGACGGCGGGCGCCCAGCGGCTGCCCTTCCTGCCGATCCGCGCGGGCCTCGGCTCGGACGTGCTGCGGGTCAACCCCCAGCTGCGTACGGTCACTTCGCCGTACGAGGACGGAGAGGAGCTGGTGGCGGTGCCCGCCCTGCGGATGGACGCGGCGCTGGTGCACATGAACCGCGCGGACCGCCTGGGCAACGCCCAGTATCTGGGCCCCGATCCGTACTTCGACGACCTGTTCTGCGAGGCGGCCGACACCGCGTATGTGTCGTGCGAGCGGATCGTCGAGTCGAGCGCGCTCACCGAGCACGCGGCGCCGCAGACGATGCTGATCTCGCGGCACGCGGTGACGGGGGTGACCGAGACGCCGAAAGGGGCGCACTTCACATCGTGCGTTCCGGACTACGGCCGGGACGAGCCCTTCCAGAAGGCGTACGCCACCGCGGCGGGCAACCCGGACGCCTGGCAGGCGTTCCAGGACCGCTTCCTCTCCGGAACCGAGCAGGACTACCAGACGGCCGTCCAGACCTGGCACAAGGAGCAGCGATGACGCAGACCGAATCGGCGACGCCCGCCGCGACCGCCGTCACCCGCGCCGAGTACTGCGTGATCGCCTGCGCCGAGGCCTGGCGGGACGCGGGCGAGGTCCTCGCATCCCCGATGGGCACGGTGCCGTCGATCGGGGCGCGCCTTGCGAAGCTGACGTTCTCGCCGGATCTGCTGCTCACGGACGGGGAGGCGCTGCTGATCGGCGACGTTCCCGCCGTGGGGGCGCCGTCCACGGTGACGGAGGGCTGGTTGCCGTACCGCAAGCACCTGACGATGGTGATGGGCGGCCGGCGTCACGTCATGATGGGCGCGAGCCAGATCGACCGATTCGGCAATCAGAACATCTCCTGCATCGGCGACTGGGACCGGCCCAAGCGCCAGCTGCTCGGGGTGCGCGGCGCGCCGGTCAACACCCTCAACAATCCGGTGAGTTACTGGATCCCGCGGCACTCGACGCGCGTCTTCGTCGAGAAGGTCGACATGATCAGCGGGGTGGGCTTCGACAGCGCGGCGGCGGCAGGACCCTCCGCGACGCGCTACCACGATCTGCGCCGGGTCGTGTCGGACCTCGGCGTCTTCGACTTCTCGACACCGGACCACGCGATGCGCATCCTCTCGCTGCACCCGGGGGTGACGGTCGATCAGGTGCGGGAGGCGACGGGCTTCGCCCTGCATGTTCCGGACGACGTCCCGTCCACGCGCGAGCCGTCGGCGGAGGAGCTGCGGCTGATCCGGGACGTGGTGGACCCGCGCGGCCTGCGGGACCGAGAGGTGCGCGCATGACGTCAGGACCGGCGACCATGGAGACGGCGCTGACCAGGCTGGTCGGCGTCCGCCACCCGATCGTGCAGACCGGCATGGGGTGGGTGGCAGGCCCCCGTCTGGTCTCCGCGACGGCGAACGCGGGCGCCCTGGGCATCCTGGCCTCCGCCACGATGACCGTCGACCAGCTGGGCTCCGCCGTCCGGGAGGTCAAGTCCCGTACGGACGAGCCGTTCGGGGTCAACCTGCGCGCCGACGCGGCCGACGCACGGGACCGCGTACGCATCATCGTCGAGGAAGGGGTACGGGTCGCGTCCTTCGCCCTGGCCCCATCGAAGGAACTGATCGCCGAGCTGAAGGACGCCGGGGTCGTCGTCATCCCGTCCATCGGCGCGCGGCGGCACGCGGAGAAGGTCGCCGCGTGGGGCGCGGACGCGGTCGTGGTGCAGGGCGGCGAGGGCGGCGGGCACACCGGGGAAGTGGCGTCCACGGTGCTGCTGCCGCAGGTCGTGGACGCGGTGGACATCCCGGTGATCGCCGCGGGCGGCTTCTACGACGGACGGGGGCTCGTCGCCGCGCTCGCGTACGGCGCGGCGGGCGTCGCGATGGGCACGCGCTTCCTGCTGACCTCGGACTCGACGGTCCCGGACGCGGTGAAGGCGCGCTACTTGGCGGCATCGGTCAAGGACGTCACGGTGACGACCCGGGTGGACGGCCTCCCCCATCGCATGCTGCGCACGGACCTGGTGGCCGCCCTCGAGAAGTCCGGCCGTCTGTCGTCCCTCACGCGGGCGGTGCGCCATGCGGCGGCGTTCCGCAAGCTGTCCGGGATGGGCTGGCGGGAGATGGCCCGGGACGGCCTGACGATGCGGCACGGCAAGGATCTGACGTGGAGCCAGATCCTGTTGGCGGCGAATACGCCGATGATGCTGAAGACAGCCATGGTGGACGGCCGCCCGGAGGCGGGCGTCATGGCCTCCGGCCAGGTGGCAGGGCTCATCGAAGACCTGCCCTCGTGCAAGGAGTTGATCGCACGCATCATGGAGGAGGCAGCGGAGGTGACAGGACACCTGGGACGTCTCAGCCCGTCCGGCGTCTGAGCACGAGCCCGGCGGAGCCGGTGATCAACGGCCGTCCGTAGCCACCGGCCCACTCACACCCCGGCCACCGCCGGACGCCTCAGCCCCTCCAGCCTCTGAAGACGAGCCCAGCGGAGCCGATGATCTACGGCCATCCGTAGCCATCGGCCCACTCACACCCCGGGCCACCGCCGGACGCCTCAGCCCGTCCAGCATCTGAAGACGAGCCCGGCGGAGCCGGTGATCTACGGCCATCCGTAGCCACCGGCCCGCTCACACCCCGGCCACCGCCGGACGCCTCAGCCCCTCCAGCCTCTGAAGACGAGCCCAGCGGAGCCGATGATCTACGGCCATCCGTAGCCACCGACCCGCTCACACCCCGGCCACCGCCGGACGCCTCAGCCCCTCCAGCCTCTGAAGACGAGCCCAGCGGAGCCGATGATCTACGGCCATCCGTAGCCACCGGCCCGCTCACACCCCGGCCACCGCCAACGACGCCCGTGCCCGGGCGACCAGACCGTCCGCGCCGCACGCGTCGGCCAGGGCAAGCCCCCGCGCCAACTCGCCGGCGGCTCCCGCCGCGATCCCGTACTCGACCCGGGCCACCGCATGTTCGTACGCGCACGGCGAAGCCTCCAGGCAGGCGACCGCTCGCGCGTACAGGTCGACCGCCCGCTGCCCGCTCTCCAGGGACGCCGCGCACCGCAGCGCCTCCCCGATCGCCGTCTCCGTGCCGAAAAGCTCCGCCTGGACCCGCGCGTCCGCGGCCAGTTCGGCGGCCCGCCGCGGATCGTCCGAGGCCAGCGCGCGGGCCAGATCGTGCGCCCAGGGCGCGACGATCGTGTTGTAGCGGCCGCGTGCGTTCGACGCCTTCGCGGCGACCTCCAGTTCGTTGACGCCTTCGGTCCGCTGCCCCACGGCGATCAGCAGACGGCCGCGTACGGAGTGGATGTCGGGCACGAAGATCGTGGACGGGTAGGGCGGCGCGATGCCGTAGCGTTCGGCGACTTCCTGTGCCTCGTCGACCTTGCCGCGCGCGAGCAGCGTGTCGATGAGCATGCACGCGGCGTCCCAGTGCATCGGCAGACCGCTGCCGACCCGGTCGGCAAGGCGCAGGCTGTCCCGCAGCGAGGCCTCCGCCTCCTTGAGGCGTCCGCGCCTGCGGTGCACCAGGCCGACCCAGGCCTTGGCGAGCGCCAGGTGGCCGCCGCTCCAGCCCGCGGTCTCATAGGCGCGGACCGCCTCCGCGAAGAGGCTCTCGGCGCGGTCGAGCCGGTCGGTGAAGATGTAGGCGCTGCCCAGCATCATCAGGAGCTCGAAGCCCCACTCGGTGTCGGTCCAGCCGAGGCCGGGTGCGAGCCGGCCGTTGACCAGGGCGCGGTCGCAGAGTTCGACGATCTCCTCCGCGTTCTCCCCACGGGTCATGGCGTCGAAGGCGCGCAGGATCAGCAGGGCGCGCTCGGAGTTGTCGCGTCCGGGCAGCGGTCCGGCGAGCGCGGCAAGGCGGCGTGAGCGGCCCGTCGCGTCCTCCTCGCCGGCGTGGATGCCCTCCCACATGTAGTGGACGCCCTGCAGCCGCATCCGGTCGGGGCCCGGTTCGAGGCGCGCGGCCTCGGCGTCGACGACGCGCAGGGCCTCCTCCAACTGGTCGTTGTGCACCAGGGCTTGGGACAGCCGGCAGACCGCGTCCACTCTCAGCGTGCGGTCGAGCCCCGGCGTGTGGAGCGCCTCGCGGAGATGACGGATGGTGGTGGCGGGCGAGGTGAGCAGGGTGGCGCAGCCCAGTTCGTAGAGCACGCGCGCGTGGTTCTCGGGCAGCGGCGGTTCCCGCAGGGCCCGCTCAAGACAGCGGCGGGCGGCGTCCGGCGCGCCGACCGCGAGATGTTCGGCCGCCGCGTGGCGCAACTGCTCGACCAGTTCGGGGTCGTCGTCCGGGTGGACTTCGAGGAGGTGCCGGGATGCGGCCGCCGCGCCACGCCCCGACAGCGTGACGGCCCAGGCGGCCTGGCCGTGCATCGCGGTGCGCGTCGCGGGCGGGATCGAGCGGTAGACGGTGCTGGCGATCAGCGGGTGGACGAACTCCATGCCCTGGTCGTCGCCGAGCAGGATGCGGGCCGTGCGCAGTCGCTCCGCGCACCGCTGGGCCGACTCGCGCGTCATCCCGGCGAGCGAGGCGGCGAGGTCGAGAGGGATCGCCGCGCCGAGGATCGCGGCCGCCCACGCGAACCGTGTGACGTCCGTGCCGAGGCCTTCGAGGCGGGCGACGAGGCCACGGCCGCGCGCCGATCGGTTCAGGGCGCGCAGTTCGTCCGCGGAGCCCTCGACCGGTTCGAGCTCGCTGTCGTGCACCTTGGCGAGCAGTTCCACGGACTCGTACGGATTGCCGCCGGTGACCGCCCAGACCTCGCGGCAGAACGGGGCGTCGGCGTGCTCGCCGAGGGTGGCGCGGGTGAGTCCGGCCGCGGCCTCGGGGGTGAGCGCCTGCAGCACCGTCGAGGGACCGGACGCCGCGCCGACCGCCGCGAGGTGGCGTGCGCTGTCGCCCCTGGCCTCGTCCGGCCGGTGGGCGACCACGACCAGGACCGGCAGTTCGGCGAGGCGCTGGGAGAACGCGGCCAGCCAGTGCAGGGTCTCCTGGTCGGCCCAGTGCGCGTCGTCGATGATCAGGACGAGCGGCCAGTGCAGTCCCGCCAGGCGTGCGACCGCCTCGACCAGGCCGTCGCACACGCCCTGCGGGTCGGCCTGGACGCCGCCCGGCTCGGCTATGCCGAGCGCGGGGCCCGCGATCTCGTACCAGTCACCGAGGTACTCCCGGGCCTCGTCGGGCGTGAGGGAGACAAGCGCCGGCTGCAGCAGTTGTCGTACGACGTTGAAGGGGACGGAGGTGACGGTCTCGCCGCCGCGTGCGGTCCAGACCGTGGCCCGTCCCTCCGCGATCCGGCGCACCTCGGTCAGCAGTGCCGTCTTGCCGATGCCCGCCTCGCCGCGGAAGACGAGCAGTCCGCCGGCCGTCATGGAGTCGGAGCACAGCTCGTCCACTGCCCGTGCGGCCGCCGCGAGTTCCGCGTCGCGCTCCCACAGCGGGGCCCAGTTGGCTCCTCCGGGCCGTCCCTGCGTCATCGCGCTACCTCCTGAGGTCGCTCAATCGACGTACAGACCTCGAGACTAGCGGGGTAGTGGGTCTCTCGGTGCGGGGTCCGGGCAGCAACCGCCGCAAGGGGTGAGAGTCGGGCCGGGGCTGGACGCCGTCAGAGCCGTTCGATGATCGTCACGTTCGCCTGGCCGCCGCCTTCGCACATGGTCTGGAGGCCGAACCGGCCGCCGGTTCGCTCCAGTTCATGCAGAAGTGTCGTCATCAGTTTGACGCCGGTCGCGCCGAGGGGGTGGCCGAGGGCTATCGCACCGCCGTTGACATTGACCTTGTCCGGGTCGGCCCCGGTCTCCTTCAACCAGGCGAGGACGACCGGCGCGAACGCTTCGTTGATCTCGACGAGGTCGATGTCGTCGATGCTCATGCCGGTCTTCTTGAGCGCGTACGCCGTGGCGGGGATCGGCGCGGACAGCATGCGGATGGGGTCCTCGCCGCGCACCGAGAGGTGGTGGATACGGGCCCTGGGCGTCAACCCGTGTTCCCGCACGGCCCGTTCGCTCGCGATGAGCATCGCGGCCGCGCCGTCCGAGACCTGCGAGGAGCAGGCGGCGGTGATGGTGCCGTCGTCAAGCACGGGCTTGAGGCCCGCCATCTTCTCCAGGGTCGTGTCACGGCGCGGGCCCTCGTCGGTGGTGACCTCTCCATGGGCGACGAGTTCGCGGTCGAAGCGGCCCTCGTCGATCGCGCGGATCGCCCGCTGGTGCGAGCGGAGCGCGAACTCCTCCATGTCACGGCGGGATATGCCCCACTTCTCGGCGATCAGCTGGGCGCCGTGGAACTGGTTGACGGGCCGGTCGCCGTAGCGGGCGCGCCATCCCTCGCTGCCCGCGTAGGGGCCTTCGGTGAGGCCGAGCGGCTCGGCGGCCTGCCGGGACGCGAAGGCGATGGGGATCATCGACATGTTCTGCGTGCCGCCGGCGACGACGAGGTCCTGAGTGCCGGACAGGACGCCCTGTGCCGCGAAGTGCACGGCCTGCTGCGAGGAGCCGCACTGCCGGTCGATCGTCACGCCGGGCACCTCTTCGGGCAGTCCGGCCGCGAGCCAGCTGGTGCGGGCGATGTCGCCCGCCTGCGGGCCGACCGTGTCCAGGCAGCCGAAGACGACGTCCTCGACGGCGGCCGGGTCGATGCCCGTGCGCTCGACGAGTGCCTTCAGGGCATGGGCTCCCAGGTCGGCGGGGTGGACGGCCGAGAGGCCTCCCTTGCGCCTGCCGACGGGGGTGCGGACCGCTTCGACGATGTAGGCCTCGGCCATGACTGCGTACTCCTCGTGCTCCTCGGTCGGTGCGGTCGTCGGTCGACGACGCGCGCTCTACGTACGTACGGAGATGCCGTCCAGGACCATCGAGAGGTACTGGCGGGCGATCTCCTCTGGGCTGTGGCCTCCGCCGGGGCGGTACCAGGACGCGGCGACCCAGACGGTGTCGCGCACGAAGCGGTAGGCGAGCCGGACGTCCAGGTCGTCGCGGAAGACGTGCTCCGCGACGCCCCGCTCAAGCGTCGTCAGCCAGGCCTTCTCGAAGCGCTGCTGCGAGTCGGCCAGGTACTGGAAGCGTTCCTGCGCGACCAGCTGCTTGGACTCCTTCTGGTAGATGGCGACGGCGGCGCGGTGCCGGTCGATCTCCCGGAAGGACTCGGTGACGAGCGCCTCGAGCGTCTCGCGGGGGCCGAGCTGCGACTGGAGCACGGTGTCGTACCCGTCCCACAGCTCGGTGAGGAAGGTGGAGAGGATCTCTTCGAGCATCGACTCCTTGGAGTCGAAGTGGTAGTAGAGGCTGCCGGCGAGCATGCCGGCGGCGTCCGCGATCTTGCGGACCGTGGTCGCGTTGTACCCCTGTTCGGCGAAGACGTCGGCGGCGATGGCGAGGAGCTCGCCTCGGCGCTCGGGCGAGGGGCTCACCGGGGCCTTCTTCTTGGTGGTGCTGCTCTGCTTCTTTGTAGTGCTGCTCTGCTTCGGTTTCGACACACGGTCATTCTCCGCCTAGGCGTGCTGGTTGCTGACCGAGACCGTCTCCCCCGTCATGTACGAGGAGTACGCACTGGCCAGGAAGACGATGACGTTGGCTATCTCCCAGGGCTCGGCATACCGCCCGAACGCCTCGCGCGCGGTGAGCTCTTCGAGCAGTTCGGGGGAGGTGACCTTCGCGAGGTGCGGGTGCATGGCGAGGCTGGGCGAGACGGCGTTGATCCGTATCCCGTGGGGAGCGGCCTCGATGGCGGCGCAGCGGGTGAGCGCCATGACGCCGGCCTTCGCCGCGGCGTAGTGCGCCTGGCCCGCCTGGGCGCGCCAGCCGAGCACCGACGCGTTGTTCACGATCACGCCGCCCCGGTCGGCGGCCCGCATCCGGCGCAGGGCGGCCCGGGTGGAGCGGAAGGTGCCGTTCAACGTCACGTCGATGACCTTGTCCCACTGTTCGTCGGTCATCTCGGTCAGCTCGGCGGTGCCCCCAAGGCCCGCGTTGTTCACGACGATGTCCAGACCGCCATGGCGCTGCTCGGCCAGGTCGTAGAGGGCCTGCACCTGGGCCTCGTCCGTGACGTCGCAGGGCACGCCGTCGACGCGGTCGGCGCCGAACTCCCCGGCGAGCGCCGCCACCGCCTCCTTCGTGCGGCGCGGATGGGCGTCGCCGATGACGATGCACGCGCCCTCCTCCAGGAAACGGCGCGCGGTGGCTCCGCCGATGCCCGCTCCTGCCGCGGCGGTGATGACGGCCGTGCGGCCCGCGAGCAGACCGTGTCCCGGCACATACTCGGGCGCGTCCATGCGCGGCCCCCTTCTTTGCTCTCGACGGTTCACTCTCGACGGCTGACTCCCTTCAAGGTAATCTACCAAACACTTGTTAGGGAAGAGTGCCGGGAAAGATCCGACCGAAGAACCGAAGAGGAACTGAAGAGGTGGGCCACTGATGGACCTCGACTTCACCGCCGGAGAAGGGGATTTCAGGCAGCGGGCACGCGCCTGGCTCGACGCGCACGTACCGGCCGAGCCACTGCCGTCGCTGGAGACGGCGGAGGGCTTCGCCGCGCACCGCGCCTGGGAGCACGAGCTCGCGGCCGACCGCTGGTCGGTGGTCTCCTGGCCCGAGGAGTACGGCGGGCAGGGCGTCGACATCGTCAAGTGGCTGATCTTCGAGGAGGAGTACTTCGCGGCGGGCGGCCCCGGCCGGGTCTCGCAGAACGGCATCAACCTCCTCGCGCCGACCCTCTTCGACTTCGGCACGGCCGAGCAGCGCGCGCGGATCCTGCCGCCGATGGCGAGCGGCGAGGTGATCTGGGCACAGGCCTGGTCGGAGCCCGAGTCCGGCTCGGACCTCGCGTCACTGCGCTCCACCGCCCGCCGCACGGACGGCGGTTGGCTGATCAGCGGGCAGAAGACCTGGTCGTCGCGGGCCGCGTTCGCCGACCGCGCGTTCGGCCTGTTCCGCAGCGATCCGTCCGGGACCGAAGAGGGCAAGCCGCACCGGGGCCTGACCTATCTGATGTTCCCGCTCGACGCGGACGGCGTGACCGTCCGCCCCATCGGCCGCCTCGACGGCAAGCCCGCGTTCGCCGAGCTCTTCCTCGACGACGTCTTCGTACCGGACGAGGATGTGATCGGTGAGCCGGGCCAGGGCTGGCGCATCGCCATGTCGACGACGGGCAACGAACGGGGTCTGACACTGCGCTCCCCCGGCCGCTTCGTCGCATCGGCCGAGCGCCTGGTGCGGGAGTGGCGCGCGCACGGCGACCCGGCGGACACGGCACTGCGCGACCGGGTGGCCGACGCCGTGATCGGCGCCCGCGCCTACCAGCTCTTCACGTGGGCCAATGCCTCGCGCTTCGCGGCGGGCGAGACGATCGGCGCCGAGTCGAGCCTGAACAAGGTCTTCTGGTCCGAGTACGACATCGCGCTGCACGAGACGGCGCTCGATCTCCTGGGCGCGGAGGGCGAGTTGACGGAGGGCGAGGCTGCCGACGGCGGCGAGTGGGCCGAGGGATACGTCTTCTCGCTCGCCGGGCCGATCTACGCGGGCACGAACGAGATCCAGCGCGACATCATCGCCGAGCGGCTACTCGGCCTGCCGAAGGGACGCCGCTGATGAGGTTCCTCCTCGACGCCGAGCAGCGCGAGTTCGCGCGCTCGCTGGACGCGATGCTGACGGCGGCCGGCACACCGGCGGCCGCCCGGGCCTGGGCCGCCGGGGACCACGCGCCGGGGCGCGCCGTGTGGGGGCGGCTCGCGGACGCGGGCGTGTTCGCGCTCGCCGCCCCCGAGGAGTACGAGGGGGTGGGCCCGCTCCCGGTGGAAGTGGCCGTGGCGTTCGTCGAGTTGGGCCGTCATGCCGTGCCCGGACCGGTGGTCGAGACGGTGGCGGCCGCCGCGCTCCTCGCCCGTCTCGCCGACCTCGGCGACGCGCAGCCCGCCAAGCGGCTGCTTCCGCCCCTGGCGTCGGGAGACGCCGTGGCGACGCTCACGCTCCCCGAGGGCGGTCCTTTCGCTCTGGACGCGGACGCGGCGACGCTGCCGCTGATCGTCACGGAGGGAGAACTGCGCCTCGCGTCCGGGCACGCGCGCGTGGGCCGCTCCTTGGACCCGGCACGCCGCCTCGCCCGCCTCCACCCCACCGGCGAACTCCTCGCATCGGGCCCCTCGGTGACCGCCGCCGCCCTCCACGCGGCGAACTGGGCCTCGCTCGCCACGGCCGCACAGGCGCTCGGCGTTGGGCTGGCGCTGCTCGACAAGACCGTCGCGTACGTCAAGCAGCGCACCCAGTTCGGCACACCGATCGGCGGCTTCCAGGCCGTCAAGCACCGCCTCGCCGACGTCCTGACGGGCCTCGAATTCGCCCGCCCGCTGCTGTACGGGGCGGCGCTGACGATGGACACCGCCGATGTGGCCGCCGCGAAGGTCGCGACGGGCGAAGCCGCGTACGCCGCCGCCCGCGCGGCACTCCAACTCCACGGAGCGATCGGCTACACGGCGGAGTACGACCTCTCCCTGTGGCTGACCAAGGCCCGTGCGCTGCGCACCGCGTGGGGCGATCCCGCCACGTGCCGAGCACGGGTGCTGGCATCGGACGGGTGAGATCCGGCCGCCGACATGGGATTACAGGTCAGGTTCGCGCACCGCTGCCCCCGTGCGCGGATCGCCGCATCCTCGGCGGACAGGGCAAGGCGCCACGCCCGGTCCGCCGAACTGGATCGTACGTACGAGTGCGCACACTGCGTCACGCTGCGATGATCAATCGCACTGGTGAAACGCACTGGTGAGGAGAGCGAGAGGGGCAGCACGTGCGCGTAATCGGGCTGATGTCGGGGACTTCGTACGACGCCATCGACGCCGCTGCGGCCGACCTGACGATCGAAGGCGACCGTCTGGTGCTCACCCCGCTGGGGCTCATCACGCGCGGCTATGACGAAGCGCTGCGGGCGGCGCTCGCCGCGGCGCTGCCGCCCGCAGCGACCACGCTGGCGGAGGTCTGCCGCCTGGACACCGGCATCGGCCGGGCGTTCGCCGCAGCCGCGGCCGAGGCGGACCGCGAACTGTGCGACGGACAGGCCGAGTTGGTCGCATCGCACGGCCAGACCGTCTACCACTGGGTCGAGGACGGCCGGGTGCACGGCACGCTGCAGATCGGGCAGCCCGCCTGGATCGCCGAGGCCACCGGGCTCCCCGTGGTCGCCGACTTCCGCCCCCGCGACATCGCCGCGGGCGGCCAGGGCGCACCCCTGGTCAGCCTCGTCGACCAGATGTGGCTGCGCGGCCGGCCGGGCGCCCCCACCGCGCTGAACCTGGGCGGCATCGCCAACATCACCGCCCCGGACGGCACCGCGTTCGACACGGGCCCCGGCAACGCCCTCATCGACGCGGCGGTGCGCGACCTCACGCGGGAGCGGCTCGGCTGCGACCTCGACGGCGAGATGGCCGCGCGCGGAACGGTCGACGAGAAGCTCCTGGCCGAGCTGCTCGCCGAGCCCTACTACGCCAGGCCCGCCCCGAAGACCACCGGCAAGGAGCTCTTCCATCTGCCCTATCTGCGGGCGGCGCTCTCCGGGTACGAGGCGCTCACCCCCGAGGACGTCGTCGCGACCCTCACCCTGCTGACCGCCCGCACGGTCGCCGACGCCGTGCGTTCGGCCGGCGCCTCCGAGGTCATCGCCTCCGGCGGCGGCACACGCAATCCGACGCTGATGACGTTCCTGCGGGCCGAGTTGGGCGAGATCCCCGTGCGCACCTCCGACGAGCTCGGACTGCCGTCCGTGGCGAAGGAGGCGTACGCCTTCGCCGTGCTTGGCTTCCTGACCGCGCACGGGCTCGCCGGGACGGTTCCGCGGAGCACGGGAGCGCGGCACGCGAGCGTACTGGGTTCGATCACTCCGGGGCGGCGCGGCCTGCACCTTCCCGAGGCGGTGTCCGTGGGGCCGGTGCGACTGGTGGTGGACGGGGCAACTCGCTGAGGGACAGGGGCACTTGTGGACACGCGCCGTCACCGCGTCCTGGCTCCCGCGCGCCCCAAACGGCAGTACTTTAGGCACATGCCGCAGACACCACCCACCGTGGCCGTGCTCACCGCGCTCCCGCTGGAGTACGCCGCCGTGCGGAGCCATCTCCCCCAGGTCGAGAAGCTCGTCCACCCGCGCTTCGGCACCCGTGCGGTACGCGGGCCGCTGCCCGGAAGCCCTTGGCACATCGCCCTGCTGGAGATCGGCGAGGGGACGCTGACCGCGGCCGCGCTCACCGAGCGTGTGGCCACGTGGCTGGAGCCGCGTGCGGTGCTCTTCGTGGGCGTGGCGGGCGGCCTGAAGGACGACATCGAGATCGGGGACGTCGTCGTCGCGACCAAGGTGTACGGCATCCACGGCGGCAAGCAGACACCCGAGGGGTTCCTCGTGCGCCCCGAGGCGTGGCGGGCGCCGCACGGCCTTGAGCAGACGGCACGGGAAGCGCTGCGGGGTCGGGCGCGCTTCAAGCCGATCGCCGTGGGGGACGTGGTCCTCGCCGACGCGTCATCGGCGATCGCCGAGCATCTGCGGACCCACTACAACGACGCCGTCGCCATCGAGATGGAGGGCAGCGGCGTCGCTCACGCGGCGCATCTCACCGGGGAGTTGGGGGCACTGATCATCCGCGGGATCAGCGACAAGGCCGATCCCGACAAATCCGCGTGTGATGCCTCGGGGAGCCAGGGGCTGGCCGCGGGCAACGCGGCGGCGGCCGCCGTCGCGGTCGTACGGGAGATGCCGGCCCCGGAGGCCCCGGGCCGCACGACCGGCGAGGCCTCGCCCCCTCGGCAGTACGGCGGTGACCACATCGACTTCAGCCACGGCACCTTTCACGGGCCCGTGACCGGGAAGACCGTGAACGGCCCGGGGGCGTGATCCCATGACCACTGCGTACAGCGGCGATCACGCCGACTTCGGGGGCGGAACCTTCAACGACAGCGTCATAGGCAAGGTCGAGGGCGGCCTGCACCAGCACAACCACCACCACGGGCCGGTTCCGATCGCCACTGCCTCGCTGCCCGCGCCGCCCGCCGGATTCACGGGCAGGGACGGCGACTTGGAGCGGCTGCTTCCGGTGCTCGACCCGGCCGGTGTGGACACGGGTCTTCCCGTCGTCATCTGCGCGGTCTCCGGCCTCGGCGGCATCGGGAAGACGTCGCTCGCCCTGTACGCGGCCCAACTGGCGGACGCCGAAGGGTGGTTCCCCGGCGGCACGCTCTTCGTCGACCTTCGCGGGTACGACGACAATCCGGTCACCGCGGACCAGGCGGTCCTCGCGCTCCTCGACGCGCTGGGCGTGCGCGGCGCCCGGCTTCCCCAGACCACGGCAGCGCAGTACGCCCTGTACCGGACGCTCCTGGCCAGGGAGCGGCAGCCGATGCTGATCCTGCTGGACAACGCGTCCGACCCCGCGCAGATCACCGCGCTGCTGCCGGGCGTCGGCGCGGGGCAGCACCGCGTCCTTGTCACCTCCCGTGACCGGCTGACGGACCTTCCCGCCCGGCTGATCGGCCTGGACACGCTCGCGCCGGACGCGGCCGCCGATCTGCTCACGCTCGCGCTGCGCCTGAGCGACGACCGGGACGACCGTCCGACCCGCGAGCCCGACGCGCTGCGTGAACTCGCCGCGGTGTGCGGGCATCATCCCCTCGCGCTGCAGATCGCCGCGTCGATGCTGCGCAAGCGGCGGTACCGCGGCATCGCTTCGCTGGTCGAGGAGATCCGGGACGCCGCCGATCCGACCGACGTGCTCGCACTGCGTCCGGTCTTCGACGTGTCATACGGACGGCTGCCGGACCCGCAGGCGCGGTTGCTTCGGCTGCTCGCGGTGGCCCCGACCGCGGACGTCGACGTCGACGCGGCCGCGGCGTTGGCGGATCTGCCGTCCGACGTGGTTCAGGCCCTGCTGGATGAACTGGCCTCCGCGCACTTCGTCACCCCTGCGCCAGGAGCGGGTTCACGCTCCTGGCGGTGCAGGTTGCATGACTTGGTGCGGGCGTACGGAGCGCGGCTTGCGACCGGCGACACAGAGTTGGCCGAGGAGGCCGAAGCTGCTCGGGGGCGCCTGCTGAGCTTCTACGCACGGCACTTGCGTGCCGCCGATGAACGCCTGAGCTGGCCGCCTCGGGACCCGGATCCAGAATTGTTCGCAAGCCGCGCCGCAGCGCTCGCCTGGCTGGACGCGGAGCGGGCAGGTCTGGTGGCCGCCGCTCAGTGGGCCGAGAGCGATCTGCATGCGGAGGCCGCCGTCGGGCTCGCCCTGAGGTTGTGGCGCTACCTGGACTGGCGGCGGTACTTCGAGGACTTGATCACGGTCAGCCGATGCGCACAGGAGGCCACCGAGGTCTCCGGCCCCCGCACCGATGAGGCCATGGCGTGGAACAGCCTCTGCTTCTCCCTCCGAGAGCTGGGGCGAGTTCAGGAAGCGATCGACGCCGGCATCCGTGCTCGTGATCTGTACCAGGCGCTCGGCGACCGCCAAGGCGAGGCTTCGGCCTGGGACAACTTGGGCAACGGCCTGCGGGTGGACGGCCGACACGATGAAGCCATCCACGCGCACACCCGCGCCCGCGAGCTGTGCCGGGCCGAGGGCGACGGCAGCGGCGAGGCCTCCGCGTGGGACCACCTGGGCATCGCGCTGTCGGACGCCGGTCGGCACAAGGAGGCAACAGCCGCCCACACCAAGGCTCTGGATCTCTACCGAGCAGCCGACGACCGTGACGGCGAAGGCAGGGCGTGGCACAACCTGGGCGTCGAGTGGTGCCAGACGGGCCGGACGGCCGAAGCCATCCAGGCCTTCGAGAAGGCTCTCGAGGTCTGTCGGGAACTCGAGGACTGGTACGGCACGGCCCAGAGCCTCAGCGAACTCGCGCGCGCCCACAGAGACGGCAGTGATCCCGCCCGGGCCCGTGCCCTCTGGCTCCAGGCCGCCGTGGCCTACGAGCGCGCCGACGCCCCGGCCAAGGCCTCCGAGTCCCGCCACAAGGCCGACCAATAACCCCCCTACAGGCCCCCTCTCATCCACCTCTAACCAACCCCTCATACCCTGACGCCCATGACCCAGGTAACCCCTCCCGGCTGGTACCCCGACCCCGGACAGTCAGCTGACGGTCCCCGCACCGAGCGTTGGTGGGACGGAAACGTATGGACGGACCAGGTACGGGCGGTGGGTGCCGCCGGGTTCGGTGGTGCGCCGCCCACGGCGCCGCCCGCCTACGCGCCCGGCGCCCCGGGCACGTACCCCAACTACCCGGCCTATCCGGGGCAGACCACCCCCCGCCGCGGCTTCCGCACGGCGATAGCCATAGGCATCGCCGTCGTCGTTCTCGCGGGCATCGGCGGCGGCGTGTACTTCCTCACCTCCGACGACGAGGGTGGCGGGGGCAGTGAAAGCGTCGCCAAGTCGCCCTCCCCGGCGGCCCCTTCGGAACCCGGCACACCCCAGGAGCCGCAGGCCCCGGAGTCGTCGGAGCCCCCGGGCGGGCCGTCCGCCGCGCCGCCCACCGAGGAGGAGGGGTACGCCACCGACATGATCAGCGGCATCAGCCTTCCCGTGCCCGACAACTGGACCGGCGCGTCCGGGGGCGGCGGCGCCTCGGTGACGACGGACCCCTATCCCTGCCCCAGGGAGCCCTCCAAGACCTGCACCCGGGGCGGCGCGTACTCCGGGCCCGCCGAGCGGTTCAAGGTCGAGGCCAAGACGGCGGAGGCAGCCGCCAAGGCCGACATCGCCGTGAACGCCAAGGAGTCGTACGGCGGAAAGACCTACGGAAAGGTCACCTCGCACAAGGAGCTGGCCTCGAAGGCCGTCACCGTCGCGGGCCAGAAGGGCTATCTCGTCCGCTGGAAGGCGGTCACCGAAAAGAGCGACGACGGGTACGTCCAGTCGCTCGCGTTCCCCTCGCCCGCCGACAAGACCACGATCGTCATCGTGCGCTTCGGCATCGACGTCAACGAGAAGTCCCCGAAGCTGACCGTGATGGACGAGATCACCAGGGGGATCAAGGCCGCGCCCGGCGGCGGAGGCGGCAGCGGCCAGGAAGTGTGACGCGCGGGGCGCCGCCCCGGGGAGTCTTGGCCGGGGCGGGCCGGAACCACGCATGGTTGCGGCCCGCCCCGGCGGGGGCCACGCCACCCCCGTCCCCACGGTGTGGCGCGGCGCAGGCAGATCGGGGCCCGTCATCCATCGGGCCCCGGTCCACGATCAGTCGGGGTCGGTGAGACCCAGGGCGGGGAGCACGCACGCCTCCACGAAGCGCGCCAGATACTCCTCGTCCGCGTACTTGCCCTCCAGGACCGGGCGGGCCCGGACCACGCCGATGAGCTGGGCCGTGATGAATCTCGTCGCCGGGTGGTCCGCGGCGATCTCACCCCGTGCCACCCCGCGGGCGACCAGCTCTTCCAGGGCCTGTGTCTCGGGCTCGACCAGCGCCTCCCGCAGCGCGTCGCGCAGGTCCTCGTCCTGCAGGATCGCGTGGCTGAGCGCCTGCACCAGCATCGAGTCGCGGCTCGACCACTCCCCCGCGGCCCGCGCCGCCTCGCGCAGATCACCCGCGAGCGTGCCGGTGTCGATGCCCGCGAAACGGACGCAGCGGTTGGCGCGAAGGGCGGCGGCCACGAACTGGGGCTTGGTCTTCCACTGGCGGTAGAGCGTGGACTTGCTGCAGCGGGTGCTCGCGGCCACGCCCTCCATGGTCACGGCGTCGTAGCCGCACTCACGGAGCTGGTCGAGGACGGCGTCGTAGAACTCCTGCTCACGCTCGGGCGTGATCTTGGAGCGGCGCGGCGAGCCCCCGGGGTCCGCTGTCGCTGTGTCTGCTGCCTGGTCCCGCGACGTCATGACTCTTCTCCTCGATGCGGCGTCTTCACCGGCCTGCGGCTTCGTCGACCCTATCGATACGCCAGTGTACCGGTACGGGGTCGTATCGGTACACTCCCGTATCGGTACACTGGCGTATCGATGTGTGGGGCGATCCCTCACTCACTACCCGCACCACCCAGTCGTCACGTAAAGGGGCCGGGGGATGGAATCCCGAACCGAGCCTGCCGAAAGGGAACCGGACATAGCCGTCCGGGAGCCGGACACATCTGCCCGACCGCCCCTCGTCCGCGAGCTCCTCCTCGTCGTAGGACTCTTTCTCGTCTACAAATTCGGCAGGCAGCTGGCCAACGGTCACACCGGTGAGGCCTTCCGCAACGCCCATCACGTCTGGGACGCCGAGCGCACCCTGCGGCTGCCCGGTGAGGGCGCCGTCCAGGACGTGCTGCTCGGCAGCGACACCCTGGTGCACATCGCGAACACCTACTACGCGACCGTGCACTTCCCGGCGACCGCGCTGTTCCTCGTCTGGCTCTATCTCCGGCGGCCCCGGCACTACGTATGGACCCGGCGGGTGCTCGCCGCGCTGACCGCGGCCGCGCTCGTGCTGCACCTCACCTTCCCGCTCGCGCCGCCCCGGATGCTGGATGCGGCGGGGCTCGTGGACACCGGGCAGGTGTACGGGCCGACGGTGTACGGCGCGGCCCCGCAGACGGACTCGATGGCCAACCAGTTCGCGGCGATGCCGTCCCTGCACTTCGGGTGGGCGCTGATGCTCGCCGTCGGTCTGATCGCCGCGACGTCGTCACGGTGGCGGTGGCTGTGGCTGCTGCATCCGCTGATCACCCTGCTCGTGGTCGTCGGGACCGCCAATCACTACTGGCTCGACGCCATCGCGGCGACCGCGCTCCTCGGGATCGCGCTCGCCGTGCTCAGGCTGCCGGTTCCCGGGCGCTCGCTGGTCGTACGACGGCACGCACCCACGCGTGAGCCGGCCGCCTCGGGGGCCGGACGGTGAACGCCACGCTCATCGCCGTCGCGCTCTCGCTCATCTCCGCCGCCGCGTACGCCACCGCCGCCGTGGCCCAGGAGCGCCTGGCCTCCCGCATCGCGGACAGCGGCAACGGCGGCCTGCGCCTGCTGGCAAGCGGCCCCTGGTGGTCGTCGGTCGGGCTCAACGCGTCCGCGGCACTCCTGCACGTGGCGGCCCTGAAGTACGGGCCGCTCACCCTGGTGCAGCCGCTCGGCGCGCTCACGCTGGTCGCGGCCGTGCCGCTGGGCGCGCGGCTCGCGGGGCGGCGGGTCACCCGCCTGGAGTGGCGCGGCACGGGGCTCACGCTCATCGGGCTCGGCGCGCTGCTCCTGACCGCGTCCGGGCCCGCCCCCGACGACACCCTGAAGATGCCGGAGGCGCTGGCCGTCGCGGGCGTGACGATGGCGGTCATCGGCGTGCTCTCCCGTCCTGGTACGCGACCGGGGCTGCGGCACGCGACCGCTTCCGGTTTCGCGTCGGGCGTCGCATCAGCGCTCACCCAGACCGTGACGGTCGCCGCGACGGACCGCTCGGGGCCACTGTTCAGCCCGCAGGTGATCGTCGTGGCGCTGCTCGTCGCCGCGTTCGCCGTGGGCGGCCTCTTCCTCTCCCAGACCGCCTACCGCGGGGGCCTCGGCGCACCGCTCGCCGTCGTCACCCTGGCCAACCCACTGGCCGCCGCAGCCATCGGCCTCACCCTCCTCGGCGAACGCCTCCAGGGCGGCGTGGCGGGACTGTTCCTGGCGGCGGGGGGTGCGGCGCTGGCGGCGTACGGAGTGGTCGTACTCACCCGCTCACCACGGGACGAGGCGCCTTCAGAGGACTTCCTGCCATCGATCCCGAGCCAGGCCGTAGCCCCGTAAGGGGCGCGGGGAACTGCGCGACAAGCCACGAAGCCCCCGCAGACACAACACAAGAAACGGCGTCGGCGTCCTGGATCCAGGACGCCGACGCCGTTTCCGAGAGGAACAACCTCACCCAAAGCCCCGCGAGTCCTGCTTCAGAGCAGTGTCAACAGTGAGGGCCGTCGCAACGACGAGGCTGAGCAGCGGCTCGGGCAGCTGGTAGTGGATCTGCAGGACGTAGTTGTCCGCAGTCGTGAACATCGTCTTGGCGAGGCCTTCCCAGGTCTTGGTGATCCGGGCGACCTCGTTGTCGGCGTGGTCGACGATCGAGAAGTTCCAGGCGCGCCAGTTCTCGGCCTTGATCGCGCCGGCCTGCTGACCGTTGACCATGATCGCGAAGTTGATCTTCCCGATCATGTTCTGCTGGACGATCTCGCCGATCGGCTGGCCGTCCGGGCGCTCGACGATGACCCGCGACTTCATGAACTTGCGGGGGCGGGTCAGCTGGAGCACCGGCTGGCCGTAGGCGTCGCGGATCTCGAGCTTGTGCGTCATGAACTGGTCGACGCTCGCGACGAAGCGCGCGACCTTCTTCAGCGTGCTCTGCCCGACCTGGACGACCGAGCCGAGCGCGTTGCCCGACTGGTCCATCACGCTGTACTCGTTCGTCAGCTCGATGAGCTTGGCCTTCTGGTTCACCACGAGGACCGGCTCGGTGAAGAGCGTGCCGCCGCCCTGCGCGCTGGGCGCGACCCCCGCCTGCTGCTGGACCTGGCGCTGCACCTTGGCCGGGTCGGCCTGCGGGGCCGCCTGCTGGGGGTGACCGTACTGGCCCTGCTGAGGGGCCTGCTGCTGGCCGAACTGCCCTTGCGGCTGGCCGTACTGCGCCTGCTGCTGGGCCATCTGCGGCTGAACCGGCTGGGCCTGCTGCGGGACCTGCTGGGCCTGCGGCTGGCCCGCCGCCTGCTGGTCCGGGTTGGTGTGCTGGGTCCACTGGGAACCGTCCCACCAGCGCAGCAGCTGGGGTGCGCCCTGGGGGTCCGGATACCAGCCTGCAGGAGTGTTCGAATGCGTTGTCACCGGGGCACAGTACCCCGATGGACGGGGCGGTCCGCCAGCCCTTCGCAGGGGCTGTGACGTCGGACTCACCGCCCCGCCGCACGGGGACCAGGCTTACGTCAGGCCGAGACGATCGCGGGGTCGCTGACGCCCGCCTCACCGTTCTCGACATGTCCCGCGAGGCGCCGCAGGAACGTGGCGTCCGCGTCGGACTTCACCGTCACGTCGTACCAGCGCTTGCTCGCCCGCAGGTCGACGGTGTGCTCGACGGTGCCGCCCGCCTTCACCTTGAACGTCTCGGCCGCGCCGCCGTAGGCGTTGGTGAGCGTCAGGTTCACATCGGCGCCGCCCGCGTTCTTCAGGGTCAGCTTGAGGTTGCCGCTCGCCTTGTCGTGACGGGCGGTCACCTCCGGGCCCGCCGTCTTGCCGGGGCCCTTGAAGACCCGCAGGAAACCGTTCGGGCCGAACACCGACAGGTCGTACGCGCCCTTCGAGTACGCGGTGTTCCAGGTGTCGGAGATCTTCTTGCCGGCCTCCGTCGTGTACGTCCAGGGGCCGTCCGTGCGGTTCTGCGACCGGACGTGGAAGCACGCGCCCGCAGCGTCACCGCCGCTGAAGGTCAGCGTGAACTTGCCGTCCGCGGGCGCGCCCGCGCCGTCCACCAGCGGGGCGTACGGCAGTGGGCGTGCGGGCCGGGAGCCGGACTCCTGCTTGGGCAGCTCACCCTTCGCAGGCGCCTTGGGCACGTAGTCGGGGTGCCGCTCGTGGTCCGGCGGCTCGTAGGCGCCGGTGTCGGGCAGCTTCGCCGGGTCGGTGTCCTTGCCGGCGAAGTCGAAGGCGGAGGTGAGGTCACCGCAGATCGCGCGCCGCCACGGCGAGATGTTGGGCTCCTGAACGCCGAACCGCTTCTCCATGAACTGGAGGATCGAGGTGTGGTCGAGCACCTGTGAGTTCACGAAGCCGCCGGTGCTCCACGGCGAGACGACGATCATCGGCACGCGCTGGCCGAGACCGTAGTGCCCGGCCGCGTAGGAGGCGTTGCCCGGGAAGTAGTCGAGCGCCGTGTCGACGGTGGACAGGCCCTGCGAGGCGGACGACGGGACGTACGGCGGGACGATGTGGTCGAAGTAGCCGTCGTTCTCGTCGTACGTGATGAACAGGGCGGTCTTGGCCCACACCTCGGGGTTGGAGGTGAGCGCGTCGAGGACCTGCGCGATGTACCAGGCGCCGTAGTTGACGGGCCAGTTGGGGTGCTCGGTGAAGGCTTCGGGGGCGGCTATCCAGGAGATCTTCGGAAGCTTGTCGGCCTTCACGTCGGCCTTGAGGATGTCGAAGTAGCCGTCGCCCGCCTTGACGTTCGTGCCGGTGCGGGCCTTGTCGTAGAGCGGGTCGCCGGGCTTGGCGTTGCGGTACTTGTTGAAGTAGAGCAGCGAGTTGTCGCCGTAGTTGCCGCGGTAGGCGTCGTCGATCCAGCCCCACTTGCCGGCCGCGTCCAGACCGTCGCCGATGTCCTGGTAGACCTTCCAGGAGACCCCGGCCTGCTCGAGGCGCTCGGCGTACGTCGTCCAGTCGTAGCCCAGTTCCTGGTTGCCGAGGACCGGGCCGCCGCCCTTGCCGTCGTTGCCGACGTGGCCGGAGAGCATGTAGTAGCGGTTGGGGTCGGTGGCCCCGATGAACGAACAGTGGTAGTCGTCGCAGACGGTGAAGGCGTCGGCGAGCGCGTAGTGGAACGGGATGTCGTCGCGGGTCAGATACGCCATCGAGCGCTCGGACTTGGCGGCGATCCAGTTGTCGTACTTGCCGTTGCCGAAGGCGCTGTGGCCGCCGGCCCAGTCGTGGTCGAGTCCGGCGATGAACTGCATGCCGAGGTCCTCGGCGTCCGGGTGGAAGGGCAGTGTCTCCTTGCCGCCGCCGGACTGGTTCCACACCGGTTTGCCGCTGGGCAGCGTCACCGGGCGCGGGTCGCCGAAGCCGCGTACGCCCTTCATGGTGCCGAAGTAGTGGTCGAAGGATCGGTTCTCCTGCATCAGCACGACGATGTGCTCGACGTCCTCGATGGAGCCGGAGCGGCGCTGGGCGGGCAGCGCGGCGGCGCGGGCGATGCTCTGCGAGAGAGTCGCGAAGGCCGCTGTGCCGCCGGCGAATTGCATGAAGCGGCGCCGATTGATTTCAGGCATGGGTGTGTTCGACCTCGTGTGTGGTGTGGGGGACGCGGGCGGGTGAAGTGTGTCAAGGGGAGCAAGTGCGGGGGAAGGGCCTGTGACCTGTATGTGAAGAGAAATCCAACCTCTGGTGCGCGGGACACAAATGCGGTCCCGTGGCCGGTGATCGCACCGCCCCTGTCCCAGCACTAGGTGCCAGGGGCAACCATGCGCGAGGATGTCACGGGTCGGCGGGACACAGCGACCGAGGAGAGTCATGACCGTGCGCGTCCATGGCATCTGCGCCCCCGGATTCGAGGGCGTACGCGAGGAGTTCGAGCGCAATTTCGCCGAGCGCGGCGAGCTGGGGGCGGCCGTCGCCGCGACGGTCGACGGGGAGTTCGTCGTCGACCTGTGGGGCGGCGACGCGAGGAAACCGGACAAGGCGGGCACGCACGCGTGGCGGCGCGATTCGCTGGTGAACGTGTACTCCACGACCAAGGGGATGACCGCGCTGTGCGCGCATCTTCTGGTCGACCGGGGCGAGCTCGACCTGGACGCGCCGGTCGCCCGCTACTGGCCGGAGTTCGCACAAGAGGGCAAGGCGGACATCCCGGTGCGCTGGCTGCTCAGCCACCGCTCGGGGGTGGTCGCGCCGCGCGAGCCGATGGCGCCGGACGACCTCTACGACTGGGAGAAGGTGTGCGGTGCCCTTGCCGCGACGCCTCCGTGGTGGAAGCCGGGCACGGCGCAGGGGTACCACGCCGTGAGCTTCGGCTACCTGGTGGGCGAGATGGTGCGCCGGATCACCGGGGTCTCGCTCGGCACGTTCTTGCGCAGTGAGGTGACGGAGCGGCTCGGCGCCGATGTCTTCGTCGGCACCCCGGTGAGCGAGCACGGCCGGTGCGCGGACATGGCGAGGCCGGTCGCCGCGTCCGGCACCCAGAGCGGCTTCAAGACCCCGCCCGAGCCGCCGGTGCGCTCGCTCGACGACCACCCGCTGGCCGCCGTCACCCTGTCCCTGCAGTATCTCCCGGTCGCCAACGTGAACGGCGCGGCCTATCGCAGCGCGGAGATCCCCGCGGCCAACGGTCACGCCTCCGCGCGGGGTCTCGCGACGGTGTACGCGGCACTGGGCGCCGGCGACCTCGTCGGCTCGGCAACGCTGGAGCAACTGCGCACCCGCCAAGGGGAGCCCGACGAAGGGGACCTGGTCCTCGCGGCGGGCACGGCCTGGGGCGAGAGGTGGGAGTGGGGCCTCGGCTACATGCTGAACATGTACGGCCAGGCGGGGCCCAACCCGCGAGCCTTCGGCCACGGGGGCATGGGCGGCTCCTACGCGTTCGCCGATCCGGAGAACGGGGTGGCGTACGCGTACGTGATGAACCGGATGGGGTCGGGGACGTCCGGGGACGATTTGAGGAGCGTGCATCTGGTGGGGGCGCTGTACCGCGGGCTGGGCGTTCCGCGGGAAGTGCGGTGATGAACCTGCGGGACGGTGGGGGCTGGTCGCTCCCCCAAGTTCTCGGCTCGCTCGAACAGGGGGACCCCCTCCGCGGCGGAGCCGCACATGTCACAGCCCCGCGCCCCTTACGGGGCGCGGTACCGCACCGGACTTCATCGGGGCCGCTCATCCGCGAGGCGGCTAATCTCTCCCGATGGAGCAGCACAGCCCCCGTCATCGCCCCACCGGGCAGTACGCCGCCGCGGACGCCCGCCGGGCGGGCATCATCGACGCCGCGCTCGTTCTCTTCGCGGAGTCCGGCTATCTGAACTCCTCCCTGGCGAAGATCGCCGCCGAGGCCGACACGTCCGCCACCGTCATCGCCCATCACTTCGGCTCGAAGCAGCGCCTCCTGATGGCGGTCCTCGAAGCCCGCGAGGAGCGCACCGTGCGGACCTTCGGGCGGCTGCACCCGGACTCTGGCGGCGACGACGTCCGGGCGCTCTTCCGTGAGGTGCTCGCCCTCGCGGAGTACAACCTCACCCAGCCCGGCCTCATCCAGCTCTACACCCGGCTCTCCGCGGAGGCCGGCGATCCCGCGCACCCGGCGCACGCGTACTTCCAGGAGCGGTACGAACGCGTCGTCGGCTCGCTCGCTTCCGTGCTCCAACGTGCCGTGGACAAGGGCCAGTTGAGGACCGGCATCGACCCCGATGGCGTCGCCCGCGAGATTCTCGCCGTGTCGGACGGGCTCCAGGTGCAGTGGGCGATCGCCGAAGGTCGCGTCGAGTTCGTGGAGCTGTACCGCGCGCACCTGGACCGGCTCACCCGTGCCCTCACCGTGGACGGCGCGGGTCTTGACGATCGGACGGGCGCGGGTAGGGACCCGGCCTGAAGCGCTCGTAGCGCGCGGCCGTCGTCGGATCGGAGTGCCGAGCCTCCGCGTTGAGCGCGGCCGGTGACGTGTCGCCCCAGCGGCCGGTCGTGACGCGGCGTTCCGTCGTGTGGACGGCGGCTAGCTGCTCGGCGGGGCTGAACGTGCAGTGGCCCGCGTTGTCGACGTACGCCTGACGCAGGAGAGGCGCGCGGCCCGCCGCGGTGACCGTGTCGCGGTAGGCGCTCTCGGCGCGGACCGGGATGAGGGCGTCGCCCGTGGTGTGGATGTTCAGCTGGGGCTTGGTGAGACGGCCGGTGAAGGCGACGTTGCGCATCATGTAGCGGACGGCGGGCGGGTCGGCCTTGATGCGGGGCGCGGCGGCCAGCGCGTTCAGGTCGGCGCGCAGGGAGCGGCCCGCGGACTTGTAGAGGGCCTTGACCTCCTTGAACTGGGAGGAGCGCGCGAGCATCGCCGTGTAGTCGACGCCCGTGTTCCAGGACATGCTGCCGCCCGCGCGCCGTTCGGCCTCCTGGCGCCAGGAGAAGGCGGGCGACTGGATCAGGCCGGTCAACGCGGCGTACTGGTTGGCCTGTTGGGCGGCGTGGTCGCCGGGGGCCGGGCGCGGCTGCTTCGGGTCGTTCCAGCCGGGCACGGCGTGCAGGGCCGCGGCGAGGGCGATGCGGGCGCGGCCCGAAGGAGTCGACTGGGCCCGGGTGAGGGCCCCGCCGAGGCGGTCCGCCGAGTCCTTCGCCTCCAACTGCCCGGTGAATCCGGTCAGTTGGATGCCGGAGTCCGGGGCAAGCAGGGTGCGCAGGGCGAAGACGGGGTCGAGGGTGGAGTTCCAGTTGGCGACGCCGCCCTGGACGAGGCCGCACATCGAGAGGGAGCCGTCGATGCGGTCCGCGTGGCGTTCGGCGATCGTGGTGGTGACGAGGCCGCCGTACGACTCGCCCCAGGCGAGGGTGCGGCGGGCCGTGCCGACCTTGGCGGTGAAGGTGTCCAGGGCGGCGAGTTGGTCGGGCACGGCCTGCTCGACGGCCCAGCCGGTGGTGGCGTAGGAGGAGCCGACGAGCGCGTAGCCCTCGCCGAGGAGTTCCTTCTTGACCTGGTCGTCCGGGGCGTTCGATGCCGGGTTCGGGGATCCTGCGGGCCGGTAGCCGTGGCTGAACAGGAGGACGGTGCCGTTCCACTGCTCGGGGGTGTCGATGACGTACGCGGCACCGGAGGGCAGGGTGCCTTCGATGTGGCCGACCGGACTGCCTGGCACAGCAGTTGACGGTGAGGCGGCGGCGACGAGGACGAGGGCGGCGAGGCCCGTCGCGGTCCTCGTCAGCGGGACCAGCGGGAGTACGGGCATCAGGAGGGGACGCCTTCCTTGGGTCGGACCTGGGCGGGTTCTTCCGTGGCGAGCGTGGTGCCGCTCGTTTCCCGGATCCGCCAGACGGCGAGCGCCGTGATGGCGGCACCGGCGGTGAGCAGGAGGGCGACGGGGGCGCTTGTGTCGTACGAGGCGAGCAGGCCGCTCGCGATGAGCGGGGAGAAGCCGGCGCCGAGGAGCGTCGCGGTCTGGTAGCCGAGGGACGCGCCGGTGTAGCGCACGCGGGTGCCGAACATCTCGGTGAGCAGGGCGCCGAGCGGTCCGTACATCGTGGACTGGGCGATGCCGTGGCCGATGACGCACGCCAGGATCAGCAGCCCTGGCCGGCCGGAGTCGGCGAGGGCGAAGACGGGGAAGGCCGTGGCCGCCGAGAGCAGCGCGCCGGTGAGCACCACGGGGCGTCGGCCGACCCGGTCGGAGAGGATGCTGGCCAGCGGCATCACGACCAGGGCGGTGCAGGACGCCACGGTGACTCCGGTGAGGACCTGCGAGCGCGAGTATCCGGAGTCAACGGCGTACGAGATCATGAAGCTGGTCATCAGGGACTGGGCGGTGAACGGGCCGATGCCGACGCACGCCGCGAGCAGCACGGAGCGCGGCTTGCGCAGCACGTCGAGCAGCGGCATCCGCGCCGTCGTCTTCTCGCGCCGGGCGGCGGTGAACAGCGGGCTCTCCTCCACCTTCAGGCGGATGTAGAGCCCGGCGCCCAGGAGGACGAGGCTGAGCAGGAACGGCACGCGCCAGCCCCACGCCCGGAACTGGTCGTCGGGCAGCGTGCCGACCAGGGTGACGACGGCCGTCGAGAGCACGGTGCCGAGCGGCGCGCCCAGCTGAGTGAAGCTGGTCCACAGGCCGCGCGGCCGCTCCCCCGCGTGCTCGGCGACCATCAGCGTGGCGCCGCCCCATTCGCCGCCGATCGCGATGCCCTGCACGACGCGCAGCAGGACGAGAAGGACGGGCGCCCACACGCCGATGGTGTCGTACGTCGGCAGACAGCCGATGAGGAAGCTGCCCGCGCCCATCAGGACCATGGTCAGGAGCATCATCGACTTGCGTCCGAGCCGGTCGCCGAAGTGGCCGAAGACGATGCCGCCGAGCGGCCGTGCGACATATCCGGCGGCGAAGGTGCCGAACGCCGCGATGGTGCCGACGGACGAGTCGGCCTCGGGGAAGAACAGGTCGCCGAAGACGAGGGCGGCGACGGTTCCGTACACCAGGAAGTCGTAGAACTCCACCGCCGTGCCGAGCAGGCCGGAGAGTGCGACTCTGCGCAACTGGCTTGTGCCGTGCGCTGGTTGGGCGTCAGGCATGGTGGGCCCCTCGTGGTCAGACGTAGAAGCGGGACAGGCTGCGCAGGACGCAGGCGGGCTTGGCGGCGCCCTCGATCTCGACGGTGCCGTCCACGGCGATCTGCACGCCGCCGCTCACCTCGTCGACGGAGGCCAGGCGGGCGACCAGGCGGATGCGCGATCCGGCGGGCACGGGAGCGGGGAAACGCACCTTGTCCAGGCCGTAGTTGACCTTCGTGGTGACGCCCTGGACGTCGAGGAGCTCGGTGAAGAAGGGGATGAAGAGGGAGAGCGTGAGGTAGCCGTGGGCGATCGGGGCGCCGAAGGGGCCCTGCGCCGCGCGCTCGGGGTCGGTGTGGATCCACTGGTGGTCGTCGGTGGCGTCGGCGAAGGTGTTGATCCGCTCCTGGGTGATCTCGATCCAGGAGCTGGCACCGAGGTCGCTTCCGGCGAGCTTCTTGAGCTCGTCGAGGCCGTTGACGGTGGTCGTGGTGGGGGTACTGCTGCTCATATGGCCTTCTCCTGTGGCGAGTTGGTGGGAGTGGCGGGTGTGCTGCCGTAGCGGCGGCGCAGCTCGGGCTTGAGGAGCTTCCCGGAGGCGGTGCGCGGCAGTTCGGCTGCGACGACCAGGGATTTCGGGATCTTGTACTTGGCGAGCCGACCGGTGAGCGAGGCGAGCAGCGTGTCCGGATCGGGTGCGGCGCCCTCGCGTGCGACGACCACGGCGCGCGGCACCTCGCCCCACTTCGGGTCGGGCACGCCGATGACGGCGCACTCCACGACATCGGGGTGGGCGAGCAGGGCGCTCTCGACCTCGGCCGGGTAGATGTTCTCGCCGCCGGAGATGATCATGTCTTTGAGGCGGTCGGCGATGGTGACGTAGCCGTCGGGGTCGCGGCGCGCTGCGTCGCCGGTGCGCAGCCAGCCGTCGGCGAAGGCCGCCGCGCTCTCCTGCGGCAGTCCCCAGTAGCCAGGCATGACATGGGGTCCGCGCACCAGGACCTCGCCCGCTTCACCGGCGTCGGTCTCCGTGAGGTCGGGGCGGACCACGCGTACGTCGGTGAAGAAGTGCGGTACGCCGGCCGAGCCCGCCTTGCTGACGGCGTGCTCGGCGTCCAGATAGAGCACTCCGGGGGAAGCCTCGGTCATGCCGTAGCCCTGCTGGAAGGCGAGTCCGCGCTCGGCGTACGCGGCGATGAGCGGGGCCGGGACGGGGGCTCCGCCGCACATCAGGACACGCAGCGAGGTGAGATCGGCGGTGTGCCAGCGCGGGCGGCGCGCCATCTGCTCGTACATCGTCGGTACGCCGAACATCGCGGTGACGCCGTGCCGTTCGACGAGGCCGAGTGTCGCGTCCGCGTCGAAGGACTCCACGAGGACGCAGGTGCCGCCCTTGAGGAGGACCGGCAGGGTCAGCATGTTGAGTCCTGCCGTGTGGAACAGCGGGGCGGTGACGAGCGCGGTGGTGCCGGAGGTGAGATCGGCGTCGACGAGGACGTTGACGGCGTTCCAGGTGAGGTTGGCGTGGGTGAGCATGGCGCCCTTGGGGCGGCCCGTCGTCCCCGAGGTGTACATGATGATGCTGACGTCGTCGCCGGACACCGGCTCGTCGAGTGGTTCGGCGCCCGCCGTGGCCGTGGAGAGCAACTCCTCGTAAACAGGGCCTACTTCGACGTACGTACGGATCGTCGGTACGAGGTCGCGCAGCTCGACGGCGGCCTCGGTGAACGCCGGGGCGTGGACGAGGGTTCCCGCGCCCGAGTCGGTGAGCTGGTGGGCGAGTTCGGTGACGGCGAGGCGGGTGTTGAGCGGCACGAAGACCGCGCCGAGCACGCCCGCCGCGAAGAGCGTCTCCAGGAAGGCGGGGTGGTTGGCGCCGAGGTAGGCGATCCGGTCGCCGCGCCGCACCCCGGACTCCCGCAGGGCGCGGGCGAGTTGAGTGGTGCGGGTGTGGAGCTCGGCGTACGAGGTGGTGGTGTCCTCGTACCGGAAGGCGGTGCGGTGCGGGGTCTTGCGGGCCCTGCGGGCGGGCCAGGAGCCGATTCCCTCGTTGCGCATGGGTGATGACCCCTTTCGGTGTTCGGTGTCGGTCGGCGTCCGGTCGTCCGGTCAGCCGAGGCCGAGGAGGCGGGCCGCGTTCCCCTTGAGGATCTTGGGGCGGACCTCGTCCTTGATCTGCAGCTTCTCGAAGTCGGCCAGCCAGCGGTCGGGCGTGAGGACCGGGTGGTCGGAGCCGAAGAGGACCTTGTCCTTGAGCAGCGTGTTGGCGTACTGGACGAGCTGCGGCGGGAAGTACTTCGGGGACCAGCCGGAGAGGTCGATGTGCACGCCCGGCTTGTGCGTGGCCACGGCCAGGGCCTCGTCCTGCCAGGGGAAGGACGGATGGGCGAGGATGATCTTCAGCTGGGGGAAGTCGGCGGCTACGTCGTCCACGCACATCGGGTTCGAGTACTTCAGGCGGATGCCGCCGCCCCCGGGGACGCCCGCGCCGATGCCGGTCTGGCCTGTGTGGAAGAGGGCGATGGCGCCGGTCTCCTCGATCACCTCGTACAACTCATAGGCGAGCGCACGGTCGTTGGGGAAAAACCCCTGGATGCTCGGGTGGAACTTGAAGCCCCGCACGCCGTACTCCTCGACGAGCCGCCGCGCCCGGCGCACGCCTGCCCGGCCGCGGAACGGGTCGATGGAGGCGAACGGGATGAGGACGTCGGGGTGTTCGGCGGCGGCCTCGGCGATCTCCTCGTTGGGAACGGGTGCCGTGCCGGTGGCCGACTCGGCGTCGACCGTGAAGACGACGGCGGCCATCCGCCGTTCGCGGTAGTACGCGGCGATCTCGGGCAGGGTGGGCTTCCGGTCGCCCTCGACCTTGAAGTACGAGGCGGACGCGGTGTCGAGTTCGGCGGAGAGGGAGGCCGCGCCCTTGGCGGAGACCTCGGCGTGGGTGTGGACGTCGATGGCGACGAGGTCTGCGACGTCCATGGCGGCGGCGGTCACGCGACCGGCGCCTTCGATGCCTTCGCCGCCTCCGGTGTCTTCGGCGCGGGGATGCCGACGGACTGCGGGGCGCTGCCCACGGAGGTGTGCCAGGCGGCGGCGATCGTCTCCGGGCTCCAACCCCCGTCCACGTACGCCGTGTTGACCTCCTGCGGGTGTGACCACAGGGTGAGGCGGTCGCCGCCGATGCCGACGCACTGCCCCGTGACGTCGCGGGCCGCGTCCGATGCGAGGAAGGGGACGAGGGCGGCGCAGTCCTCGGGGGTGCCGAAGCCCTCGCCCTTGCGCAGGAAGCCGGGCAGCGGCTCGCCCCGCTCCCGCAGCGCCTCAATGTAGGGCGCGAAGGCGGGGATGGTCTCGGTCATGGCGGTGGCGGCGACCGGCACGATCGCGTTGACGGTGATGCGGGCCTTGGCCAGCTCCATCGACCAGGTACGGGCCATCGCGGCGATGCCCGCCTTGGCGGCGGCGTAGTTGGTCTGCCCGAAGTTGCCGCGCTGGCCGGCGGGCGAGCCCACCAGGATCAGACTGCCGCCCTCGCCCTGCTCCCGCATACGGACGGCAGCGGCGCGAGCGCAGGTGAACGTACCCCGGAGATGGGTGCTGACGACGGCATCGAAATCCTCGTCGGTCATCTTCCACAGCACGCGGTCGCGCAGGATGCCCGCGTTGGTGACGAGCACGTCGAGCCGGCCGAACTCGTCGACGGCGCGGGCCACCAGGCGGTCTGCGGCCTCGGAGGTGCCGACGGCGACGGGCTCGGCGACGGCGCGTGCGCCCGCATCCCGCAGGGACTTGGCGGCCCGCTCGGCGGCTTCGGGATCGATGTCGTTGACGACGACGGCGGCGCCGGCCGCGGCGAGGGTGGTGGCGTACGCGAGTCCGAGGCCCTGCCCGGAGCCGGTGACGACGGCGACCTTGCTGCTGAGATCGAGGGCATCGGGAGCGGAGGAGTCCAGCACGAAGAGTTTCCCTTCAACAGGCAACGGTGAACGGCGAGTTCACCGGCACGCCCCCGGCGACACGACGGCCGGGGCGATCTGAGAAAGGAAGCTAAGACAAATCATTGTTGCCGTCAATGATTGCGGTCGTAATCGAGAATGCGGCATGCTGGACCCATGACCGCTCCCAGGACCCCCGACGCCACCACGTCCGCCCGGCCCGTCGACGCGGACGAGCCATGGATGCGCGAGCTGCACGCCGACACCGGCTACCTCCTCTACCGGCTCGGTCTGCGCTCGGGACAGATGTTCAACTCCGCACTCCAGGAGTCGGGCCTCCGGCTGCGCCACTACGCACTGCTGCGCTACCTGGCCACCGTCGAGGGCGCCCTGCAGCGGGAGTTGAGCACGGCGCTCGGCTATGACCCGAGCGCCATCGTCGGCCTGGTCGACGACCTCCAGGGGCTCAGTCTCGTCGAACGCCGCCCGGCCCCCGGCGACCGCCGCAGCCGCATCGTCGTGCTCACCGACAAGGGCCGCGCCTACCTGCGCGACAGCGACGCGACAAGCCGGGTGACCGACGAGCTGACCGCGCCGCTGTCGCGGGAGGAACGGGCGACCCTGCACGCGCTGCTGCTGCGGGTCGCCCGGCCCCAGTGAGCTGAGCCCGTCAGGTCAGTTCGTTGCACGCCACGGTGTCGTGGACCCACCGGTGGGAGCTGAACTGGTTGTTGGCCGTCTGCCCGTTGGACAGCTTGTTGTCGCGGAGGTCGTCGGCGAACTTCTCGCCCCGCTTCAGGCAGGCCTCGCCGCCCGATTGGTTCGCGCCGTCGTAGAAGACGACCGTGTCATACCTCCCGGTGCCCTTGTTGAGCACCGATGTCGCCTTGTTGTTGCTCCTGTTGGAGTACTTGTCGTCGTCACCCTTGGACTTGCCCACGTAACCCTTGCAGTCGGTGCGGTCGTACGCGTAGACGTACCCCCTGTTGGCCTGCGGCCAGACCTTGTTGCAGTGCGTCACCTTGGTGTCCACGTCACCCGAGGGGGCGGCGGTCTTGGCGAGCGCCGAGGGCGCGAAGGCCCCGAGGCTCAGGAATCCGGCCGTGACGACGGCCGCGATGGACTTGCGCATGGTTGTACCTCTCCTTGTTGAATTGCCGGATACGGCTGGGTCAGCCGCGGTCTGCGAGCACCGTGTCGGCCGTGGTCAGCGCCCGGTGCTGGAGTCGCAGATAGGTGTCGACGTCGGCCCGGTACCGCGTACCGATGGCCTTGTCGCGATATTTCCGCTCCAACTCGCGGGCGGTGCGCCCGAGTTCGCTGGAGCGTGCGCACTGCGCCTCGGCCACGGCGAGCCGTACCTCCGCGGCGTGTGCGCGATCCGGAGACAGTCGTTCGTTGAGCTCCGGAAGCCGGTCACGGATCTTTTCGGGAGTGGCGTAGTCGTGCCCTGCGCCGCGCATGCAGCGCGACCACTTGTGCACCGCGTCCCTGAACCGTCGGTCCCGTTTGAGGTCATCGGCGTAGAGGCCGGTGAGGTTCTCGGCGACCTTGCTGACGCGGAACCACCGCGGCAGACCGCCGTACAGGATGTCCTGCCCCTGCGCGAGGCAGCCGTCGAGCGAAGTGCCGACGCGACCCCCGGTCGGCACCCGCGCGCTGACGCTGCGGCTGTCCTCGTCGCCGAAGAAGGCCCGGTCCCATCGCTGCTGTTCACGCTCGGAAAGTCCCCGCTGGTAGGCGGAGTTGGGGTCCTTCTTCCGTTCCTGCTGCGTCCGCCGGTGGAGCGCGCCGCCGTAGCCGTACTTGCGCGCCCAGCGGGTGTCGTCGAGGACGAGGCGGACGTTCTTCCGCTCGTCCGGCGTGCGCAGGCGGTCGGGCCAGTACGTCAGGTCCTGGCGCTTCATGCAGCGCTGGATGAGCAGTTCCTCGGCCCGGTCGAGCTTGGCCTCCTGGGTGGCGGTGAGCCGTTCGAGGCGGCCGGCGGGCGCGCTGCCGTGTTGTGATCCCTGTGATCCTTGTGGTCCGCCGCAGGCGGCGAGTACGACCAGGGCGGCGGGCACCGCCCCGAGCCGCGCGACTGTTCTGCGCATCAGGTCTTCCCCCGTACTTCGTGACCTCTTACGAGCCAGAAAGTTACGGAAGCCGGGCGATGCGCCCCAGGGGTTTCGACCGAGCCCGAAACAGCCGAGCCCGCCAGGACCTGGCTAGAGCCTGTTGCCGCTACCGCTCCCCCGCCAGGCCCGGCCCGTGAGCGCGAACAGCACCACCGGAATCACGACCGCCGTCGTCAACGCGGCAAGCACCGGCCCGCGTTGGCCGGGCGTGAGGTGGTGCAGCAGCTGAATGTGGATGACCAGGTGCGCCGCAGCGAAGACGAGGTACACCGCGAGGGCGGTGCGGACCATGGTCTGCCGCATGGTGACGGCGCCGACGCCGAGGAGCACCGAGATGGCCAGGTTCATGGCGCCGAAGTCCATCATCAGATGGGCGTTGTACGACATCCGCATGCCCACCCAGGGGATGTCGAAGAACGAGCGGGGGAAGAACAACGCCCAGCATCCGACGATGAACTGTGCCGCGCCCAGGAAGACAAGACCGGCGCGGAGCGTTCCGCGGCTGCCGCCGAGTCTGTCGTCGGCGCCCGTCACCAGGATCGGGTTCGTCACGGGTGGCAACCTCCGAAGGGAGTGCGGGCCCGGCGATGCCGGGTCCCGCATGGCTGTCAGGTTCACCCGCTCAGACCGGACAGCACTCCCGAATGTGACAGCCGGTCCTCAAGCGCCGGCTTGCCGAGGGGCGGGACTGAGGGCTCGGCCGCGCTCCCGGGTGCTCCAGCCGATCACCGCGGCGAGGCAGAGGACCGCCGGTATCAGCAGCAGCGCGCCCCTGCTTCCCTCCGCGACCGCGATGTGCGCGAACACGGCCGCCCCGATCGCGCCGCCCGCCATGTCGACGCTGCTGAGCCAGGACATCGTCTCCGCGGCCTGCCCCTCGGGCGCGAGGTCGCCGCCGACCGTGCGCAGGGCCGCGAAGGCGGAGCCGATCGCCAGGCCCGCGAGCGGGCAGATCAGCAGGACGGCCAGTGGGGAGAACCGGGTGGCCAGCGCCAGGGCACCGGAACCCGCGGCGAACACGCCGAGCAGTGCGGAGATCACACGCCCCCGGGACAGCAGGTTCGGTACGGCTCCCAGGGCGAAGCTGCCCAGGATGCTCCCGATGGACAGGACCGCCAGGTACAGGCCGGTGAAACCCGCCGCGTGGTGCTCCTGCGCGTAGATGGGCAGCACCACGTCCACGGCGGTGACCGCCGCGACGAAGAGGCCGTTCGCGGCCAGCAGACGTCGAAGGGGCGCGGACACCAGCGGCCCGAGCCGGCGCCTGGGTCCAGCCGAACTCGGTTGCTCGTACGGGGAGTTGAGCAGCAGGCCGACCGCAACGGCCGTCATGAGCGCGATGACGGCGAAGGCCGCGACGGGCGAGACCGACAGACTCAGCCAACTGGCGAGCACCGGACCGCCGATCAGCGCGGCACCCATCATGGACGAGTCGAGGGACATCGCCGTGGCCGTCGTCCGGGTGCCCGTGGAGCAGCGCCAGGCCGAGCGCATCATGACGGCCACGGGAGGGGCACTCGCCCCCATGGCTCCGGCGAGCGCGACGACGGTGGCGACGGATCCGCGGCCGCGCACCGCCAGGAGCAGCAGGACGGTGGCCGTCAGGTATCCGGCGAGACAGGTGAGCAGGACAGGGCGGGGTGAATGGCGGTCGACCAGCCGTCCGCGAAGGGGCGCGGTCAGGCCCTGACCGATCGCCGAGCCACTGACCGCGAGACCTGCGGTCGTGTACGAGTAGTCGCGGCCGATCAGAAGCAGCAGGCTCAGGCCGGCCATGGCGGGCGGGATCTTCGACACCATGCCGACGGTGGCGAGCCGCCAGAAGCCGGGAACCCGTATCAGTTCCCGGTAGCCGGCGTTCAGCCGTCGCGGCCCGGCCTCGGTCAGCTCCGTGGGTGCCATCAAGGCAACCGGACACGCAGCGCCTGCACGATCCAGGCGAGCGGCGGCGCCAGACTCTCCGGGGCGGGCCATCCGTTGATCACGGCGAGCAGTTGCAGATAGCGGTCCCTGCGGGGGTCGCCCATGCTCTCCAGGCGAGCCGCCAACCGCCGCTGGAGGGCGGGGTCGTCGGGCAGCCCGACGATGTGGGCATAGTGCGCCGTGAGCGCCGACACGATCGGATCGGCCTCGGGGGATGCCGGGTCGATGCCGACCGTCAGAGCCGGGGTGACCTGCGCACGGACGGCATCAGCGAGGATGCGGGGCAGGCCCGTGGCGTCGTCGAGGGCCCGGTCGGTCGCCAGGTCGCGGGCCATTCCCCGCATGGTGGAGCGGAAATCCGTGTCCTGGAACAGTTCGGCGAGCTCCACCCACGCCTCGACCTGTTCGGCTTCGGGGCTCTCGGGCAGCTCGGGGGTCATCGAGCGGACGACCGCCGCGAAGGCGGGGTGGTCACGCAGTCCGTCGAAGACAGACCCGAGGAAGTCGTCGACCAGGCGTCGACGTTCGGCCTCGGAGAGCTTGGCCAACTGGTGCATGAGGTCCAACTCCTCTGGGGTGGAGCCCCTCTTGGCCACCGCTGTGAGCACCGCACGCCGCAGACGCAGCACGCGGATCTGCACGTCGAGGGCGTCGGCGTGCGCCGCGGCGACCTCGGGCAGCGAGACCTCCCGGTCCACGACCTTCCTGATCGAGGCGAGATCGACGCCCAGTTCACGCAGGGTGCGTACGAGGCCGAGGCGGGCGACGGCGTCGGTGCCGTACAGGCGGTAGCCGGACGGGCTGCGGCCGGCGGGCGGCACGATCCCCTCGTCGGAGTAGAACCTGACCGTCTTGACCGTCAGACCGGTCCGCCGGGCCAGATCACCGATCGAGTAGAGCGTGTCGCCGTCCATGTCCCCCACCTTGATGTCTCCCCCCACTGGAGACTCAAGCACTCCCCGCCACCTGCGGATGGGCAAGGCCCGCGCGGTGCGCCGCCGGGCAGTGTTCCAACTCGGCGCTATTCCTTGGTCTGACAGACGCGTTCAGTGACCAACCCGGTGATGCTGTGATGAAATGCCCCCGTCGCCATCACGATGAGTAGCGCGAGATCTACTTCTGGTGACACGGGGGTGGGCTGTGACAGAGCGACTGCTGGTGGACCTGGGAGCGGACGGCCGGGCGCAGGTGTCGTCGTGGCCCGCTGCGGAGCAGTACCCCCGCCCTGCCGGAGATCCCACGGAATGCGTGTGGCCGCTGGACGAGCAGGAAATGGCGGACCTTCGCTGGTATCTGGAGCAGTACCTTCGGATGCCGTTCGGCGTGTATGAGCAGCGCGGGCCGCAGGTTGCGGCGAAGTTGCCGGAGTGGGGCGCCCGGATCTTCGCTGCGCTCTTCGCCACGGAGGAAGCGAAGGCGGCGTACGTGGCGGCCCGGGCGAGGAGCGGGCCCGTCGAGATCGTGCTGCGGTCGGGGTCTGCCGAACGGCTGGGCCTGCCATGGGAGTTGATGACTGATCCGGGGCGCACGGTCCCGATCGGGCTCGATCAGGTGGCGATCTCCCGGAGCTTGCAGACCGGCGACATGCAGCAGGTGTTCACCGTCCCCGGTTCGCGGCTGCGCGTGTTGATGGTGATCTCCCGTCCGGCCGGCGAGGCGGACGTCGGGTATCAGATGATCGCCCGGCCACTGCTGCGCCGCCTGGAGGCGGTACGCGGGAGTGTGGACCTGGTGGTGCTGCGGCCCCCGACCCTGGAGCGACTGGGGCAAGTCCTGGCGCAGGCGCGGGAAGCCGGTGAGCCGTTCCAGGTCGTGCACTTCGACGGCCACGGAGTCTTCGGCCAGGCGACGGTGGCCGGCGCCTGGGGTCCGCTGATGTTCCAACACCCAGGCCCCCAGGGCATGCTGGTGTTCGAGAAGCCGAGCGGGGGCAGCGACCTGGTGCCCGCGGGGCGGGTGGCACAGGTGCTGGCCGGGGCGCAGGTGCCGGTGGTCGTCCTCAACGCCTGCCAGTCGGCCGAAGTCGGCTCGCAGGTCGAGGCGGCGGTGGCGACCCGGTTGCTGCAGGAGGGTGTGGCCTCGGTGGTGGCGATGGCGTACAGCGTGTACGCGGTGGCCGCGTCGGAGTTCATGGCCGCCTTCTACGAGCGACTGTTCGCCGGCGACCGCATGGCCGAGGCGGTCTCGGCGGGGCGGCGTCGACTCGCTCTGCGCGATGAGCGGCCCTCGCTGAAGGGGAAGCTGGCGCTTTCGGACTGGATGGTCCCGGTCCTGTACACCCGCAGCGAGGTGCGGTTCCCCGGCTTGCGTACCGAGCGCGAGGCAGGGGATTCACTGGACGGCATCCTCGACCAGCTGCGCGAAGAGCCCGAGACCGGGCAGAGGGCACGTCAGGGCCAGGAGCTGGTGGCAGAAGGCGAGTTCGTCGGCCGCGACAAGCTGCTCTACAAGCTGGAGGTCGCCGCCCGGTTGCAGCGTGTCGTGATCCTGCACGGTCCCGGTGGAACGGGGAAGACGGAACTGGCCAAAGAGTTCGGCCGGTGGTATCGCGACACGGGCGCGCTCGGCCGGCCGGAGTGGGTGATCTGGCACTCCTTCGAGCCTGGTGTGGCCTCATTCGGGCTCGAAGGTGTCATCAACACCGTCGGGCGTTGTGTCTTCGGGGATCAGGTCGACTCCCCGTTTCTCCGTCAGGATGCCGCACAACGCCAAGCCACAGTGGAGAAGTTACTCAAGAGCCGTCGGCTGCTGCTGGTGTGGGACAACTTCGAATCAGTGCACGAAATGCCCGATCCGGGGCAAGCCACGCCACCCCTCTCCAAGCAGGAACAGGAATCCATGCAGGAATTCCTCACCCTCGTGGCCCGTGACGGCAAGAGCACCATCATCATCACCAGCCGCTCCGCAGAGCCCTGGCTGGGCACGGGCTTCCGCCGTGTCCGAGTCGGAGGCCTGGAGATCGAGGAAGCCGCCCAGTACGCAGAAGACCTTCTCGCCCCGTATCCGGACACCCGCAAGAGCCGGGAATCGCGGGCGTTCGGCGAGGTCATGCAATGGCTGGACGGCCATCCACTCAGCATGCGGCTCGTGCTGCCCCATCTGGACACCACCGCTGCGCGCGATCTCCTGGAAGGCCTTCAGGGCGTCAAGGCATTGCCGGGGGAAGACGATGGAGGGCGCACCACGTCGTTACCGGCCAGCATCGCGTACTCCTTCGATCACCTGCCCGGCGACGACCAGCGGGCGATGAACGTACTCAGCCTGCTGCACGGCGTCGCCGATGCCGACGTGCTGCGGGCTTTCTCCGCGGTGCCGGAGCTTCCCGAGCAGTTTCGCGACCGCACCGCAGACGAATGGGAGCAACTGCTGGAGCGGGCAGCCGCTGTGGGCCTGCTCGTACCGCTGAGGTCGAGGATGTATCGGATACATCCAGCGCTGCCTGCCTGCCTGGCCGCCCGATGGAAATCCGAAGCCGGCGCCGCCTACGGGGACCAGCGAACTGCCGCTGTTCTTGGGCTCCTCAGCGCCCATTCATCCTTCAGCACCTGGCTCAGCGATCAACTGGGCAGCGGAGATGCCCAGTTGGCCATGGCACTCCTCACGCTGCATCACAGGATGCTGGGAAACATGCTCGGATACTCCCTCGACCACCATCTTTGGGAGCACGCGCACGCTCTGGTCCAGGCGTTGGATGAACACTGGAAGATGCGGGGGCTGGATGAGGAGGCACGTGGATGGCTCGACCGCGTGAGGCTTGCCGTAGAGGCACCGGACGGCACCCCGCCTGACCTGAGCACAGTCGCAGGTACTCTCTGGGGGTTTGCGGTTGGCTCCCAAGCCAACCGAGCACTTCGGGCTGGACAACTCGACGATGCCGAAAGCGCATATCGTGCAATTCTCCGAGCCCTGGAAGACGGTCACGGGTCCCCTGCACAGCGCAGAGAAATTGCTGCCACCTACCACCAGCTGGGCGCCGTTGCCCAGGACCGCGGGCGACTGGAGGAGGCAGAGGAGTGGTACCGCAAATCCCTCACCATTGAGGAGGAACTCCGCAACCGCCCCGGCATGGCCACCAGCTACCACCAGCTAGGCCGGGTCGCCCAGGACCGCGGGCGACTGGAGGAGGCCGAGGAGTGGTACCGCAAATCCCTCACCATCAAGGAGGAACTCCACAACCGCCCCGCTATGGCCTCCACCTACCATCAACTGGGCAGCGTCGCCCAGGACCGCGGGCAACTGGACGAGGCAGAGGAGTGGTACCGCAAATCCCTCACCATCAAGGAGGAACTCCACAACCGCCCCGGCAAGGCCACCAGCTACCACCAGCTAGGCCGGGTCGCCCAGGACCGCGGACGACTGGACGAGGCAGAGGAGTGGTACCGCAAATCCCTCACCATCAAGGAGGAACTCCACAACCGCCCCGCCATGGCCTCCACCTACCACCAACTGGGCGTAGTCACCCAGGACCGCGGACAGCTGGACGAGGCCGAGGAGTGGTACCGCAAATCCCTCACCATCAAGGAGGAACTCCACAACCGCCCCGGCATGGCCGCCAGCTACCACCAACTGGGCCTGGTCGCCCAGGACCGCGGACGACTAGACGAGGCAGAGGAGTGGTACCGCAAATCCCTCACCATTGAGGAGGAACTCCACAACCGCCCCGGCATGGCCGCCAGTTATGGGCAGTTAGGCCACCTTGCCGAAGCTCGGGGGCAGCATTCTGCAGCCTTGGAATGGACTGTCCAGTGCGTGGCGCTGTTCGAGGAGTTCCCGCACCCTGCGACCGGCCCCGGACCACATCACCTCAGTCGTTTGTCCCAGGAGTTAGGTATCGAGGCCCTGGAGCGAGCCTGGCAGAGCATTACAGGTAAGCCCCTGCCCCTTCAAGTGCGTCAATACATCCTCGCTTCTCCGCCCTCTGCCGACTGATACGTCTAAGGAAGGTTGCTCGCTCACATGGCCGTCCCGATTGAGTTCATCGCCCGCGCCTCCGCTCAACGCCTTACCACTTCCGCCCGGCCCGCCCTCGCCGACGACGTCGAAGTCGCCCTTCACACGCGCGGAGCCACCAGGCACCCCGACCAGTACGCGGACCTCGATTCGCTGGGTGCCCTGATCGTGAGCGTTGCCACGCTGGCGTGGACCGTCTACAGCGATCTGCGGAGCAGGGTTTCCGTACCCCAGCGCGAGGTCATCGTCCGGCATGTCCGGGACCGGCTTGCCGGGGACGACGTGCTGCCGTCATCACTCGGCACTGCCGAACGCGACCAGATCATCGTCATCGCTGTCGACGAGACATTCAACGCAGCAGCGCAGCACGACGATCCGGGCCAGCCGCAGTAGTTGCCTTCCAGCCCTTTCGCACTCCCGAACCGGCCGCAAGCGACCGACCTCATCCAGCGCGATCTGCGCCCCACCTCACCCTGACCCGACGGCCACTTCGGCCCAGACGGTCTTCGCCGGGCCTCGGCCCGCACCTCCCGAACCGCCCGAACCCCGCTCCACACCCCACCTCTCCGCGAGGGCCGCAACCAGAAGCAGCCCCCGCCCGCCCTCACCATCAGCGGTCACGTCGGCCACCACAGGCAGCCGTTCGCCGCGTTGGTCCGTCACCTCTACGCGTACGGTCCGATCCCCCGCCTCGAAGAGGCGGATCCGGAAGTCCCGCCCCGGCACCCGCCCGTGCCGCACAGCGTTGGCGGCGAGTTCGGCGGCGATGAGCGTCACGGTCTCGTTGGCCTCGGACGCGTACGGGTAGCCCCACGCGTCCAGCCTGTGCGCCACGAGGTGTCGGGCGAGGCGGGCGCCTCGGGGTGTAGAGCTCAGGCGCTGCGTGAACATACGTACGGTGACCGGGACTTGGGGGGTGGCATTCGTCGGCATGACTCAACGGTGGCGTTCCCCACCCCCGTTCTCCACGCACACCACTCGTACGCTGCGTCAGCGTACGAGCACAAAGGGTGGACAGTACCGGTGACCGACCGTGACCATGGGTGGCTTGGCGGGGTTGACCTCACACCCACCGGGGGTACCGGACATGACCGACTGCAACAACTCAAGTGAACCCGAACCGAACGACAGCCTCCAGACATTCGGCGCGGTCCTTCAAGGCTTTCGCGAACACGCGGGCCTCACCCAGCAGGAGTTGGCCCCACTCGTCGGCTACTCGGCGCACTTCGTGGCCTCCGTGGAGCAGGGCAGACGACTACCTCCGGAGGATTTCGTGGAGCGCGCCGAGGTGGCACTGAACGCACACGGAATCCTGCGCAAGGCGGCCAGGAAGGTGGGGCGGCAGCCAGGTCTCGCTGCCTGGTTCCGCAAGTGGGCGGGGCTCGAAGAGCTGGCGATCAGCCTGTACACGTACGAATGCCGGGTCGTCCCAGGCCTGTTGCAGACGGCGGCCTACGCGCGGACGCTCTTCGACAACCGCGTGCCCCTGCTCACGGACGACCAGATCGAGACCCAACTGACCGCCCGCCAGGAGCGACAGCGCATGCTGCGCGAGCGACAGAACACCGCCTTCTGCTTCATCCTCGACGAGCACGTGCTGCTGCGCCGCACGGGAGGCACGGAGGTCGCCGATGAACTCACCGCCCACCTACTGGACTTGACCGCCCTGCGGAACGTCGAGATTCAGGTCATGCCGCTGTCGCGAGGCGTGCATGCCGGGATGAACGGCCCCATGCGGCTCCTTGAGGTCCCGGAGAATCAGTGGTTCGGCTACATCGAGGGACAGGAGACCGGCCAGCTCATCTCCGAGCCGAAAACGATCAGTGTGCTCCAGATGCGGTATGCGAAACTGCGCTCGCAGGCCCTCACCCCCGAGGACTCCGTGAGCCTGCTGAAGCAACCGCGAGGAGCGCTATGAGCACCTACGAACTGGCCTGGTTCAAGAGCAGCTACAGCGGAGACTCCGGCGACGACTGCGTCGAAGTCGCCCTCGATTGGCACAAGTCGAGCTACAGCAGCGGATCCAGCGGCGACTGCGTCGAGGTCGCCGCCTGCCCCGCCACCATCCACGTACGCGACTCCAAGAACACGCAGGGCCCCCAGCTGGCCCTCTCCCCCACCTCCTGGGCCCAGTTCGTGGGGTTCGCCGCGCGCGGCTGAGAGCACAGCTGGGAGTACATACGCCACTGCCCGGCTCCCGCAGAGCGGGCCGGGCAGTGGATCGGAGCGTCGCGTCAGGCCTTCAACTCGCCGCCCCCGTCAGCCTGATGTCCCGCGACGACGACCCCACGTACACCGCGCGGCGGCCCTCGGGACGCACCCACCGGCCACCTTCCGTGTCCCAGTACGACAGTTGGCGCTCGTCCACTCGCAGCGTGACCCGGCGCGACTGCCCCGGCCGTAGCTCCACGCGGTCGAAGGCCGCCAGCGTCTTCACCGCCATCTCGACGTCCGTGCCGCGCGGCGCGCCCACGTACACCTGCGGCACCTCCGCGCCCTTGCGGCGGCCCCGGTTGGTCACCGTGAACGACACCTCGTAGCCCGCGCCCTCGCGGCGCACGGAGAGGCGGCTGTAGCCGAACTCCGTGTAGGACAGGCCGTGCCCGAAGGGGAACAGGGGCTCGATGGCCGCCTTGTCGAAGCCTCGGTAGCCGGTGAAGATGCCTTCGCTGTACGTGACCACTCCGTCGACGCCGTAGTAGCGCTCGGGGTGTGCGGGGTCCAGGGTGGGGTGGTCCGTGTCCTTCTTCGGCCAGGTCACCGTGGCCTTGCCGCCCGGGTTCGCGCGGCCGGTGAGCAGGTCGGCGGTGGACCAGCCGCCCTCCTGGCCGACGTACCCGGTGTGCAGGATCGTGCCGACCTGGCGGCGCCACGGCATCGTCGCGGGGCAGCCGGTCGTGAGGACGACGACCGTACGCGGGTTGGCCTTGGCGACCGCCGTGATCAGCTCGTCCTGGTGGGCGGGGAGCGTGAGGGTGCTGAAGTCGCCGCCACCGCCCACCGAGCCGCCCGAGCCGTTGAACGCGAAGACGACCGGGGTGTGCACGCGCCGGGCTAGGCGAGCCGCCGCGGTGATGGACGCGGTGCGCTGCTCAGGCGTCACCCAGGCGAACCGCACCTGGACCCGGCCGCGTTCGGCGATGGTCGCCGCCCAGCCGGTCGCCTTGACCACGACCTTGTACGACCTGCCGCAGGTGAGCTCCACGGGCTCGGCCTGGCCGTTGTCGAGACCGTCCGTGGTCGGGACGATCGAGGACCACTTGCGCGCGAAGCTGTCACGGGCGCCCGCCGCGGTCGTCAGTTCCTTGCCGTCCAGGCTCAGCGAGACCGCCGCGCCCCAGCCCTGGATCTTGAGCGCGTACTCGCCCGTTGTGGGCGGCACGAAGGTGCCGGTCCACTCGGCCGTCGTGCCGACCGGAAGCGCTTCGGAGCCGACAAAGTCGACCCTCTTGTCCGTGCCGCCACCGCCCTTGCGGGCCAGGCCCTCGGGGAACGCGGATGCGGGGACAGCCGTGCCCGTGAGGTCGACCCCGACCTCGTACGCGATCTTCCGCCCTGTCGTGCGGCGCAGTGCGGCGAGCGGGCTGACCAGGCGCTCCTCGAAGCCGTACGCACGCTCGCCCGAGACCGATGTCGCGACCTGGCCCGCGGTCGGGCCGATGAGCGCGAGGTCGCGCAAGGCGGTGGGCGACAGCGGGAGTCCGCCGTCGTTGGCCAGCAACACCGCGCCTTGGACCGCGACTTCGCGGGCCACGCGTGCGCCGGCCTCGACGTCGATCCGCTTTCGGGCGGGGACCCGGCTGCCGTCGAGCATGCCGAAGGCGTCGTACCGGCCCAGGATGCGGGAGACCGCGGTGTCCAGGGCGGCCTCGGGGATGGAGCCGTCCTTGATCGCCTTCTTCAGGGGCTCTCCGTAGAACGAGCCGTCCCACATCTGCATGTCCTGGCCGGCTTCGAGCGCGGCCGTGGAGTGGGTGGCGCCCCAGTCGGATGTGACGAAGCCCTTGAAGCCGAGTTCGCCGCGGAGGATGTCGGTGAGGGTGGTGCTCTGTTCGGAATTCCACTTGCCGTTGAGGTGGTTGTACGCCGACATCACGGAGGAGACGCCGGCGCGGACGACGGCCTCGAACGCGGGCAGGTACAGCTCGTGCAGGGTGCGGTCGTCGACGATGAAGTCGTACGAATTCTCCGGCTTCTCGCGGTCGAACTCGTGCAGGCGCTGGTTGTTGGCGAGGAAGTGCTTGGCCTGGGCGAGCATGCCCTGCGCCTGCACGCCCTCGACCTGGGCGGCGCCGATCAGGCCGTTGAGGTACGGGTCCTCGCCTGATTGGTCCTTGTTGCGGCTGAAGAAGGGCGTTCGGGAGAGCTCGATCTGCGGGGCCAGCAGGACGTCCATCTCCAGGGTGCGGCCCTCGCGGCCCATCACCGCCCCGTACTCGCGGGCGAGTTCGAGGTTGAAGGAGGAGCCGAGTGTCGAGACGGGCGGGAGGCCGGTCGCGGACTTGGTGACGTTCACGCCCGCCGGGCCGTCGGACAGGCGCAGCTCCGGTATGCCGAGGCGCTCGATGCCCGGCAGGTAGCCCGCCTGCCCGACTCTGCGGGGGTCGGTGGCGCCGTGGACCAGGCTGATCTTCTCGTCAAGGGTCAGGCGGGCGACGATCCCCCGGACGCGGCGCATGGCGGCGGCCGCGCCCGGGGAGCCTGCGCCTTCTGCGGTCGCGGATGCGGGCCCAGATGCGGTCCCGGATGCGGGCACGGCCGCGGCGGCCGACCCTGCGGCGGCCACGAAGGCGAACGTGGCGGCGGTGCCACCCAATTGCTTCAGAAGTTCACGGCGGGTCCTTGCAGGCATGGCGAAATGGCCTCCTGAACGCGGCTCATGGCACGCCGAACTGGCCGGCGGCGCCAAGACCTGAACGCGCCATCCGCTCCAGTGCGGGTCTGTGGGGCCAGAGTCTTGATTGGTTGAACGGTGAAGGTCAAGGGTCGGGGAAGCAAAACTTGGTGAGGTGTTCAGCTTTTGACCGGTCGGCTCCGCGGAGGCCCTGCCCGCCCCTCATTGCGACCTCATGAACGCTCCCCCGCACCGGGAATAGCGGGGCGATCATGGCGGTCGTCCAAGGTGGGCACTCACACGGCCTGCGTCGATTCAGACCTCAGACCTCAGAGCTCAGAGCGAGGGAGCACATGTCCAAGGCGTACGTATTCACCCGGCACGGCGGTCCTGAAGTGGAGGCCTTCGTCGAGCAGGCGCCCCCGGAGCCCGGCCCCGGTCAACTCCTCGTCGCGGTACGGGCGGCCGGGGTCAACCCCGTCGACTGGAAGCTGCGGGCGGGCAAGCGTCGGCCGGGCTCGCCGCCCGCCGCGTTCCCCGAGGTCCTGGGCAGCGAGGTCGCCGGTGTGGTCGAGCGGGTGGGCGAAGGCGTCGAGGGATTCGCCGTCGGTGACGCGGTGTTCGGCAACCCGGTCACGGGCGGGTACACCGAGCACACGCTCCTCCCCGTGTCGATCGCCACGCACAAGCCGGAGGGCCTGACGTTCACGGAGGCCGCCGCGCTGCCGGTCGCGGCGGCGACGGCGTACGACGGTGTGCGTCAGCTCGGCCTGCCCGCCGGGGCGACGCTCCTGATCACCGGGGTCGGCGGCGGGGTCGGGGTGGCCGCGGCGCAGTTGGCGCGGCACTTCGGCATCCGGGTCGTCGGCACGGCGAGCGCGGGCAAGAAGGATTTCGTCGAGTCCCTGGGCGCGATCCACGTGACGCCGGGTCCCGATCTGGCGGAACGGGTGCGGGCCGCGGCACCGGGCGGGCAGGTGGACGCGGTCTTCGACCTGGTCGGCGGCGCGGACGTGGTGGCCGTCGCACCACTCCTGACCGACCGCGCGAAGCTGATCACGGCGGCGGCCAAGGAGACGATCGCAGAACTGGGCGGGGCGCCGGTCGCACGGGCCCGGACCAGCGAGGTCCTTGACGCGGTTGCGCGGCTCGCCGTCGACGGCGTACTGCGGACCGAGGTGTCGGCGACGTACCCGCTCGACCGCGCCGACGAGGCGCTGCGGGCCGTGGAGAGCGGCCACGCCCGCGGGAAGATCGTGATCGAGGTGAGCGCGTGACCACCGTCCGGCCCGGCCTCGCGAGCCCCGAACGCCCGCCGGAAGCGGTCGCCCACCCGTTGGACAACCCGGCCTACGGAGCGCTCGCCGGACCGCACGCCCGTTTCGCCGAGCGCCGCGGCCGGGTCCTGCGGTACCAGCTCGACGTGTCTCCGTGGCTGGCCCTGCCCGACGATCCCGGCCCCGACGACTGGGCCGACCTGGCGCGCCTCGCCGGACCGGGCGCCGAGGTGCCGCTGCCCGGTGTCCGGGCGCCGCTGCCGGAAGGGTGGGAGGTCACGTTCGACATGGAGGGCGTCCAGCTGGTCGACGAGTCGGTGGCCCCCGCGCCGGATCCGGAAGCGGTCCGCCTCGGCCCCGCCGACGTACCGGAGATGCTGGACCTGGTGGAACGCACCCAGCCGGGCCCGTTCCTGCCCCGAACCGTGGAACTCGGCACCTACCTGGGCATACGCCGGGGCGGCGCCCTCATCGCCATGGCCGGGGAGCGGCTGCATCCGCCGGGCTGGACGGAGATCAGCGCGGTGTGCACCGACCCGGCCCACCGCGGCGAGGGCCTGGCCTCCCGCCTCGTCCTCGCGGTGGCCGCCGGCATCCGGGCTCGCGACGAGATCCCGTTCCTCCACACGTCGGCGCGCAATACCGACGCCATCCGGTTGTACGAGTCGCTGGGCTTCCGGCTGCGGCGCAGGACGCGGTTTGTGGCGGCGCGGGTTCCGGGGGCCGGGCTCTGACGCTGTGCAATCGGTGGCCACGCGCCGCTGGGCCTCGGCGACCTGCTCCCGCAGGAGTGTGATCGCGTCCGCGAGGTCCAACTCGTCATCCCCCACGAAAAGGAGAAGACGCCGACAGCCGCCCGTTGATAACTTCCGGATCATGGAACCCATCGGCGAGAAAGAGATCCGCGCGTCCTTCGTCAACTGCTCCAAGGGCGAGGCCCGCCGGCTCACACTCCCCGCCGGCTTCACCGAGACGCCCTGGTCAGACCTTGACTTCCTCGGCTGGCGCGACCCCAAGGCCCCGGACCGGGGCTATGTCGTGACGGAGCGGGACGGGGCGTACGTGGGCATCGCGCTGCGGGCGTCGACCGGCGCGCGCAAGAGCATGCTCAAGTCCAGCATCTGCTCGGTCTGCGTGACCCCGCAGTCCGGCTCGGGCATCACCCTGCTGGTCGCTCCGCTGTCCGGTCCCGCGGGCCGGCAGGGCAACTCGGTCGGCATCTACATCTGCGCGGACCTGGCCTGCTCGCTCTACGTACGCGGCAAGAAGACGACGGCATTGGCCCGCCGCTTCGAGGAAAGCCTCACCCTCGAGGAGCAGAACGCCCGCACGGTGGCGAATCTGCACGGCTTCCTGGACAAGGTCCTCGAGAGTTCCCCGACGGCGGCCTGATCAACTCGCCCCTGTAGGCGGCCTGATCAGGCCTTCCCGGGCTCGACCAGCTGCAGCTCCAGGGTGGCCGACGGCTGAGCGAACCCGGGCCCGCCGGCCTCGGCCCAGGCGATTATCTCGTCGAGCGATTCGTCGTCGACGGCGAAGCCGACCCATGCGGCTCGGCCGCCTTTGCGGCGTCCTGCCGCGGACGGCTGTACGACGATGATGTTCGCCTGTCCGCAGGGCCCGAGGCACTCACTCGTCCGTACGGCGAACCGGCCCGCCGACTCTGCGGCGGCGGCCCGCAGCCGCGCCAGTTGCCATTCGTGGTCGATGCCGGGGTTCTTGCGGGCGTTTCCGCAGCAGCAGCCTCGGCAGACGACGAGCGTGCAGGGCCTTGCGGCGGCGGATCCGATGGCGATGACGGGGCTCATCCGGTGATCATCTCAGAGCGTGTCCGCGCGCTTGCGCTCGACCGAATGCGCCCCCGCCGCGATGAGTTCCCGCCGGGTCGCGAGTCTGTATCTGGTGAACAGTCTTTAGCTGGTGACCGTCACAGACGCCATCTGGTGATGGTCGCAGACGCCGCCCGGCACGAGACACCACGGAGGACACACCATGACCACCGCACCGGACGACCCGACCACCGCGCTGACCGGCCGGCCGCCCATCGTCGACCTGGACACCTGGCAGACCGAACGCGACAAGCTTCTGGTCCGCGAGAAGGCCCACACCCACGAGGGCGACGCGATCGCCGCGGCCCGCCGCCGGCTGCCGATGGTGGAGTTCGACGGGACGGTCGAGGTCGTCGGACCCGACGGCCCGGTCCCGTTCCTGGAACTGTTCCAGGGGCGCGACGAGCTCGTGGTCTACAAGCACATGTGGCACGACGGAGAGCCGCACCAGGGGCAGTGCGCGGGCTGCACCACAACGGCCTGGCACGCGAAGGACGCCGTCTATCTCAACGCCCGCGGCGTCTCGTTCGCCATCGTGACCACCGGCCGTTGGGACGAGGTGGCCCCGTACGTCGAGTTCATGGGCTACACCCAGCCCTGGTACTCGGTGCGCGGCGTAGAGGAGCCGGTCGGCGGTGAAATGGGCTACCTCACCTGCTATCTGCGCGACGGCGACCGCGTGTTCCTCACCTACTCCACGACGGGCCGCGGCAACGAGCCGGTCAACGGCTCCTTCGGCCTGCTCGACATGACGCCCTACGGCCGCGGCGAGGCCTGGGAGGACAAGCCCGAAGGCTGGCCCGAGGGGCACGAGTCGTGCTGGTTCTGGAGCGCGGACGCGGACGGGAACGCCACCTGGGGCCCGACCGGCCGCCCCGTACCGCAGTGGACCCGCCCCGGCGCGACCCCGGTGGAACCCGGCGGCCGGCACGGCGATCAGGACTGAAACGCGCGTCCGTGTCACAGGGCGTCGGGCTACCTCGTCTCAGGGGGTGTAGCCACTGACGATCACGGATGGAGCACACCATGGACGCGCGACTGAACTGCCTCGCAAGCCCGACCGCCGGCAAGGCCCTCAAGTACTTCATGTCGGCGGGCAAGGCGCTCAAGGAGTCGTCGCTGCCGGCCGCGACGCAGGAGTTGGTGGCGCTGCGCGTGAGCCAGATCAACGGCTGCGCCGCCTGCATCGACATGCACACCAAGGAGGCCGCCGCGGCCGGGGAGACCGCGGTGCGGCTGAACCTGCTGGTGGCGTGGCGGGAGGCCACCGTCTTCACCGAGGCCGAGCGGGCCGCGCTGGAGCTCGCGGAGCAGGGGACCCGCGTCGCGGACGCGGGCACCGGGGTCAGCGACGAGGTGTGGGCGCGGGCCGCCAAGCACTACGACGAGGAGCAGCTCACCGCCCTGGTGATCCTGGTGTCCTTCATGAACACGGTGAACCGGCTCAACATCATCACCCAGTACCCGGCCGGGGACTACAAGGTCGGTCAGTTGCACTGAGCCGAGAAAGACACACCAGAAAGACACACAGAAAGACGCCCGCGCCGAACGGGCCCGCCGCAAAGGAGAGTCGACGTGAGCAAGGTCGAGGAGTTCGAGGAGCTGCGCCCGCTGCTGTTCTCGATCGCGTACCGGATTCTGGGCAGCGTGGGCGAGGCCGAGGACGCGGTGCAGGAGACCTGGCTGCGCTTCGACGGCTCGGCGACCCGGCCCACGTCGACCAAGGCGTTCCTGTCCGCCGCGGTGACGCGGATCTCGATCGACGTACTGCGCTCCGCACGGGTGAGGCGGGAGGAGTACGTCGGTCCTTGGTTCCCGGAGCCGCTGCTCACCGACCCCTATCAGGACCCGGCACGCTCGGCGGAGCTGGCCGACTCGGTGTCGATGGCGGCGCTGCTGCTTCTGGAGCGGCTCAGCCCGCTGGAGCGCTCGGTGTTCGTGCTGCGGGAGGTGTTCGGCTTCGGCTTCGACGAGGTCGCCGCGGCGGTGGGGCGGTCGGAGGCGGCGTGCCGGCAGCTCCTCGTACGGGCGCGGCGGCACATGCGGGACGGACGGCCTCGGTTCGCAGCGGATCGCCAGGAGCGGCAGGAGCTGGCGACGCGGTTCCTCGACGCCCTCCGGGAAGGCGATGTGGTCGGCCTGCAGGGTCTGCTCGCCGCCGACGTGTCGATGGTCGGGGACGGCGGCGGCAAGGCCCCGCAGCTGGCCAGGGCCGTCATGGGCGCCGAGAACGTGGCCCGGCTGCTCGCCTCCGTCTACCCCCTGCTGACCCGGATCGACGTGACGTTCGAGCCGCACGAGGTCAACGGCCAGCCCGGGGCGGTCTTCCGCGACCGGGACGGCAAGGTGCTCCACACCTTGGCCCTCGATGTGCTCGACGGCCAGATCCAGACCATCCGCTCGGTGATCAACCCCGACAAGCTCAGCCACCTCGGGCCGGTCGCCGACGCCTGGGCCATCGACCGCGAGGTGCGGGAGGCACGCCGGCGGACGAAGTGACCTGCCTGCTGTGCCCCGGCCCTGCCCTGCCGCCCTGCTTCATCGGAGCCCCGCAGCCAGGGCTGTGCCCACCCGTTCCGCCCTGCGGAACGCCTGCCCACAGCCGGGGCGGCCAGAAGCGCAGAGGGCCCCAGGCCGACTACGCCCCGTTCAGATAAGCCAGCCCCGGATGCACCCCCCGGTACCCCTCCACCAACCGCCGCGCCACCGCCACCGAATCCACCAGCGGATGCAGCGCGAACGCCTTCACCGCGGTGGCGCGTGAGCCGCTGGACGCCGCCGCGAGGACCTCCCGCTCGACCGCCTTGACCGCGCACACCAGACCCGTCGCGTGCAAGGGCAGCGGATCCACCGCCATGGGGTGGGCGCCGTTCGCGTCCACGGAGCACGGCACCTCGATCACCGCGTCACCGTCCAGCGCCGAAAGCGTCGTGCGATTACGGACGTTGAGGATCAGCGTGGCCCGCTCGTCACGCGCGATGGCCCGCATCAGAGCAAGGGCGACCTTCTCGTATCCCCCGCTCTCGAGATCTTCCTCCGCCCGCTCTCCCACCCCCGCGGCCTCCCGGTTCTCCGCCATGTACGTGGCCTCGCGCTCCGCCCGCGTCGCGTCCCAGGCCTTCCAGGCCGAGGACGAGGAGGAGGAAGCAGAAACCTCTCCCCGTCCCAACTCGTCGTAGAACCGCGCCTGTTGGTCCCGCAGAAACGCCCCCCGCGTCTGCTCCGCCTCCTGGTACGCCCGCACCGCCTCGCGGTTGAAGTAGTAGTAGTGCAAGTACTCGTTCGGCACGGCCCCCAATGACCGCAGCCACTCCGCCCCGAAGAGCCGCCCTTCCTCGAACGAGCCGAGCAGCGCGTCGTCGCCGAGCAGCCGCGGCAATTCGTCCCGCCCGTCGATCCGCAGGCCGCGCAGCCAGCCGAGGTGGTTGAGGCCCACGTAGTCGATGAACGCCGAGTCCGGGTCACCGCCGAGGATGCGCGCCACCCGCCGCCCCAGGCCCACCGGAGAGTCGCAGATGCCGATGACGCGATCGCCGAGCTCCCGGGACATCGCCTCGGTGACGAGCCCCGCCGGGTTGGTGAAGTTGATCACCCAGGCGTCGGGGGCGAGTTCACGCACCCGCCGGGCGATGTCGACGGCGACCGGCACGGTGCGGAGCCCGTACGCGATGCCGCCCGCGCCCACCGTCTCCTGCCCGAGGACCCCCTCGGCCAGCGCGACCCGCTCGTCGGCCGCACGCCCTTCGAGGCCCCCCACCCGGATCGCGGAGAACACGAAGTCCGCGCCGCGCAAGGCCTCGTCGAGATCGGTCGTGGCCGTGACGGCGGGCGCGTCCGGTACCCCCACGGCCTGGTCGGCAAGCACGCGGGTGACCGCCCCGAGCCGCGCCGCGTCCAGGTCGTGCAGCACGACTTCGGTGACCCGGCCCTCGGCGTGATCGCCGAGCAGCGCCCCGTACACGAGCGGGACGCGGAATCCGCCACCACCGAGAATGACCAGCCTCACGTCTCAACCACCTTCTGTCGCACCATCTGACGGCCACCTCACGCACATCTGTCGACGTGTCAGAACCCACCGGTCGACAGAGGTCACGTTACGTACGATTGCCCGGCAGCGATCGACCCCCCACGGAGGCAGCGCACCCAATGACACGTTTGAAGGCACCCGAAGCACGCAAGACATCCGCGGCCCTGCTCACCGCGCTCACCCTGACCACGGCGATGGCCACCGGCGGCACCGCATCCGCCGACACCGCACCCCGCTCCCCCGGCGGCTGGCAGGAGTCGGGCAGCTCGACCGTCAACTCCCTCACCGGCAGCCAGGGCCTGGCAAGCCGCGCCGACGGCAGCCTCCTCTACCGGGGCCTCGGCTCGATACCGCTCGATCTGCGGACCAAGGGCTGGTCCCACGTGGGCGACCCGGACATCGCCGACGGCCACACCGTGGACGCCTATCAGGGCGGCGACGACGCGAAGTCGAAGATGTTCGCCGTCACGACGCCCGACGGCAAGCGCCACCTCTACGAGCACCAGCTCGACGCGGGCGAGAAACTGAACAACTCCTTCGCCGCCGTCTCACCGGACAAGCAGTGGCTGGTGTCCGGCGAATGGGGCGACCAGCCGCGGCTCCAGGTCTTCCCCGCCCCGCTCCTCAACTCCTCGACCCCGCCCACCGGCGGAGCACTCCCCCGGGCCGGACAGATCACGCTCGACAAGCCGGTGCGCGACATCCAGGGCTGCGACTTCGTGTCGGACACCCGTCTGGTGTGCGCTTCGAACGACGCGTCCAAGGAGCTGTTCCCCGAGGACCGCCCGATCCTCCAGGTGGACCTGGCGCACGCGCTCGACGGGAAGCCCGTCACGGGCAAGGTGACCAGCCTGTTCGCCGCGCCACAACGGAGCATCTGCCGCGGCACGTTCGAGACGGAAGGCGTGGACTACGACTCCGCGCGCCGCACTCTGCGCGTCGAAGTGGTGCCGCCGGTGCCCTGCCTGGTGGTGACCTCCGTGTACGCGTACCGGCCGACGACGGGGTGACAGCAAGGGGTCGGCCAGGCGTCCTTTGAGGTCGGTTCAGGCCTCCTTCGGGTACCAGCGCAGCTCCACGGTGTTGCCGTCCGGGTCCTGCACGTACAGGGAGATCGCGGTGCCCCGGGCGCCGAAGCGCTTGCCTGGACCGTCCACCACCGTGAACACGCCGGATTCGATGACCTCTTGCCACTCGAGCGGTTCGACCACCAGGCAGATGTGGTCGACGTTGCTGCCCACCGGCTCTCCGGCGGGCGCCGTGACGAGGTCGATGATGGTGGTGGGGCTCACCCGCACCGAAGGGAAGGGGACCTTGTCGGCCCGCCATTCGTCCACCCGTACCGGTTCCAGTCCCAGCGGGCCGGTGTAGAAGGCGAGTGAGCGCTCGATGTCGGCGACGTTCAGGACGAGGTGGTCGAAGGCGATCACGCGCATGGGGTGTCTCCGCGGGGTCGGGGCGCCGGGGGCGCCGAGGCGTTGATGTCGGTGACTTCAGCATCGCCCGCCATGAACCCATCGGTCCAACACATGCTTGTCATCTGATCCATCGTGTTTCACGATGGATCAGATGGAGCTCCAGCAGATGCGCTACGTCCTCGCGGTGGCGGAGACCGCGAACTTCACCCGTGCCGCCGAGCGGTGCCATGTCGTCCAGTCCGCGCTGAGCCATCAAGTGTCCCGGCTCGAGAAGGAATTGGGTGCCCGGCTGTTTGAGCGGACCAGCCGCAGGGTCCGGCTGACCGCCGCGGGGGAGGCGTTCCTGCCGGCCGCCCGCCAGGCGCTCGAAGCGGCCGAGCGGGCTCGGGCCGAGGTGGCGGCGGCCACCGGCGAGATACGGGGCACGCTGGTCATCGGCTCGATCCCCACCGTGACGGCCGTCGATCTCGCGGCGGTGCTGCGGGACTACCGCCTGCGCTACCCCCAGGTGCGGATCAGCCTGCGGACCGGCGCCAGCGAGCGGCTCGTCGAGCAGGTGCGCGACGGCGGGCTCGACGCGGCGTTCCTCGGCGTGCAGCCCGGGTTCCGGACACAGGGCGTCCACGACCTGGAACTCGCCCATGGGCAGCACGTCGCCGTGGTTGCCCCTGACCACCCGCTGGCCGCGGAGCGCGAGGTGGACCTGAGCCGCATCGTCGACGAGGTGTTCGTGGACTTCGCCGCGGGCAGCGCCGCCCGTGCCCAGTCGGACGAGGCGTTCGCGGCGGCCGGGCTGCGCCGCGAGGTCGCCTTCGAGGTGTCCGGCGTCGAACTGCTGGCCAGGATGGTCCGCCACGGCCTCGGCATCGCCCTGCTGCCCGCCGCGTTCGCCGCCGAACTGCCGGGCATGCGCGGTGTCCCGGTCACCAACGGTCCGGTGCGGGTGGAGCGCCTCGTCTGGAGCCGTTTCACCCCGTCTCCCGCGGCGGCCGCCTTCCTCGCCCTGCTGGGCGTCGGCACACCGCTGGCCGCGTGACCGCCCTCAGCCGCCGACCGTGGCGATGGAGCGGCCCGCCCATTCCGGGGCCGGTTCCGCGAGGCCGGTGAGGCGTTCGCGGATCTCGTCCGGGAAGGGCGTGGTGCGGCCCGCGTTCTGGTCGACGTGGAGGGCGAGCAGCTCCGTCGTCGCCACGGGGGTGGCGTCCGGGGCGGGTTCGGCCGCCCCTTCCCCGGTGGACTCGACGACGTACATCTCGTGCGTGAAGCGCGCCTTCTTCGCGTCCGCGCCCAACATGCGGGTACGGACGACGAGTTGAGAGCCCTCCGCGACGTCGCTCAGATAGCGGATGTGCGCCTCGACCGTGTAGAGGGAGCAGCCGGTGGACTCGCGGTAGCCCGCGTGCAGGCCCGTCTCGATCATCATGGCGTCGGTGGCATAGCCGAAGACGAGGACGTAGAAGGCCTCGCTCATGTGGCCGTTGTAGTCGATCCACTCGGGCCGGACGGTACGGCGCAGAAGCGGCAACTGGGCGGTGGTGTCGGTCACTTGGCTTCCTTCCGCTGCTGCGGCAGACGGCCCGTCGCCCGCAGTACGTCGATGACTCCCTGGTCGCGTTCGGCGACCAGGTCGGCGATGGTCCTGCCGTCCGCCGCGTCGTCGCAGCCCGCGACCACGGCGTCGTACAGCTTCTTGTCGAGCTCGGGTGCTTCGAGGCGCGTCCACGGCGACTTCAGGGACGGACCGAAGTGGTCGAGCATGTGGGCCATGCCGCCCTCGCCGCCCGCGAGCGCGAAGGTGAGCATCGGGCCCATGAACGCCCAGCGCAGGCCCGGCCCTTCGGTGATCGAGTCGTCGATCTCCTGGACGGTGGCCTCTCCGTTGGCGACCATGTGCAGGGCCTCGCGCCACAGGGCCTCCTGGAGGCGGTTGGCGATGAAGCCGGGGACTTCGTCCTTCATGGTGATGACGGACTTCCCCGCGACCTCGTAGAAGCGGGATGCCCAGGTCACGGCCTCGGCGTCGGTGCGCTCCCCGCCGACGACCTCGACGAGCGGGATCAGGTACGGCGGGTTGAAGGGATGCCCGACGACCAGGCGGCCGGGAGTGGCCGCTTCGGTCTGCATGTCGGTCATCGGGTAGCCGGAGGTGGAGGAGGCTATGACGACTCCGGCGGGCGCGGCGGCGTCCAGCTTGGCGAGCAGGTCGCGCTTGAGCTCCAGCTTCTCGGGGGCGCTCTCCTGCACGAACTGGGCGTCGGCGACGGCCTCTTCGAGGGTGGCGGTCACGGTGAGCCGGTCCTGCGAGGCGCCTTCGGCGAGGCCGAGCTGGGTCAGTGCGGGCCAGGCGGCGTCGACGAGGCGGCGCAGCCGCTGCTCGGCGTCGGGGGCCGGGTCCCAGGCGGTGACGTCATAGCCACGGGCCAGGAAGTGCGCGACCCATCCGCCGCCGATGACACCGGCGCCTACGCAGGCGACGCGGCGTACTTCTTCGGGGGTGGTCGTGGTGGTCATGAGGGGGGTCCTTTCTTGCTGCGCGGGGCGCGGGGAGGCGCCCCGAAGGGGCGCGGGGAACGGCGCGACCAGCCACAGCGACACCGCAGACGAATGGCCGCACAATCCAGCGAAGCGCTACCGCTTGAGGCCCAGCTTCTGGCGGGCCTCATCGGGAGTCGCGACACGCGAGCCGAGGTTCTCGGTGATCTGCACGGCACGCTCAACAAGCTGGGCGTTCGTCACCTTGTTCCCCTTGCCGAGGTACAGGTTGTCCTCGAGGCCGACGCGGACCTGACCGCCGAGCAGGATGGACTGGGCGACCCACGGCATCTGCATCCGGCCGAGCGCGAAGCTGGCCCACTGGGCGCCTTCGGGCAGCATGTTGACCATGGACTGGAGGACGCCCGGGTCGGCGGGGGCGCCCCACGGGATGCCCATGCAGAGCTGGAAGACGGTGGGGTTGTCGAGCAGTCCCTCGGCGATGAGCTGCTTGGCGAACCACAGCTGACCGGTGTCGAAGATCTCCAACTCGGGCCGCACACCCAGCTCTTGGATGCGCTTGGCGCCCTGGCGGAGCATGTCGGGGGTGGAGATGTAGAGGTTGTCGCCGAAGTTGAGGGAGCCGCAGTCGAGGGTGCAGATGTCGGGGAGCAGGTCCTCGACGTGCGGGAGGCGGTCGAGGCCGCCGACGAGATCGGTGCCGGGCAGCTCGCCGAGCTCCTTCAGCGGCTGGACCGGGTCGATGACCAGGTCGCCGCCCATGCCCGCCGTCAGATTGATGACGACGTCGGTGCCGGTCTCCTTGATCCGCTCGACGACCTCGCGGTACAGGCGGGGGTCGCGCGATGGATCACCGGTCTCGGGGTCGCGGACGTGGATGTGCACGACGGCGGCGCCCGCGTCGGCGGCCTCGACCGCCGACTTGGCTATCTGCTCGGGCGTGACGGGGACGTGCGGACTCTTACGGACGGTGTCGCCGGCGCCGGTGAGGGCGGCGGTGATGATGACGTCTTGGTTCACGGGCATGGTGAACTCTCCCTGGAGTAGGGGCCTTTGGTGTTGGTTGATGCGTACGTTGGTGAAGCGGCGCGCGGTCAGTTCCGCGGGCGGGGCACGGTGAGCGTCGACTCGACGTACCCGAGAAGCGCCTCGTGCATGTCGTCGGGGGACGTGCCGTCGTCGCCGGGAGTCGAGGCGAGGACTTGTGTCGCCAGGCCGTCGATCAGGGCGGTGAGTCTGAGCGCCGCCGAGTGCGGGTCGGCGAGGCGGAACACGCCCTGGTCGACGCCGCGCCGGATGACATCGGCGACGGTGGCGCGCCACTGCCGGTAGTAGTCGGCGTGCAGCCGGCCGACGGCGGTCGAGCGGGCGGCCTCGGCCCACAGGTCGAGCCAGACGCTCCACTGCCAGCGCTGCTGCGGGGTGCGGGGGATCTGCAGTTCGATCAGCTGGCGCAGTTCGTCGGCGGCGTCGGCGGCGTCCGCGACGCGGGCCGCTCGGCGGGCGGTGTCCTCGTCCATGCACCAGCGGACGGCGGCTTCGAGGAGGTCGTCGCGGCCGGGGAAGTGGTAGTGGATGGCGGCAGTGCTGGTGGCGCAGGCCTCGGCGATGTCGGCCACGCGGACGGCGTGGAATCCCCGCTCGGCGACGAGCCGCACCGTCTCCCGGACGATCTGGAGGGGGCGGCCGCCTTCCGGGACGGCGGTGCGTTCGCGCTTCGCGGGGGGCGTGGTCGTCTGGGTGCCCAGGAGCCAGCCCGCGTCGACGCCGCCGGTGTCCGCGATGCGGGCGAGTTCGGCGGCGGTGAAGCGGCGGGTGCCGCCGAGGGAGCGGGAGAGCTTGGAGGGGTCCATCACGATGCGGCGGGCGAATTCGCGCTGGGTCGTGCCGGCGTCGGCGATGACTTTGCGGACGCGGTCCGCCACCTCGGGGTCTTGCTGCATGCCGGGCACGGTACCTTCGCGTTGCGCTGACCGCAATCTCGGTGGGCCTGCGGTCGGATATACCCTGCGATTGCGCCTCTGACTGACGTATCAGTCACTGCAACGTCACGCCTCTGCCCCGAGCCCGACGCCCCGTCCATCGGCACCCGGCAGCTGGCGTTGTGCCCACCCTTCCCCAAGCTCTCGGCTTCGCTCGAGCAGGGGAGACCCCACTCGCCGTGCGGAACGCCTGCCCACAACGGGGGCAGCGGGGACGGACGGAGCCGCCCACCCACCCCTCCCGCGCTGCGGGATTCGCCCCGTGCTGCGGGGTAATCGGGTGGGTGGGCGGGAAAGATCCGCCGCGGAGCGGCGGGGCAGGGAAGCCCCCACCGGCCCGCGGCGGACCACAGAGCCAGAGCTAGACCCTCTCCCGCACCCCCTCCACGAACTCACCCAGGAACGGATCCGCAATCTTCACCGGCCCGTGCTGATGATGCTCCGCCGGGTCCACCTGGATCGAGGAGGCCCGCCCGGCGGCCTCCTCCATCGCGGCGAGCGACTTCGCCGCGGCGTCCGCGTCGCCCGACTGCTCCGCGGTCAGCGCCGCGAGCCCATGCCTCAGGGCGGCGCCCCACAGCTCCGTGGCGTCCAGCCACTGCTTCGCATCGTGGAGGAACAGCGGGTCCGGCAGACCGTCCCGCAGCACCGCGGGGACCCGCTCGATCTCCCGAGCCGTGGGGCGCAGTTCCCGTACCGCCCCGGAGGGGTCACTCTCGTACCGCTTCCAGAAGGCGTCCAGCTTCGGCCCGAGCACCGGCGACTGCGGCTGCCAGTTCGACTCACCGAACGTCGGCGCCGCATGGTTGAGATCCACGAACGTCTGCACCGCGTCGGCGATCCGCTCATCGCCCCCGGCGAGATACAGCGCAGCCTGCCGCGCCGACCGCGCCCGCTCGTATCCCCGGTCGTTCCAGGAGAAGTCGTTCATCGTGAAGACGGCGAGCTTGCTCGCCGCCTCCTGGTTCATCGGGTTGGAGACGATGCCGCTCAGATGCCCCGAAAGACCCGCCTCCCGCTTGTCGTAAGGAGCAAGGAGCAGCCGCCCCGCCGTGCGCGCGAAGTCATTGACGGGGTAGTTGTCCCAGACGAACACCTTCCGCCCGAACAGCTCGGCGGCCTTCTCCGCCTGCGCGTTGGTGATCTCCGGCGGGACGACGTCCGTCCCGGTCCACATCACCTCCACCGCGCCATCCAGCTCGGCCCGCATCGTCTGCTTGTACGCGGTGTCCGTCAGGTCGCCGTACTCGGTGGGCACCATCTGCAGCGGATTGGCGCCCTCCTTCTGCGCGATGAAGTCCCGCTGGATGGTGTTGAGGAGACCCACCTGCGCCTTGGCCGCGGAGCCACGGCCCGGCTCACCGAACTTCGCCTTGTCGCCCTCGCAGTTCCACTTGGTGTAGCTGATGTCGTCCAGCGGGACCGAGAAGGACCGCACGCCCAGGTCGTACAGCGCCTGGAGCTTCGCGGTCAGCGCCTTGACGTCCGCCGGGTCCGAGTAGCAGATGGACCCGCCGGGCGACACCGCGAAGGTGAAGCGGACGTGGTTGGCGGTCGCGCGGTCGACGAGCTTGCCCAGCTCGGCGAGTTTGTCCGCCGGGTAGGGCTCGCGCCACTTCTCGCGGTGGTAGGGGTCGTCCTTGGGCGCGTACACATAGGTGTTGGCCTTGGTGTCGCCCAGGAAGTCCATCTGGTCGAGGCGTTCGGCCTCGGTCCAGGGCGGGCCGTAGAACCCTTCGATGCTGCCGCGCAGCGCCATGGAGGGGAAGTCGGAGACCTCGGCTCCCGCGATGCGGCCGCGCGCTATGAGCTGGCCCAGGGTCTGGGCGGCGTAGAACTGCCCGGTCGCGTCCGTGCCGCCGAGCGCGACGGTGCGGTGCCCGGCCCGCAGCGCGTAGCCCTCGTCCTGCTCAGGCACCTTGGTCGCGCCGAGCGCCTTCGCGATGTCGGGACGGGTGGCCGGGCCGAGCAGCACCGTCAGCGGGGCGCCGCCCGACGTCTTCGCCCGTACGTCGATGTCGCGCACTCCGTGGGCGCGCAGGATCTCGGTGACGCGTTCCTTGGCCGCCGGGTCGGTGCCTTCCCCGACGACGAGTTCGGCTTCGCGGGCGAGCGGGACGTCGTCGCCCGCGCGGGCCATGTGCTGCGGGGTCGGCGAAACGACGGGGAGCCGGCCGGACACGGCTTCCTCCTCAGCGACTTGGGTGGACGGCGGCGCGGCGGCCGCCGACGGGGCGAGGGGAACGGCGAGGACGGCGAGCGCGAGCAGCGCCGTCCGCGGTCTGAGAGAGCGTGTGGTGCGGGGCATAAGGCCTCCGAACTTCGGGATGGGGGTGCGGGTGGGGTCAGGGGGGCGCGCCGGGGGGGGCGCCCCGTAGGGGCGCGGGGCTGTGACATATGCGGCTCCGCCGCGCGGGCGCGACCAGCCCCCACCGGCCCGCAGTGAAGCGCTCAGTCGCGCGTATGCGCTCGGTACAAGTCCAGTTCGCCGTCGAGTTCGAGTGCGAGCACGGTGCAGAGGGGGTCGAGCTGGTCGTCGCTCACATGGACGTACTCCCAGCCGGGTACGTCGCCGAGGCCGCCGACCCGCTCGTGGCGCGCCTCGACTCCCTTGCCCAGTACGCGTGCGGACGTCACCACGTTGCGTACGCCGCGCAGGACCACGTACTCGTTGGGCCGGTCGAAGAGGAACAGATACAGGGTGCGGCGGTCGGCCGAGAGCGTCGAGGGACCATAGAAGTGGCCGTGCGGAAGGCCCCGCACCGTGCCGTAGACGGCGTCGGTGTGCCGGGACGTCCACTCCCCCAGCGCTTCGAGGCGCTCGGTCTGCTCGGAGAGGAGCGTGCCGTCCTCTTTCGGGCCGACGTCGAGGAGGAGGTTGCCGCCGCCCCCGATGGCCTCCACGAAGATGCGGACCAGCTGTCGGGGTGACTTGTGGTGGTCGTCCTGCGGCTGGTAGCCCCAGGAGTCGTTGACGGTGAGGCACAACTCCCATGGCTGGGACGGCGGTTCGATGGGCACGCCCTGCTCGGGCGTCGCGTAGTCGCCGTGCCCGGTGAGGCGGCCGTTGACGACCGTGTGCGGGGACAGCGCGCGGATCTCCTCGGCGAGTTCCGCCATCCGCCACTGTTCGGGGCTGCGTTCCCACTCCCCGTCGAACCAGAGCAGGTCGGGCTCGAACCGTTCGAGCAGTTCCCGTACCTGTGCGCGGTGGAAGGCGAGGAAGTCCGCCCACCGCGGCTCGGACTCCTCGCCGACGGCGGGCATCGAGTAACGGTTGCCGCGCTCGGCGGGGTCCTGGCCATCGGGGCGCACGGTGGCGTAGTCGGGGTGTGACCAGTCCAAGTGCGAGTAGTACAGGCCGACTTTGATGCCGCGGGCGCGCAGGGCATCGACGTATGGAGAGATCAGGTCGCGGCCCGCCGGGGTGCGTTTGACGACGGAGAGGTCGTTGGCGGCCGTGTCCCAGAGGGCGACGCCGTCGTGGTGCTTGGCGGTGAGGACGGCGTATCGGGCGCCGGCGCGGACGAACAGGTCCGCCCAGGAGTCGGGGTCGTACGCGGAGGCGGTGAAGCCCTCGAGCTGCGCCATGTACTGGTCGTAGGGCACCTGGTCGTGGAAGAAGGACCAGGACTCGGCGACTCCGTCCACGCTGTAGATGCCCCAGTGGAGGAAGATGCCGAGCTTGGCGTCCGTGAACCACGGCTGTATCACTGGTACTTCTCCTCGTCGTAGCTCCAGCAGTGCACCCACTGCCCGTCGTCGAAGTGGGTGCGCGGCGGGAAGGCGGTGGCGCACACCGGCTTCGCGATCGGGCAGCGGGGGTGGAAGCGGCAGCCGGTGGGCGGGTCGACCAGGCTGGGCGGTTCGCCGAGGGTCTCCTCGTCGTCGAGGACCTCCGGCTCGTCGAGCAGTCCGCCCCGGTCGGGGTCGGGCGCGGACTCCAACAGGAGCCGTGTGTAGGGGTGTCGGGGGTTCTCCACGAGCGCGTCACCCGGCCCCGATTCGACGAGCTGGCCCGCGTAGAGGACCTTGATCTCGTCGGCGAAGTAGCGGGCGCTCGCGATGTCGTGGGTGATGTAGAGGATCGCGAGGCCCTCGTCGTCGCGGAGCTTGCCGAGGAGGTTGAGGATGTCGAGGCGGATGGAGACGTCGAGCATCGACACCGGTTCGTCGCCGAGCAGCACCTTGGGGCGTGCGGCGAGCGCGCGGGCGATGGCGACGCGCTGGCGCTGGCCGCCGGACAGCTCGTGCGGGAACTTGTCGATGAACTGGTCGGCCGGGGTGAGGTTGACCCGCTCCAGGAGGTCGACGACCGCCCTTTCCGTCTCCGCCCGGCCCCGCACGTGGCCGTGCAGGCGCAGCGGCCGGCCGAGGATGTAGCGCAGCCGGTGGACAGGGCTCAGCGAGGAGAAGGGGTCCTGGAAGACCATCTGCACCTGGCGGTAGTACGCCCGTTTGCCCTTGGCCGAGCGGGCCGCCGCGACGGGGGCTCCGTCGAGACGGATCTCGCCCTCGGTGGGCGGGTAGCCGAGCGCGAGCAGCCTGGCGAGCGTCGACTTGCCGCTGCCGCTCTCGCCGACGAGCGCGGTGATGCGGCCCTGGTGCAGGGCGAGGGTGGTGGGTTCGACGGCGCGTACGACCTTGCCGTGCTGTCCGGGGCCGTGCAGCGGGAAGCGCTTGGTGACCTCGCGGGCCTCAAGTACCGGTTCACCCAGGGACATTGGTGCTCCTCGACTCGTGCTGCTGCTCCTGAAGCCCGGCGTGGAGATGGCAGGCCACCTCGCCGCCCGCCATGGCGAGCAGCGCGGGTACTTGTTCGTCACAGGGGTCGAACCGCTTCGGGCAGCGCGGATGGAAGGGGCAGCCCGTCGGCGGGTGCCGCAGGCCCGGCGGGGAGCCGGGGATGCCGGTGATCTCGCGGCGCGGTCCGTGCAGCGGCGGGAAGGCGCCGCGCAGTGCGGCCGTGTAGGGGTGTCGAGGGTCGGCGTACAGCTGTCGGGCGGGTCCTGTCTCGACGACCCGGCCCGCGTACATGACGGCGATCCGGTCGGCGATCTCGATGAGCAGCGAGAGGTCATGCGTGATGAAGATGACGGAGAACCCCAACTCGCGCTTCAGTCGCGCCACTTGGCGCAGGATCTGGCGCTGCATGACCACGTCCACGGCGGTCGTCGGCTCGTCCATCACCACGAGGTCCGGTTCGCAGGCGAGGGCGAGCGCGATGGTGGCGCGCTGCCGCATGCCGCCGGAGAGTTCGTGGGGGTAGGCGCGCACCCGGTCCGCCGGGATGCCGACCATGCCGAGCAGTTCCCCCGCACGCCGCCAGGCGTCGTCCCGCGACAGGCCGCGGTGCAGCCGCAGTACGTCGGCGAACTGTGCGCCGAGCCGGTGCACCGGGTTGAGCGCGTTCATGGCGCTCTGGAAGACGATCGCGACGCGCTCCCAGCGCAGGGCGCGCAGCTCACGTTCGGTGAGCTTGAGCAGGTCGACCGGCGGCCCTTCGCCGTGGAGGTGGACCGTGCCCGCCGTGGTGACGGCCGGCGGCCGCTCGAGCCGGGTGAGGGCCGTGACCAGCGTCGACTTGCCGCAGCCGCTCTCTCCTACGATCCCCAGGGTCTCCCCGCGGTACAGGGTGAGGTCGACGTCGCGTACGGCGTGGACGGGTTCGGCCCGGTCGAAGTAGTCGACGCGCAGCCCGCGCGCCCGCAGCAGCACCTCGGTGGTATCGCTCATCGTGCCTCCTCGGTGGTGCGCAGGGCCGCGGCCGCCGCCCGGCGGCGCACGGCCCGGCCCGGCTTGCGAAGGCGGGGGTTGGCGATCTCGTCGATGCCGAAGTTGATGAGGCCCGCCGCGACGCCGATGACGGCGATGCACGCGCCGGGCGGGATGAACCACCACCAGGCGCCGCGCGCCAGGGCCGATGCATTCTGCGCCCAGTAGAGCATCGAGCCCCAGCTGGTGAGGTTGATGTTGCCGAGGCCGATGAAGGAGAGCCCGGCGTCGGCGAACATCGAGAGGACCACGGCGGACAGGAAGCTCGCCGAGATCAGCGGCGCCATGCTGGGGATCAGCTCGCGGGTGATGATCCACCAGCGGCTCTCGCCGGTCATCTCGGCGGCCGTGACGAAGTCCCTTCGCCGCAACGAGAGCGTCTGCGCGCGTTTGCCGCGGGCACCCCACGGCCAGGACGTCAGGCCGATGATGAGGGCCACCGTCAGCCAGCCGCCGCGCCCCTTGACGTAACTCGCGACGATGATCAGCAGGGGCAGGCTGGGAATGACGAGGGCGATGTTCGTGCCGGCCGTGAGCAGCGCGTCCGCGGTGCCACCCAGATAGCCGCCCGCGACGCCGACCAGCACCGACAGGGTGGTCGAGATGACGGCGGCGACCAGTCCCACCAGGAGCGAGACGCGGCTGCCGACGACGAGCTGGGCCAGGACGTCCTCGCCGGTGGCCGTCGTCCCCAACAGATGGGATCCGGAGGGTGGTTGCATGCCGTCGGCCGTGTGGATGGCGGTGGCGGAGAGCCCGAAGACGTCCTCCACGAGGAAGGGCCCGGCCAGCGCGAACAGCGCGAAGAACACGAGGATCGCGATCCCGGCCCGCACCTTGCGGTTCTCCGGAAGCCACACTTTGCGGTTCTCCGGCAGCCGCCCCTTGAAGCTGCTGAGGCTGAGGTTCATGCGCGGCCCTCCCTGGCCCGGGGGTCGATCAGGCCGTACACGGAGTCGGCGAGGAAGTTCGCGGCGAGGACCGACAGCGAGACCATCAGGAACAGCGCCTGCATCAGCGGGTAGTCGACGCTGGCGACGGACTGGTAGAGCAGATAGCCGACGCCGGGATACGCGAAGACGGCCTCCACCAGGAGCTGTCCGCCGACCACGTTGCCGATGTTGATGGCGAACCCGGCGACGCTCGGCAGGATCGCGTTGCGGGCCGCGTACCGGAACATCACGCGGCTCTTGCCGAGTCCCTTGGCGCGGGCGAGGAGAACGTAGTCCTCGGAGACCGTCGTGATCATCATGTTCCGCATGCCGATGTACCAGGTGGCCGACCAGCCGAGCGCGATGGTGAGCGCGGGCAGCGCGGCATGGCTGATGACGCTGCCGATGAACTCGGCCGTGAAGCCCGGCGTCAGGTCACCGTCGTACGCGCCGCCCGTCGGCAGCCAGGCCAGCTGGAAGCCGAAGACGAGGACGAAGAGCAGCGCGATCCAGAAGGTGGGAAGGGCGTTGAGGAACATCGCGCCCGGCGTCGCCACCGAGTCGACGCGTGAGCCCGCGCGGCCGCCCGCCATGATGCCGCCCGCCGTGCCGATGACGAAGGACAGGACGGCGGTGATGCCGACGAGCCCGATCGTCCACGGCAGGCCCGCGCTGATGACGTCCCACACCGGCGTCGGGAAGAACGCCACCGAGAGCCCGAAGTCGAGGTGCGCGACCTGCCCGAGGTAGGTGAGGTACTGGCTCCACAGCGGTTCGCCCGGATCGCCGAACAGCCGGTAGATGCTGGCGATCTGCTCGCCGGAGAGCGCCGAGCGGCCCTGCATCTGCGCGATGAGCGCGGACGCCGGGTCGCCCGGCATCAGCCTGGGCAGCAGGAAGTTGAGCGTGATGGCGATCCACGCGGCGGCCAGATAGAAGCCGAGGCGCTGCACGAAGTAGCGGCCCGCGCCGAGCCTGAGCCGGCGCGCCGGCCGTTCCTTCGGGCTTTCGGCTGCCGCGACGACAGCCACCGTTTCGGAGGGGGCCGTCATGCGCCTAGCCCGCCTTCGCGGGGCGGAGGGACAGGATCGTCCGCACCATGTCGGTGGGGCCCGCCCAGGGCGCGGGGATGGCGTAGGGGTTCTTCTCGTCGGGCCAGCCGGTCCAGTTCTTGCTGTTGTACTGGGCGGAGGCTCCGTTGGTGATGAGCGGGGCGGCGGGCACCTCGTCGATCATCAGCTTCTCCAGCTTCGCGGAGAGCTTCTTGATGGTCGCGTCGTCGCCCGCGCGCTCCATCTCCTTGAGGATGCCGTCGGCCTTCGCGCTCTTGTAGTGGCCGTAGTTGGTCCAGATGCCGACGTTGTCGCTGTGCAGCATGTCCCGGTAGAAGTTGTACGGCGTGTTGTAGAAGACGGCGCCGCCGACCAGGACGTCGAACTTGGCCTGCTGACGGGCCGTGTCGAGCTGGGCGCTCGGCATGGGCTGGACCTCGACCTTGACGCCGGCCTTCTTCAGCTGCTGGGCGAGGACCTTGTCCCGCTGGATGGAGTCGGCGAACTCGGTCACTTCGAGGATCGTGAAGCCGAGCTGCTTGCCGTCCTTGCCGACGAGCTTCCCGTCCTTCATCTCGTATCCGGCCTTGGCGAACTCCTTCTGTGCTGCAGCCAGTTCGGGCTTGGGCTGATCGGCATCCTGATACTGGCCGTCGATCCATTTGCCCTGCGTCCGGGTGTCGAGTCCGGTGAGGTTGAGCGGCTTGAGCATGCCCGGGTTGCCGAGGTCGGCGAGCTCGGAGCGGTCGACGGCGAGGGAGAGGCCCTTGCGGACGTGGACGTTCTTGAACGGCGCCTTCTTGTGGTTGAAGAACATGTAGGTGCCGCCGTAGGTGGGATACCAGGCGTGGTGGTTCTTCGGGTCCTTGTCGACGTAGCTCTTCTTCACGTCGGGCACGGCGCCGCCGCTCCACTCGACCTCGCCGCTGAGCAGCTTGCCTATCTCGGACGACGAGGAGACGACCGGCGCCTTGAGGGTCTTCACCGGCACCTTCTGCTTCCAGTAGTCGTCCCTGGCCTCGAAGGTGAGCTGCTGGGCCGCGTACCGCTTGAGCTTGTACGGGCCGCTGGCCACCGGGTCGGGGTTGGTGAAGGTCTTGCCGTCCTTGCCCTTCCAGATCTTGGCGGGGACGGGGCGGATGGAGCCGATGTTGCGCAGGCGGGCGTAGCCGGGGGTGTCGAAGGTGATGACCACGGTGTGGTCGTCGGTCGCGGTCGCCTTCTCGTACTCGAACCGCCAGTCCACCGGCAGGTCCTGCTTGGTGACGTACTCCAAGGCGAAGATGACGTCCTTGGCGGTCAGCTTGGTGCCGTCGCTCCAGTTGGCGCGCTTGTCCAGATCGATGGTGATCTTCTTGCCGCCGTCGGACCAGGCGTACTTGGTGGCGAGCCAGGGGACGAACTTGCCGCCCTGGAGGTTGTTGAAGGAGAACAGCGGCTCGTACTGGAAGCCGAAGGTGCCCTGGCTCGCCTTCACCGAGAACGGGCTGAAGTTGCGGGCGATGGTGTTGCCGGAGAAGCCCATGTTCACGGTCAGCGAGTCCGTGCCCCTGCCGCCGGAGGCGGTGGGGGTCGCCGAACAGCCTGCGGTGACGGAGAGCGCGAGAGCGGCCGCGCCCGTGACGCCCAGTCTGGTCCACTTCATGGCGGGTTGATACCTCCGGGTTGGCAACGTTGTCTTGACGCGGGGACGGTGCGTGGGGGGTGCTCAGGGGGCGGCGCGCGCTGCGGTGCTGCCGCGCGCCTCCAGGTGCGGGAGCTGGTCCTGGACGCGGACGGCGGGGCCGCCGTCGAGGAGGGCGATCAGCTGCTCGGCCGCGTGCCCGCCGTAGACGGCGGTGTCGCGGACCAGGGCGGTGAGCGCGGGGTGGGTCGAGCGGGTGAGGACGGAGTCGTCCCAGGCGACGATCGCGAGGTCTGCGGGTACGGAGATGCCGTGCTCGGCGGCGACACCGAGTCCGGCGACGGCCAGCACGTCGTTGTCGTACACGATCGCGGTGGGCCGCCGCTCCCCCGCGAGGACCCGGCGGGTGGCCTCGGCCCCCTGGGCGTCGGAGTAGTCGGTGGTGAGCGAGTGCACGTCGCTCAGGCCGCGCCGGTCGGCCTCGGCCCGCAGGGAGCGGATGCGCCGCCGGGTGTGGGTGAGTTCGGGGAGCCCGGCGATGTGCGCGATGCGGCGGTGGCCGAGCAGGTACAGGTGGTCGACGATGGAGGCCATGGCGAGGGCGTCGTCGGCCCAGAGGTTGGAGATGCCGGGGTAGTCGGTGTGCGGCTCCGGCAGGGTGCCCACGACGACCGCGGGCAGCCTCAGTTCGTCGAGGAGCGGGAGCCGGGGGTCCGTGCCGCGCGGGTCGACGACGAGCATGCCGTCGACCCGGCGCTCGGCCCACCAGCGGCGGTAGACCGCGCACTCCGCGTCGATGTCCTCGACGACCTGGAAGAGCAGCCCGAGCCTGCGGCGCGCGAGCACCTCCTGGATGCCGGAGACGAGCTGGAGGAAGAACGACTCGACGCCCAGCGTCCGGGCCGGTCTGGCCAGGACGAGCCCGACCGTGCCCGAGCCCTCCCCGGAGAGGGCCCGCGCGGCGGCGCTCGGCCGCCAGCCGAGCTCTTCGGCGACCCTGCGGACGCGGTCGCGGGTGGACTCGGAGACTCCGGGCCGCCCGTTGAGCGCGAAGGAGACGGCGCTCTCCGAGACACCGGCCCGCACGGCGATGTCCTTGATGGTGGGGCGCCGTGCCGGAGTGCGACGCATGCGTGACCTCCCCTCGCGTTGACTGACCGTTGATGGACCGTTGATGGACCGTTGATGAAACGCTGATGGAACGACGCCTGGCTAAAGCGCTTGAGGGCGAGCAGGCTAAAGCGCTAAAGATGCCCGCGACAAGGGGGTGTGAGAATACAAATTCCGGTGCCGTTACGGGTATTGACGAGGCCGTGTTTCTGCTTCACTCTCACCCGGATGAGCCCAGAACCAGGCCATCAGCCCTTCATGCACGGCTACGACGCCGAGGCGCTGAAGAACTGGAGCCCGCGGTCCGACCGTTGGGCCCGCCACTTCCGCTCACGCGTTCCGCTCGCGCCCCGCATCGCACCCTTCCCCGCCACCCAGGCGCGGCCCGAACTCCCCACCGGCGCCCAGGTGATGAACCTGTGCAACGACTACGACGGGGCGTTCTTCACCGCCCGGAAGTACGACGACTCCTTCGCCCGGCGGCTGCTCCGCTTCTGGCAGTACACGGACTTCTACGGCTCCTGGCACGGTCTGCCCGTCGACGGATCGCCGGTGGCCGAACCGGTCCACGGCCTGATCAACCCGCCCAATCCCGCCTACACGGACGCGGCGCACCGCAATGGCGTCAGGAGCCTCGGCTGCTGGTTCTGGCCGCGGCCGGGCGAGTTCGCCGCGTATCTCGAACGGCGCCCCGACGGCTCGTACCCGGTGGCGGACAAAATGATCGAGATGGCCGCGTACTTCGGGTTCGACGGCTATTTCATCAATCACGAGGCCGAGACCCCGCCGGACGAGGCGAAGCGGCTGCGCGAGCTGCTCGGTTATCTGCGGTCTCGCGCTCCGGAGGGCTTCCACATCCAGTGGTACGACACGATCCGGCCCGACGGCGGGCTCGACTACCTGAACCACCTGAACGAGGAGAACGCCCCCTGGCTGGAGGCGGGCGCCGACAGCTTCTTCGCCAACTACTGGATGACCGAGGCCGGCGTCGGGACCTCCCGGGCCACGGCGCTGCGGCTCGGCCGCGATCCGTACGAGGCGGTGTTCCACGGCACGGAGAACGAGCAGTTCGGCTTCGATCCGGAGTACGACCCGCGCCTCGTCTTCCCCGAAGGCCGTCCGGCCAGGACCAGTTGGGCCCTGTTCGGCTCGCACTTCGTGTGGGAGCTGCATCCCGGGCACGAGGACCCGGACGCGCAGGACGCCGTCTTCGAGCGGGAGCGCCGCTACTGGTCGGGCCCGTCCTGCGACCCCACGCGGACCGGCCGCGTCCTGACCCACGAGCCCGGCGTCCCGGAGCCGGACAACCACCTCAAGTGGGACGGCGTGGCGCACTACGTCACCGAGCGATCGGTGATCGGCGCGTTCCCCTTCGTCACCCGCTTCAACACCGGCCACGGCCGCGGCTTCTTCCTGGCGGGGCGCCGGGCGAGCGACGCGGAATGGTACAACGCGTCGGTCCAAGACGTCCTGCCCACCTGGCAGTTCTGGTCGGAGGGCGGGGACGCGCCGCCGGACTACGACTACACAAAGGCGTACGACGGCGGCTGCTCGCTGCGCCTGCCGGGCGGCGCGACGGTCCGCCTCTACAAGACGGAGCTCGCGGTGCGCACGGGCGGGGAGAGGGTCTCGGTCACGTACGCGGGGGCCGGGGGCGCCCTGGAGGTGGGGCTGCTCTTCGCCGACGACACGGAGCACTTCGTGTGGCTGCGGGCGCGGGCGACCCCCGGCACCGGAACCGGATGGCACACGTCCACCCACCCCCTCACGGAGTTCCGCGACCGCACGATCGCGGCGCTGGCCGTGCGCACGGCATCCGAGGTTCACCTCGGCGAACTCGCCCTGCGGGAGAACAAGTTCACCGCACTGCCCTCACGCCCCAAGGCCTTCCAGGTCGACACCGCGTACGTAGCCGAAGAGGGCGCCGACACAGCCGAGGTCTTCCTCTCCTGGCGCATCGCGGACCCCGGAGAGGTCTGGTACTACGACCTGCGCCGGGAGGACGAGTGGCTCGGGCGGATCTACGACGAGGTGTACTACGTGAAGTCGCTGCGGCGGCAGGGGAACGAGGCGGCCACGGAGCTGACGCTCACCCCGGTCGCCCCGGACGGAACACCGGGCGAGCTCGCCACCTGCTCCATGAAGTGGGTTTGAGTTCCACGGATCACGCGATGGTGTGACGCCCCGGCGGCCGTCGCATCGGCCGGCGCCGTACGGGTAGTGCTGAGTGGCCCATACGCCGCCGCGCGAGGAGAAAACGACCGAATGTCGCAGCCCTTCGACCTGCCCCGCTTCTACATGGTTCATCCCGCCCGCCTCAACCCGCATGTGGAAGAGGCGAAGGCGCACTCCAAGAAGTGGGCACGCGACATGGGAATGCTGGAGGGCTCGGGTGTCTGGGAGGAGAGCGATCTGGACGCCCACGACTATCCGCTGCTGTGTTCCTACACCCACCCCGACTGCGACGGCCCCGCGCTGTCGCTGGTCACCGACTGGTACGTGTGGGTGTTCTTCTTCGACGACCACTTCCTCGAACTCTTCAAACGCACCCAGGACCGCGAGGGCGGCAAGGCCCATCTCGACCGGCTGCCGGCCTTCATGCCCATGGATCTGTCCACGCCCGTGCCGGAGCCGACCAATCCGGTCGAGGCGGGGCTCGCGGACCTGTGGGCGCGGACGGTGCCGCACATGTCGCAGGGCTGGAGGGAACGGTTCGCCGAGAGCACGAAGAACCTCCTGAACGAGTCCCTGTGGGAGCTCTCGAACATCAACGAGGGGCGGATCGCGAACCCCGTCGAGTACATCGAGATGCGCCGCAAGGTGGGCGGCGCGCCCTGGTCGGCGGGGCTCATCGAGTACGCGACGGGAGCCGAAGTGCCGCCGGCCGTCGCGCAGTCCAGGCCGCTGCGGGTCCTCAAGGAGACGTTCTCCGACGCCGTCCACCTGCGCAACGACCTGTTCTCGTACCAGCGGGAGATCGAGGACGAGGGCGAACTCTCCAATGGCGTCCTGGTGCTTGAGAAGTTCCTGGACTGCACGACGCAGGAGGCCGCGGAGGCGGTGAACGATCTCCTGACCTCGCGGATGCAGCAGTTCGAGAGCACGGCGCTCACCGAACTGGCCCCGCTGTTCGCCTCCACCGGGCTCCCCGCGCAGGAGTGCGCGGACGTCCTCGCGTACGCCAAGGGCCTGCAGGACTGGCAGTCCGGAGGGCACGAGTGGCACATGGTCTCCAGCCGCTACATGAACGAGAAGGCCGCCGCCGCGGCCTCGCCGCTCGCAGGACCCTCGGGCCTGGGCACGTCGGCCGCCGGGATCAAGGCGCTCCTGTCGGCCACGGGCGCGGAACGGCTGCGCGGCCACACGCACATCCCCTTCCAACGGGTCGGCCCTTCCCTCCTCCCCGACTTCAACCTCCCCTACAAGACAACGCTCTCGCCCCACCTCCAGGCGGCACGCCCGCGCTGCGTGGAGTGGTCGTCGCGGATGGGGATGCTGGAACCCCAGCCGGGAGTGCCGAGTTCGGACATCTGGGACGCGCACAAGCTGTATGGCTACGACTTCCCGCTCTGCGCGGCGGGCATCCACCCGGACGCGGACCCGGCAGCCCTGGATCTGAGTTCGCAGTGGCTGACCTGGGGCACGTACGGGGACGACTACTTCACGGTGGTCTTCGGCAGGCCCCGCGACCTGGCGGGCGCGAAGCTCTGCAGCGACCGCCTCTCCCTCTTCATGCCGCTGGACTTCGCGGACATGCCGGCGCCGACGAACGCGCTGGAGCGCGGCCTGGTGGACCTGTGGCAACGCACGGCCGACCCGATGGACGTGGAGGCACGCCGCACGCTCCGCACATCCATCGAGGTCATGACGGAAAGCTGGCTCTGGGAGCTGGACAACCAGGCGATGAATCGTATCCCCGACCCCGTGGACTACATCGAGATGCGCCGACTCACCTTCGGCTGCCCCCTGACGATGAGCCTGTGCCGCCTGGGCAACGGCCCGCAGGTCCCGCAGGAGATCTACCGCACCGGCCCGATGCAGAACCTGGAGAACTCGGCCGGCGACTACTCCGCCCTGATGAACGACGTCTTCTCGTACCAGAAGGAGATCGAGTACGAGGGCGAGATGCACAACGGCGTCCTCGTCGTCCAGAACTTCTTCGACTGCGACTATCCGACGGCGCTCGGCATCATCGACGACTTGATGAAGTCACGCCTGAGCCAGTTCCAGCACACGGTGACCCACGAACTCCCGGTCCTCTACGACGACTTCGACCTCCCCCAGGAAACTCGGAACATCCTGGACGGCTACGCACGTGAACTGGAGAACTGGATGGCGGGCATCTACACCTGGCACCGCGACTGCCGCCGCTACCGCGAGGAATACCTCTCCCACGGCCCCCTCAAGACCCCCACGGGCTTCGGCATGGCAGCCGTACGCCCCGACTGGCTCCGCGACTTCGGCCGCGCCGTCGACCGCCAGATGGAGGCGGCGGCCGAAGGCGCACGGGACTGAGGAGTCCCGCATCGCTCACGCCCCGTATCCCTCACGCCCCGTATCCCTCACGCGCCGTCGTCCGGCTCCGGCAGGATCTGGCGGAGTCTCGGGGCGGGGTGGCGGTCGCGGCGCCATTCGCGTGGGTAGCCGACCGAGACCTCCTGGAAGCGGACGCCGTCGTGCCACGTGGTGCGGGGGATGTGGAGGTGGCCGTAGACCACGGCCGCCGCCTCGTACTTCACGTGCCAGTCCGCGGTCAGTTCGGTGCCGCACCACAGGGCGAACTCCGGGTAGTGCAGGATCCGCGTGGGGTCGCGTACCAGGGGCCAGTGGTTGATCAGGACCGTGGGGAGGCCGGGGGTCCGCTGGGACAGGCGTTCCTCGGTGTACGCCACGCGGGCGCGGCACCAGTCGTCGAGGCCCTGGTAGGGGTCGGGGTGCAGCAGCACCTCGTCGGTGCAGACGACGCCCGCCGCGTGGGCGGCCTCCAAGGCCTTCTCTTTGGTGTGGGTGCCTTCGGGGCGGAAGGTGTAGTCGTAGAGGAGGAAGAGGGGGGCCACCGTGGCCGGGCCGCCGGCGCCGTGCCACACGGGGTAAGGGTCCTCGGGGGTCGCGGCGCCCAACTCGCGGCAGAGTTCGACGATATGGCGGTAGCGGGCCTCGCCGCGCAGCTTGACCGGGTCGCTGGGGTGCGTCCACAGCTCGTGGTTCCCCGGCGTCCACACCACTTTGGCGAACCGGTCGGTGAGGGTGCGCAGCGCCCATTCGACGTCGGCGAGGCGCTCGGCGGTGTCCCCGGCGACGATCAGCCAGTCCTCGTCGGTCTGCGGGCGCAGCGATTCGAGGAACTTCCGGTTGTCGTCGTACGCCACGTGCAGATCACTGATGGCGTACAACTTTGGTGTGTTCTCCGGTACTTGATTCACTACGCGAGGCTAACCGCAGCGCCGCCGCCGCGTGCGCGATCGACCCCCGTCAGTGATGGGAGTCACCGCCGCCCTGTTGGATCTCCAGGTACTCCTCGGGGGTCGCCTTGGGCACCTGCGCCGAAGGCCCGTACATGGCCCGCCCCAGGCGGGCCCGCAGCCGCTCGCCCCGGGTGACCTTGCGGGCCACGCCGTTCGCGTCCACCAGCGGCCCGATCTCGTACGGCTTGGGCTGCTCGTGCGCCGTGAGCGTGTACAACTCACCTTGGCTGAGGGGCACATGGACCTCTACGTACTCACCGTGCGGCAGCCGTTTGATCGTGCCGCTCTCCCGCCCGTGCAGCGCCTTCTCGCGGTCGCGGAGCTGCAGGCCCATGCACCATCGGTGGGTCACGAGGAAGGCGATGACCGGGCCGGCGAAGACGCCGATCCGCACGAACCACGTGATCGCGTTGATGGAGAGATGGAAGTGCGTGGCCCACAGGTCGTTGCCGCCGCCGATCATCAGGATGCCGAACAGCGTCAGCCAGGCCACACCGAGACCGGTGCGCACGGGTGCGTTGCGCGGCCGGTCCGCGATGTGGTGCTCGCGTTTGTCGCCGGTGATCCAGGCCTCGATGAACGGATAGACCGCGATCGCCACCATGATCAGCGGGAAGAGCGAGAACGGGATGAAGACGCCGAGTTGGAGCGTGTGCCCCCAGGCGTTGATCTCCCAGCTGGGCATCACCCGGATCAGCCCCTCGGAGAAGCCCAGATACCAGTCGGGCTGGGCTCCCGTGGAGACCAGATCGGGACGGTAGGGCCCCATCGCCCACACGGGGTTGATGGTGGCGACCGCGCCCATGACCGCGAGGACGCCGAAGACGAGGAAGAAGAAGCCGCCGGCCTTGGCGATGTAGATGGGCAGGAACGGTGCCCCGATGACGTTCTTCTCGGTCCTGCCGGGCCCGGCGAACTGCGTGTGCTTGTGGTAGAAGACCAGGATCAGATGGGCGACGACGAGCCCCAGCATGATCCCCGGCAGCAGCAGCACATGCACGCTGAAGAGCCGCGGAATGATGTCGTCGCCGGGGAACTCTCCGCCGAAGAGGAAGAAGGAGAGATACGTCCCGATGACCGGGACGGACAGGATGGCGCCCTGCGCGAAGCGGATGCCGGTGCCGGAGAGCAGGTCGTCCGGGAGCGAGTAGCCGGTGAGTCCTGTGATGATCCCGAGGAACAACAGCGTCCAGCCGAACAGCCAGTTGAGCTCGCGCGGCTTGCGGAACGCCCCGGTGAAGAACACCCGCATCATGTGCACGAGCATCGCGGCGACGAAGACGACCGCGGCCCAGTGGTGGATCTGCCGGATGAGCAGACCGCCGCGCACCTCCATGCTGATGTCGACCGTGGACTCGTACGCCCGGGTCATCTGGATGCCCTTGAGCGGTGTGTAGACACCGTCGTAGACGACCTCGGCGCCGCTCGGCTCGAAGAAGAGGGTCAGATAGATCCCGGTGAGGATCAGGATCAGAAAGCTGTAGAGACAGATCTCGCCGAACATGAAGGACCAGTGGTCCGGGAACACCTTGCGCATCTGCGTCTTGGCCAGGGAGTTGATGCCGAGACGGCCGTCCGCCCAGTCGGCGACCCGCTCACCCTTCCCCGCAGGTGCCGGTCGTCCGCTGCTCCGGGTGTGCTCGACACGTCCGCTCATGCGACCCCCCTCAAGGCGGCTCCCAGGGTAGATCGTGAAGGTCGCCACGCCAACAGGCCCTGCATGAACGCCAGTTGATGATCAACGGGCGTGCAGGTCAGGTGGTGTGCCGGGGCGGCATCCTGGGCCGAAAAAGGCGATTGCCCGCGCGTCGTCCCGTATGAGACATTCACCCGGCCCCACTCCCCCTCTCCTCAAGGAGCCGGTGATGACGCTCGGCACAGTGCCCGGCCTGGTGCTCGGCGACTCCTCCCGCACTTCGACGCGGGAGCCGCGGCTCCGCTGAGCCTGCCGCCCGGCCCTTCCCCGGGCCCTCTCCACCACTCCCGCTCCTCGTCGAAGTGCTGTTCGTGCCCCGCACGTTCACCCTCTGAGGAGTATGTATCTGTGTCCGAGATCCACTGGATCCGCTGGATCGACGGCGATGGCAATGGCGACGGCGACGGCGAGCACACCGTCCGCTGGCGCTCCGAGACCGGGATGCCGCGGCCCGTCCGTGTCGTCCCGGCCGACGACCGGCTCAGCGCCGCCACCGCTCACCGTCTGGCCTGCGAAGGCACCGCGCTGCTGTGGCAGGGCGACTTCCAGCAGGCGCGCCAGTTGCTGCGCGCCATGGGCCGCCGCATCGACCGCAAAGCCCCTGCCCCTGCCCCTGCCCCGGCCGCCTCGCCGACGGCGGCCTTCCACCTCCACCGCCGGGCCGCGGGACACCGTGCCCGCGTCCTCGCCAAGCTCCTGGTGCCGCTGGGCGAGGACCACACGCTCGGCCTGCGCAGAGCGCCCGACGTCCGCGCCGCCTGCGATGAGGCGTACGGCCCGCCCCGGGGCGGCGGCCCGTGGGCGGTCCCGCTGCGGGAACTGCTCGGCGTCATCGGCGCACATCAATGGCGTACGAAGGGTGTGGACATCCCCGCGATCGGCGCCAGGATCCACCCGCACTACGGCGTGTTCTCACCGGTCAGGGGCGAGTACGTCGACCTGGTCGCGCGGGCGCCGCTGCCGGCCGCGGCCCACGGGGCGACGGCCTTCGACCTCGGCACCGGCACCGGTGTCCTGGCGGCGGTCCTGGCCCACAGGGGCGTGCGGCACGTGGTGGCCACGGACAGCAATCCGCGGGCCGTGGTATGCGCCGCCGACAACATGAACCGCCTGGGCCTGTCCTCCCGAGTGGAGATCGCCACCGGCGGCGGGCTCTACCCGCCGGGCCGCGCCGCCCTGATCGTGTGCAACCCGCCCTGGCTCCCCGCCAAGCCCAACTCGGCACTGGAGCAAGGCATCTACGACCCCGCAGGCACCATGCTGCACGGCTTCCTCTCAGGCCTGGCCGATCATCTGCTGCCCGGCGGCGAAGGCTGGCTGATCATGTCGGACCTCGCCGAACACCTCGGCCTGCGCTCCCCAGGCGATCACCGCGGCGGGCCTGCACATCCAGGACCGCCTGACCACAAGACCCCGCCACCGCAGGTCGACCGACCCGGCGGACCCTTTGCACAAGGCCCGCGCGGCGGAGGTCACGTCGCTGTGGCGGCTGCGGGCCGTCCGGTAGGTGCGCCCGGCTCACCGGTAGGTGCGCCCGGCTCCCGCTCCACCTCCCGCACCAGCTCGATCGCCCGCCCCAACGTCGCAAGCCGCGCCTCCAGGCTCTCGCCCGCCGGGTAGAAGCGGACCGTGTCCACGCCCGCGTCGCGCCAGACGCGCAGGCGGGCGCGGACCATGGGCTCGGTGCCGATGAGGGTGGTGGCGAGGACCATCTCGTCGGTGATCAGGGCGGCCGCGCCGTCGCGGTCGCCGGACTGCCAGCGGGTGCGGACCTCGGCGGCTGTCTCGGCCCAACCCTGCCTGCTGTAGGCGTTGTTGTAGTAGTTGGTGGTGGCGGAGCCCATGCCGCCGAGGCTGAAGGCGAGTTCCTTCTTGCGGCCCGCGACCATCGTGCGCAGCGCGTCCTCGTCGTCGGCGAAGGCGACTTCGGCGCCCTGGCAGACGTTCAGGTCGGCGCGGGTGCGCCCGGCGACTGCCAGGCCCGCGTCCAGGTGGTCGAAGTACGCCTCCTTCGCGCCCTCCGGCACAAAGCTGGTGCCGAGCCAGCCGTCCGCGATCTCGCCGGTCAGGCGGAGCATCTTGGGCGAGAGGGTGGCCAGGTAGATGGGCAGGTCGTGTTCGGCGCGCATCGCCAGGCGCATGGGCCTGGCGTCGCCGCCGGGCAGCGGGAGGGTGAACTCCCGTCCCGTGTACGAGATTTTCTCGCCCGTGGCCGCCTGCCGGACGATCTCCACCGTCTCCCGCATCCGAGTCAGCGGGCGGGCGAACGGCACTCCGTGCAGGCCCTCGATCACCTGGGGTCCGGAGGGGCCGAGCCCGAGGATGAAGCGGCCCTCCGAGATGTTCGAGAGGGTGATCGCCGCGCGGGCGATGGCCGCCGGGGTCCGGGTCGCGAGCTGGATGATCCCGGAGCCGAGCGTCATCCGTTCCGTGCGGGCAGCCAAGTAGCCGAGCGGGGACGGCGCTTCGGCGCCCCAGGCCTCCGCGACCCAGCAGATGTCCATCCCGAGCTTCTCGGCCTCGGTGACGAAGTCGGCCGTCTCCCGCCAGTTCGCCCCGGACGCCTCGATCGTCGTCGACGTACGCATTAGGCGCCCTGCCCTTCCGAGGGAGCCGGGGCGCCCTCGGCCAGCTCCTTGATCGCGTCCAGGGTGGCCGCCATGTTCCGCTCGAACTCCCTCATCCGCACGAAGACGATCTTCTGTTCCTTCTCCGGCATCCGGTCGATCGCGAAGGAGAGCCCCGAACGTCCGGGGCCCAGCTGCATCCACTGGGTGAGATCGGTGCCGCCGTCGTCCCGCGCCCGCAGACTGAACCGCCATACGGCGCTGGGGTGTTCGGGGTCCTCGACCGCCCAGGCGAAGACCCGCGGCGCCTCGCACTCCACGACGTACGACGTCGTCTCCCACGCACCGAACGACGCGTGCTCGCTGCGGCCGAGGAACCGGGCGCCGGTCGCGGGCGATGTCGCCCCGTCCAGCCACTCGACCGACCGCAGCTCCGCGCTCAGCGTGGGCATCAGGCCGATGTCGGCCACCAGTTCCCACACGCGTTCCGGTGACGCCGCGATCTCCCTGCGCGCCTCGGCCGTCGGCGTGTCCGCGTAACGCGCGCCTGTCCACTCCATCGTGGGTCGCCTCTCTGTCGTCGCTGAAGTCGTCTCTGAAGTCGTCTCTGACCACGAGAGTTGCGTAGATAGACTCACTCGTCAAGGGGATGCGGGGACGGGCGTGGGGAGGGAGGTCAGCGGCTGAAGCGCGCCTGAACGTCCGGCCGTTCGGCCAGTCGTACCGGGTAGCCGGGGCCCATGCGCGCCGTGGTGTCCGCGGCCGTCATCGGCTCCTTGCAGTGCGCGCAGACCACCTCGGCGGCGGCCTCGTGCCCGCAGCGGTCGTGGCGGAAGACGACCGGCGGCCCCTCGTCGCCGCTCAGCCAGCGGTTGCCCCAGCTGTTCATCGCCGCCAGGACCCCGAAGAAGTCGCGGCCCTTCTCGGTGAGGAGGTAGTCGTAGCGCACCGGCTCGCTCTGGTAGGCGCGCTTTTCCATCAGGCCCTCGTCGACCAGGCGGCGCAGCCGGTCGGTGAGCGTGTTGCGCGCGATGCCGAGCTCCTGCTGGAAGGCGTCGAAGCGTTTGATGCCGTAGAACGCCTCGCGCAGCACCAGCGGGGTCCACCAGTCGCCCAGCAGGTCCATGGTGCGGGCGATGGAGCAGGGCCAGTCGGCAAAGGAGGTCCGCCTCATGCCGCAAGGATACGAGGGGGATGCAAGAAGGACGCCGGGGCCCTGGTGGGTCTCAGGACAAGACCCAGCAGCCCGCGGCCGGTGCCGCGGCGCCACGTGACGTACGACGCAAACTCGGCCTCCCCGTTGTGGAGGGGGCCGGGAGGCTGATCAAGTGGCGGGAGTCATCGCGTCGTTCTGCGCCCCGTGCCCGTGCGCAGTGCTCGTGCCCAACGCCCAGTGCCCAGTGCCCAGTGCCCAGTGCCCAGTGCCCACCGGAGGCTCCGTTGCTCTTCACATCCGTGGACGATGTCGCCGAGCGGCTCGCCGAGACGGGGTATCTGGCGTCGACCGCCGTCGCCACGACCGTCTTCCTCGCCGACCGCCTGGGCAAGCCCCTCCTCGTGGAAGGTCCGGCGGGCGTCGGCAAGACCGAGCTGGCCAAGGCGGTCGCGGAGGTCGCGGACGCGACGCTCGTGCGGCTCCAGTGCTACGAGGGCGTGGACGAGTCCCGCGCCCTGTACGAGTGGAACCACGCCAAGCAGCTCCTGCGCATCACCGCGGGCCGCGACGAGTCGTGGGACGAGACGCGTACGGACATCTTCAGCGAGGAGTTCCTGCTGCCGCGCCCGCTGCTCACCGCCATCCGCGGCAGCGACCCCAAGGTCCTCCTGATCGACGAGACCGACAAGGCGGACGTCGAGGTGGAGGGGCTGCTCCTCGAAGTGCTCAGCGACTTCCAGGTCACCGTCCCCGAACTCGGCACGATCACCGCGACGCGGCGCCCGTTCACCGTCCTCACCTCGAACGCGAGCCGCGAGCTGTCCGAGGCGCTGCGCCGCCGCTGCCTCTTCCTGCACATCGGCTTCCCCGAGGAGGAGTTGGAGCGCCGCATCGTACGGCTGAAGGTGCCGGGGCTCGACGAGACGCTCGCCCGGTCCGTGGTGCGGGTGGTCGGCGCGCTGCGCGCGATGGACCTGCGCAAGGTGCCGTCGGTCGCGGAGACCATCGACTGGGCCCGCACGCTGCTCGCCCTGGGCGCCGACTCCCTGGACGAGGACGTCGTACGCGACAGTCTCGGCGTCGTGCTCAAGCACCAGGACGACGTGCTGAAGGCGGCGGCCAAGCTGGACCTGGACGCCGTGTGAACGCGCCCTCCCCGACCGGCGTCCCCGAGCGTCTGACGGCCCTCGTCCAGGCGCTGCGTTCGCACGGCATCCGGATCGGTACGGGCGAGACGGTGGACGCCGGGCAGGCGATCGAGGCCCTCGGTCTGAGCGACCGGGAGCGGGTGCGCGAGGGTCTGGCGGCGGCGCTGCTGCACAGCGAGGGGCAGCGCCCGGTCTTCGATCCGGTCTTCGACCTGTACTTTCCGCGCAGGGTCGGCGCTCCCGATGCGCTGGACGGCGCCGGGCGGGAGTTCGACAGGGACGAGCTGCGCGACCGCCTCACCGCCGCACTCGCCGCCAACGACCGGGCGCTCCTTGCCCAGTTGGCGGCGGAGGCAGTGGACGGCATGGGCGGGTACGGCACGCGTCCGGGGGCGGATGGGTCCGGTGGATCCGGTGGCTCGGACGGGTCCGGTGACTCCGGCGGCTCCGGCGGCTCCGGCGGTTCGGACGGCTGGTCATCGCACCAGACGCTGCAGCGTCTGCGCCCGGAGACGCTCCTGGCGCGCGTTCTGGCCGCCATCCGCGCGGGCTCCGCCGACTCCGGGTTCACCGACCGCATCGAAGCGGACGAGATCCGCCGCCGCATCGAGGACTTCCGCACCCTCGTGGGCGGCGAGGCCCGCCGCAGGGTGGCCGAGCGGCGTGGCGCGGACCAGATCGCGCGGCGGGCGATCGCCCCGACCGCCGACCGCGTCGACTTCCTGATCGCGGGCCGCGCCCAGCTCGACGAACTCCGCAGGGCGGTGCAGCCGCTGGCCCGCAAGCTCGCCACCCGGCTCGCCGCACGCCGCCGCCGTGCGGCCCGCGGCCGGATCGACCTGCGCCGCACGCTGCGCGGCTCGCTGTCCACGGGCGGCGTCCCGATGCGCCCCGTGTTGCGCCGCCGTCGCCCGGTCCGTCCCGAACTGGTGCTCCTGTGCGACGTGTCGGGCTCCGTGGCGGGCTTCGCCAACTTCACGATGCTCCTGGTGCAGGCGCTGCACGACCAGTTCAGCAAGGTGCGGGTGTTCGCCTTCGTCAACCGCGTCGACGAGGTGACCGACCTCATCGCGCGCGGCTCGGCCGACCCCGAGGGCCTCAGCGGCCGCATCATGTCCGCGGCCGCCGTGACGCGCTATCACGGGGGCAGCGACTACGGCACCTCACTCGGCGAGTTCGCCGAGTGCCATACGCGGGTGATCACCCCGCGCAGCACGGTCTTCATCCTCGGCGACGCCCGCACGAACATGAGCGACCCGAATGTCCACGCCCTGCGCGACATCGCATCGCGCGCCCGGCGGGTCTACTGGCTCAACCCCGAACGCCGCGCCCTGTGGCAGACCGGCGACTCGGTGGCCGGCACCTACGCCGAGCTCGTCGAGATGTACGAGTGCCGCAACGCGCGGCAGCTCAGCGCGCTGATCGGGCGTCTCCTTCCGGTGTGAGCGGCCGGTGGCCGCCAAGGTCCGGCTCCGCCCAGGCGTGGGCGACGGCTCTCGGACCGAGCGACCTTAAGCTGTCCAGGGCGGGGGCGAAGGACTGGGCAAGGAGGATGCGTGGCAGGCAGTGCGGGCCAGGTCAAGGAGCTGATCCAGGAGCGGATCGGCGAGGTGCGCGAAGAGCTCGTCGGGCTCAGCCGGCGGATCCACGGCCATCCGGAGATCGCCTTCGAGGAACGGCGGGCCGCCGGGTGGTGTGCCGATGTGCTGCGCGACCACGGCTTCGCGGTGACCGCTCCCGCGTACGGGCTCGAGACCGCCTTCGAGGCGACCGTGGGGTCGGGTCCGGTGACCGTCGCGCTGGCCTGTGAGTACGACGCGCTGCCGGGGATGGGGCATGCCTGCGGGCACAATCTCATCGCGGCGGCGGGCGTCGGAGCCGCGCTCGGGCTCGCTCCGTTCGCGGATCAACTGGGGCTCACCGTCCGCGTGTTGGGGACCCCTGCCGAGGAGAGCGGGGCCGGCAAGGCGCTGCTGATCGACGCCGGTGCCTTCGACGGGGTCGACGCGGCGATGATGATCCACCCCTGCCCGTTCGAGGTGGCCGACTTCCGTTCGTACGCGATGGGGGCGCTCTCGGCGACGTACACGGGGAAGTCCGCGCACGCCACGCTCAACCCGCAGGACGGGCGGAACGCGGCGGACGCGCTGACCGTGGCGCAGGTGGCGCTCGGGCTGCTCAGGCAGCAGCTGCCGGGCGAGTGGAAGGTGCACGGGATCACCACCGAGGCGGGGACCGCGCTCAACGCCATTCCCGAGCGGGCGAGCGCCGCGTACGCGCTGCGGACGCCGTCCGTCGAGGAGTTGCGGGAGCTGCGCGAGCGAGTGGCCGACTGCTTCCGTGCGGGGGCGCTCGCCGCCGGGTGCGCGCTGGATCTGGAGCAGCCCGCGCCCGACTATCTCGACTTCCGGTCCGATGCGGCGCTCACCGAGTTGTGGGCGGCCAACGCCCGGGAGCTCGGGCGGCCCGAGCCGCAGCAGCGCGGCCCGTTCGCCTCCACCGACATGGGCAACGTGTCGCACGTCGTGCCGTCGATCCACCCGGTGCTCGACATCAGCGGGGGCGGCTGCGCCCCGCACCAGCCGGAGTTCGCCGCGGCGGCCGCGACGCCGGCCGCCGAGCAGGCCATGATCGACGGGGCGGTGGGGCTGGCGTGGACGGCGTCGGACTTCGCGGCCGCGCGGACGTCATGACGGTCGCACGGCTAGCGTGACGGTCGCGCGGGTCGTCACGGTCACGCCGGTCGTGACAGTCGCGGGTGTCGTGAACAGCCGCGGGTGTCGTGACAGTCGCGGGTGTCGTGACAGTCGCGGGCGTCGCGATCTGAACCGTCAGCCGGTCGTCGTGACCATCGCGCCGATCGAAGCTGTCGCGGCCGGCGCGATCCGATCGATCAGCCGGTCGTCGTGACCTTCGTGTCCGCCTTCGTGGCCGCCGCCCCCATGTCCGCCTTCGTGTCCGCCCCTGCGTCCGCCTTCGCAGGCATCGTCGGCACCACCACCGGTGAGCCGTCTCCCGGCGCCTGAAGGATGTCCGCCTCGATGCCGTACAGCTCCTTGACCAGGGCGGCGGTCACCACCTCGCGGGCGGGGCCGTTCGCCACGACCTTGCCCGCGTTCATCGCGATCACGGTGTCGGCGTACCGCGCGGCGCTCGCCAGGTCGTGCAGGACCATGACGACGGTGCGGCCCGCGGCGGCCACCTCCCGTACCAGGGAGAGAACTTCGACCGCGTGGCCGAGGTCGAGCGCGCTGGTCGGCTCGTCGAGCAGCACGATCGGTGTCTCCTGCGCGAGGACCATCGCGAGCCAGCAGCGCTGGCGCTGGCCGCCGGAGAGGTGGTCGAGGCGGCGCGCGGCGAGGTCGGTGGTGCCGGTGGCGTCGAGCGCGTCCCGTACGGCCGTCTCGTCCTCGCGCGACCACTGGCGGAAGAGGCCCTGGTGGGGGTGGCGGCCGTACCGGACGAGCCCGGCGACGGTGACCGCCTCCGGTGCCTGCGGGGACTGGGCGAGCAGCGCGATGCGGTGGGCCGCGCGGCGCTGGGTGAGCTGCCACACGTCCTCGTCCCCGGCGCGCACCGTGCCCGAACTCGGCTTGTGGAGCCGGGAGATGGAGCGCAGCAGGGTCGACTTGCCGCAGCCGTTGGGGCCGACGATCGCGGCGACCTGTCCGCTGGGGATGGTCAGGTCGACGCCGTCCACGGCGGTGTGCCCTGGATAGCCGGAGGTGAGCGCCTCGACGGTCAGTTGCACGGGGGTCAGGCCTTTCCGCTCTGCTGCTGGGAGTTCTTGCCGAAGAGGACCCACAGGAGGAAGGGTCCGCCGAGCACGCTGGTGACGACGCCGACCGGGATCTCCACGGGCGCGATGACCCGGCCGAGCGCGTCGGCGCCGCCCACGAGGGCCGCGCCGACCAGGGCCGAGCCGATGACGGGTACGCGGGTGGGGCCGCTGAGCCGGGTTGCGACGACTGGTGCGGCGAGTGCGACGAAGGCGATCGGGCCACCGATGCCGACGGCCGCGCCGGACAGGGCGACGGCGAGCGCGAGGGTCGCGGCGCGCACCCGGCGGACGTTGACGCCGAGGGTGGCCGCCATGTCGTCGTCGAAGCGGAGGAGTTGGAGGCGGCTTCCGGCGACCAGGGCCAGTGGGACCAGGACGAGGAGAACGAACGCCAGGGGCGTACCGACGCTCCAGTCGCGGCCGTTGAGCGAGCCGACCGTCCAGAGGAAGACGCCGCCCGCGGTGTTGTCGTTCTCACGGGACATCACGAGGTCGGTGACGGCGCCGATGACGGTGGAGACGCCGATGCCCACGACGAGGATCCGGTAGCCGCCGCTGCCCGCGCCGCCCGCGCAGGCGACGACGACCATGGCCGCGGCGGCGGCGCCGAGCGGGCCGAGCCACCAGTCGCCGATCATCCCGGTGGACGAGCCGACGACGGAGGCGACGACGGCCGCGGTGGCGCCCTCGTTGACGCCGATGATGTCCGGTGTGGCGAGCCGGTTGCCGGCCAGGGTCTGGGTGAGGCATCCGGCGATGCCGAGCGCCGCGCCGACCATGAGGCCCACGGCGATGCGCGGAAGCCGGAAGTCCTGGACGAGCATGACGGTGGCGGAGTCGCCGGTTCCGAGTAGCCCGGAGAGGCTGTCGGAGAAGCTCATCCCGGTCGAACTGGCGAAGGCGGCGAGGGAGACGACCACCGCGATGAGCAGCGTGAGGCCGACGGCGGCCAGGGCGCTGCGGTAGGGGAAGAGCCAGGAGAAGGTCCCGACGCGGACCGCCGTGGAGTCGGGCGGGGTCACGTCGGCGGGGTGCTGCGCACGGCCGTGAACGGAATCCGGCGGGCCGCCGGCGTCGGCACCGGGTACGGCATCAGGTGCGGAGCCCTGCGAACCGCCCGACGTCGAGTCCGACGCCGAGCCGACCGCACCGTACGACGCACGCCCTCGCGTGGCGTCCACAGCACACTCCTCCGGGAAACCCGACGCAGAACCCGACACCCCACCCGACGCCGAGCCCGACGCCCGATTCGACGCACGCCCTCGCGTGGCTTCCACAGCACACTCCTCCGGGAAACCCGGCGCGGAACCCGACACCCCACCCGACGCCGAGCCCGACGCCCGATTCGACCCGCGCCCTCGCGTGGCTTCCACAGCACACTCCTCCGGGAAACCCGGCGCGGAACCCGACACCCCACCCGACGCCGAGCCCGACGCCCGGCTCGACCCGCGCCCTCGCGTAGCGTCCGCAGCACGGTCCGGCGCGGAGGCCCCCGGCGCGGAATCCGACGCCCCGCCACCCCCCGCGCCCGCCGCACCCTCAGGCATCCGCTCGGCACTCACGCGCCCACCCCCGCCGTCGACATCCGCTGCGACCGCGCGATCCAGATCAGCAACGGGCCGCCGATGAAGGCGAGTAGGACGCTCACCGGGGTCTCCCAGGGGCGGATGACGACGCGGGCCAGGAGGTCGGCGACGATCATGACGTTGGCCGCGACGAGCGCGGACAGCACCAACTGGCCCGCGATCCGCGGTCCGGTGACGGCCCGTGCGGCGTACGGGGCGAGCAGGCCGAGGAAGGCGATCGGTCCCGCGAGGGCGACCGCCGATCCGGCGAGCAGCGTGACCGCCGCCGCGACGATCAGGCGGATGCGGCCGGGGTGGTGGCCGAGCGACCGCGCGCTGTCGTCACCGAGCGCGAGGGCGGACAGCGGCCGTACGCAGCAGAAGGCGATGACGAGACCGGCCGCGATAATGGGGATCAGCGGGTAGGTCTCGGACGTCTTGATGCCGGCGAGCGAACCGATGGTCCAGTAGCGGTAGGTGTCGAAGGTCGACTGCGTGCCGAGCAGGACGTACGACGTCATGCCGTGGAACGTCGCGCCGAGCGCCGACCCGGCCAGGACGAGGCGAAGGGGCGAGCCCGCGGCCCGTCCCGACGCGGCGAGCAGCAGGACCACCGCGCTCGCAGCCATGCCGCCGACCAGGGCCCACACCAACACCCCGTACGCGGACGTCACTTCGAAGTATGTGAGACCGATCACCACGCCGAGCGCCGCCCCCGAGTTGACCCCGAGGAGTCCCGTCTCGGCGAGCGGATTGCGGGTGACGGCCTGCAGGAGGCAGCCCGCCGCGCCGAGCGCGATGCCGACCAGGAGGCCGGCGAGCGTACGCGGAAGGCGTACGTCCATGACCGCGAGCCGGATCTGGGCGTCGGCCCGCGCGGAGGGATCCCCCATGAGGAAGTCCCAGGCACGGCCCATCGGCGTCGACCCGGACCCGACCAGGAGAGAAAGCAGGCCGAGCAGCAGGAGCAGAACGAGCAGCGCGGCGGCCGCCCACAGCGTGGGGCGATGCATCTTGGCCAAGTCCGGTATGGGAGGTCTGGATCCGGACGTTGGGACCTGCCCCCCTTGCGCAACCAACATGAACTTAGCCTAACCTAACCTTGACCTAGCGCCCCGAGTCGGGGTGCGGGCGAACTCCCTGTTCCGTCAGGGCCAGTTCGCCATGCCCTGACACGGCAGAGATATCCCTTACGTCCGGATTGACCCCCCGGGCGACTGAAGCATGGAGATCACGGACATGTCCTCGAACCACATCCCGCGCACCCGGCTGACCGCGGTAGCAGCCCTGGCCATCGCCTCCGCGCTCACGCTCTCCGCCTGCGGTTCGGACTCGTCCGACGACTCCGGCTCCGGCTCCGGCGACAAGGCGAAGAACGCCGCGAAGGACGTCACGGTGACCGACGCCACCGGTGCGGAGGTGAAGGTTCCGGCCAATCCGGAGAAGGTCATCGCGCTCAGCGAGATGGACCTGGACTCCTCCCTCGCCCTGAAGGTCAAGCCGGTCGGCCTGTCCGCGGGCCGCGGCCAGAAGGGCGCCCCCGAGTACCTGGCCGACCAGGCCAAGGGCATCCCGGTCGTGGGCGCCGTCACCGGACCCGACATCGAGAAGGTCCTGCAGGCCAAGCCGGACGTCATCCTCGCGGGACAGCTCGCCGACCAGCAGGTGCTCAAGCAGCTCAAGGCGATCGCGCCGACGGTCGTGACCATCGACAAGACCAAGGACTGGAAGAAGTCCCTGGAGCTCACCGGCAAGGTGCTCGGCAAGTCCAACGAGGCCACCGCGTTCCTCAAGGACTACGACACCAAGGCCGCCGCCCTGAAGAAGAAGCTCGGCGACAAGGCGGGCTCCAGCGTCTCCGTCGCCCGCTACTCCGCCAAGGGCACCGCCGTCATGCAGCAGGGCGTGTTCATCTCCGACGTCCTGAAGGACCTGGACTTCAAGCGTCCCGGCATCCAGAACGACAAGGGCCAGGGCCACTCGACGCCGCTCAGCGACGAGGACCTGAAGCAGATCGACGCCGACTGGCTGTTCATCGGCACGCTCGCCGCCAAGGGCCCGGACGCCGACCTCTTCAAGGAGCTGAAGGGCAAGGCCGCGTACAAGGAGCTCGACGCGGTCAAGAAGGGCCACGTCACCGAGATCGACGGCTCGAAGTGGACCAGCCTCGGTGGCGCGCAGGCCGCCGTCTCGGTCCTCGGTGACATAGAGAAGGCGATGGCCAAGTGACCTCCGGCATAGCGGAGTCGGAGCTTTCCGGCCGGGTCGCCCTTGTCACCGGCGCGAACCGGGGCATCGGCAAGGCCGTGGCCCGCGCGCTCGCCGAACGCGGCGCGCGGGTCGTGGCCGCCGACCGGTCGCCCGACGTCAAGCTGCAGGAATCGGGCTCGGGCATCACCGGCCTCGTCCTCGATGTCACCGACGCGGCCGCCGTGGACGCGGCCGTCGACGAAGTCGAGCACACGGCAGGGCCGTTGGACATCCTCGTCAATGTGGCGGGCGTCCTGCGGCCCGCCCCGGTCGTCGAACTCTCCGACGCCGACTGGGCCGAGACCTTCGCGGTCAACACGAACGGCGTCTTCCACACGGCGCGCGCCGCGGCCCGCCGGATGACCGCACGGGGCAAGGGCTCCATCGTGACGGTGGGCTCGAACGCGGCCGGGGTGCCCCGCACCCAGATGGCCGCGTACGCCGCGTCGAAGGCGGCGGCCACCATGTTCACCAAATGCCTCGGCCTCGAAGTCGCCCGCGACGGCGTGCGCTGCAACGTCGTGTCGCCCGGCTCCACCGACACCGACATGCAGCGGCAGCTGTGGACGGACGACCACGCCGAGGCCGCCGAGCGTGTCATCAACGGCGACTCCGCCTCCTACCGGGTCGGCATTCCGCTCGGCCGGATCGCGGACCCCGCCGACATCGCCGACGCCGTCGCCTTCCTGGTCTCCGACCGGGCCCGGCACATCACTTTGCACGACCTGTACGTGGACGGCGGCGCCACCCTGCGCGCCTGAACGCCGCGCCGCCCTCCCTTACTTGACGAGACTTTCACGAGACTGACGAGACTTGACGAGGAGTCACCCGTGACACCCGCCCATGACGCGGTAGCGCTCGCCGCCCCCCACACCCCCGGGGCCGTCGGCGCGGCCACCGCACTGCTCGACGCCTACCAGCCGGGCGACACCCGGTTCTTCGCGTCGCCCACCCGTACCCTCCTCGCCCACGGCTCGGCCGCCGAAGTCCCGCACGACGAGCGGCCGTTGACCGAGCGGGTCGCCGCAACGCTGCAGGCGCAGCGGCGCGCGGGCAATCAGGCCCCGGTCGTGGTGGGCTCCATCCCCTTCGACCCCGCCGCGCCCGCCGTGCTCAGCGTGCCCGAAGCGGTCCGCTGGGCGCCCGCCCTGCGCACCGATCCGCTCGTCGCCCTGCCCACCCCGCCGCCCGCCACGGCCGGCGGCTGGCAGGTGCGCGAGGTCCCTTCGGGCGAGGAGTACGCCGCCTCGGTGGAGGCCGCCGTACGGCGCATGAAGAGCGGCGAGTTCGACAAGGTCGTGCTCGCCCGCACCCTGCAGCTCGACACCGAGGGCCCGCTCGACCTGCCCGCGATGCTGCAGCGCCTGGCCCGCCGCGACCCGCACGGATACTCCTTCGCCGTGCCGAGCGGCCCCGGCCGCACCCTCCTCGGCGCGAGCCCCGAGCTCCTCGTCTCCCGGCACGGCGACCGGCTGACCGCCAACCCCCTCGCGGGTTCGACGCCGCGCTCGGCCGATCTCGCCGAGGACGTGCGCCGGGCGGCCGCCCTGCTCGAATCGGCGAAGGACCTGCACGAGCACGCGGTCGTCGTGGACGCCGTGCACAAGGCCCTCGCCCCGTTCTGCACCGACCTCGACGTCCCCGAGCGGCCCACGCTGGTCCGCACGGCGACGATGTGGCACCTGTCGACGACCGTCACCGGTGAGCTCGCCGACCCGGCCACCTCCGCCCTGGACCTCGCGTGCGCCCTGCACCCGACCCCGGCCGTCTGCGGCACCCCGACCGGCCACGCCCGTGGCGTGATCGGCGAGTTGGAGCCTTTCGACCGCGGTCACTACACCGGCATGGTCGGATGGAGCGACGCGCAGGGCGACGGCGAGTGGGTCGTCACGATCCGCTGCGCGGAGGCCGATGAGCGGGAGAACGGCAGCGGCCGGCTGCGGCTCTTCGCGGGCGCGGGCGTCGTCGCCGACTCCTCGCCCGAGGCCGAACGGGCCGAGACGGGCGCCAAGTTCCGTACGTTCCTGGACGCGGTGGGGGTCGACCGATGACGACACCGATGACGACGGCATACAGCGGCGTGGACGCGCCGCGCATCCCCGACGAGTTCGCCGAGCGGTACCGCGCCGCCGGCTACTGGCGCGGCGAGACGTTCGGCGGCATGCTCCGCGAGCGCGCCGAAGCGCACCCGGACCGGGTCGCGATCACCGACGGGGACCGCAACTGGACGTACGGCGAACTCGACGTGCGCGCCGACCGGTTGGCCGCCGGATTCGCCGCCCGCGGCATCACCAAGGGCGACCGGGTCGTCGTCCAGCTCCCGAACGTCGCCGAGTTCTTCGAGGTGGTCTTCGCGCTCTTCCGGATCGGCGCCCTGCCGGTCTTCGCGCTGCCCGCGCACCGCGAGACGGAGATCCACTACTTCTGCGAGTTCACCGAGGCCGTCGCCTACGTCATCCCCGACCGGGTCGGCGGCTTCGACCACCGCGACCTCGCGGCGAAGGTCCGCGCCGAAGTGCCCACGCTGCGCGACGTGTTCGTGGTGGGCGAGCCCGGCGAGCACACGGCGCTCGCCGACGTGCCGTGCGAGCCGGTCGAGATCGAAGGACCCGCGCCGTCCGACCTCGCGTTCCTCCAGCTGTCCGGCGGCAGCACCGGCGTACCCAAGCTGATCCCCCGCACCCACGACGACTACATGTACTCGCTGTGGGGCTCCAACGAGCTCTGCGGGGTGACCGAGGAGTCCGTCTACCTCGTGGCGCTGCCCGCGGCGCACAACTTCCCGCTCTCGTCGCCGGGTTCGCTGGGTCTGCTGTACGCGGGCGGCCGCGTCGTGATGTGCCCGCTGCCCGACCCGGACACCGCGTTCCCGATCATCGAGCGGGAGAAGGTGACCATCACCGGTCTCGTCCCGCCGCTCGCCCTGGTGTGGACCGACGCGGGACGCACCACTCCGTACGACATCTCCAGCCTCGACGTGCTGCTCGTGGGCGGCGCGAAGTTCAGCGAGGCGGCGGCCCGCCGGGTCGCCCCCGCGCTCGGCTGCACCCTGCAGCAGGTCTTCGGGATGGCCGAGGGCCTGGTCAACTACACGCGCCTGGACGACCCGGCCGAGACGATCGTCACCACGCAGGGGCGGCCGATCTCCCCCGCCGACGAGATCCGCATCGTGGACGACGCCGACCAGGACGTGCCCGACGGCGAGTCCGGCCATCTGCTGACCCGCGGCCCCTACACCATCCGTGGCTATTGGCGCGCCCCCGAGCACAACGCACGCTCGTTCACCGCCGACGGCTTCTACCGCACGGGCGACATCGTCAGCCGCACGCCCACCGGCCACCTGGTGGTCGAGGGCCGGGCGAAGGACCAGATCAACCGGGGCGGCGAGAAGATCGCCCCGGAGGAGGTCGAGAACATCATCCTCGGCCACCCGCACGTCCACGACGTGTCGGTCGTCGCCGTCCCCGACGAGTACCTGGGCGAGCGGACCCTCGCCTATGTCATCCCGCGCGAGGACGCCGAACCGCTCAAGCCGGTCACCATCAAGAAGTTCGTGCGCGAGCGGGGGCTCGCCGCGTACAAGGTGCCCGACCGGGTGGAGTTCGTGACCGCCTTCCCGCAGACCGGCATCGGCAAGGTCAGCAAGAAGGACCAGCGGACGAGCGCCGCGACCCCGGACAGCTGAGCAGCACCCGTTCCTCCCGCATTCCTGAGCTTCACCGAAAGGCCACCGACCATGGCGCTCCCTGCCGTCACGCCGTACCCGATGCCCGCACCCGAAGAACTGCCCGACAACCGCGTCGCGTGGAACGTCGACCCGCGGCGGGCGGTGCTGCTCGTCCACGACCTGCAGAACCACTTCCTGACCGCGTACACCCCCGACACCTCGCCGACCACCGAACTCCTCGCCAACGTGGGCGAGTTGGCGAAGGCGGCGCGCGCGGCCGGCATGCCGGTCCTGTACTCGGCCCAGCCGGGCGGCCAGTCCCCCGAAGAGCGCGGTCTCCAGCAGGACTTCTGGGGCCCTGGCCTGCCGGACGACGAGCACGCGAAGGCGATCGCGGGTCCGGTCGCGCCGGAGCCCGGCGACACGGTGATCACGAAGTGGAAGTACAGCGCGTACGTCCGTACCGACCTCGAGGAGCGGATGCGCGATGCGGGCCGGGACCAGATCGTGATCGTCGGCGTGTACGCGCACATCGGCGTCCTGATGACGGCGTGCGACGCGTGGATGCGTGACGTGCAGGCGTTCGTCGTGGCCGACGCCGTCGCCGACTTCTCCCGCGAGGACCACGACATGGCGCTGCGCTACGCGGCGGGCCGCTGCGCGGTCGTCACCACCACCGACGCGGTTCTGAAGGGGATCTGACATGGCGCTCAGCGTGGAAATCATCCGGGCGGACGTCGCGGACGTGCTCGGCGAGGACCCGGCCGACATTCCCGTCGACGAGAACCTGGTCGACTACGGCCTCGACTCCGTACGCATCATGGCGCTCATCGAGCGCTGGCGCCGGGAGCACGAGATCACCGCCACCTTCGTCGACCTGGCCGAGCAGCCCGCCATCGAGGCCTGGGCGCCGATTCTGGGAGCCTCCGCATGAGGCTCACCGCTGCCCAGTCGGGCATGTGGTTCGCCCAGGCCCTCGACCCCGGGAGCCCGGCCCAGAACACCGCCGAGTGCCTGGAGATCCACGGGCCGATCGACCCGTCCGTGTTCGCGGACGCGCTGCGGCAGGTCGTCTCCGAGGCCGACGCCCTGCGCGTACGGATCATCGAAGGGGCCGAAGGGCCGAGCCAGTTGGAGGTCACCGACCCCACGCTGCCGCTGAAGGTGCGCGATCTGCGCGCCGCCGCGGACCCGGACGCCGAGGCGCGGGCGTGGATGCGCGAGGACCTCGCCACGCCGTTCGACCTGGCGGCGGGGCCGCTGTTCGCGCACGCGCTGTTCCGCGTGGGCGACGAGCGGTGGCTGTGGTACCAGCGGGTGCACCACATCGTGATGGACGGCTTCGGCTACTCGCTCCTCGCCCGCCGCACCGCCGACGTCTACACCGCGCTCGCCGCGGGCGAGACCCCGGCCGACAGTCCCTTCGGGCGGCTCGCCGACCTGGTCGACGAGGACACCGCCTACCGCGCTTCCGAGACGTACGACAAGGACCGCAGGCACTGGGGCGAGGCCTTCTGCGACCGCCCCGACGCGCCGAACCTGGCCGGGCGCACCGCCCTGCCCTCCCGCACCTTCCACCGCCGCACCGCCCACCTCTCCCCCGAAGCGACGTCGCGGCTGCGGGAGTCGGCGACCTCGATGCGGGCGACCTGGCCGGAGGTGCTCGTCGCCGCGCAGGCGCTGTACGTCTCGCGGGCCACCGGCTCCGCCGAGGTGGTGCTCGGTCTGCCGATGATGGGCCGGATGGGTTCGGTGGCGCTCCGCGTGCCCGGCATGGTGATGAACGTGCTGCCGCTGCGGCTCACCGTCACCCCGCAGGCGACGTTCGCCGAGCTGACCCGGCAGGTGGTGCTCGGCATCCGCGCCGCCCGCCGCCACCAGCGCTACCGCTACGAGGACATCCGCCGCGACCTGGGCCTCCTGGGCGACGGCCGCTCGCTGGTCGGGCCCCTGGTCAACGTGATGCCGTTCGACTACGGCCTGACCTTCGCGGGTGCCCGCACCGACGCCCACAACCTGTCGGCGGGGCCGGTCGACGACCTCACGGTCAACATCTACGACCGCGCGGACGGCAGCGGCCTGCGCATCGACTACGACGGCAATCCGGCCCTGTACGAGCCGGACGAACTCGGCGTGCACCAGGCGCGGTTCATGGAGCTCCTGGAGCGCCTCTCGCAGGCCGAGCCGCATGCCGCGCTCGCCGAGCACACCATCGCGCGCCGCTCCGAACTCGCCCTTGTCATCGAGGAGTTCAACGCCACCGCGCACCCGGTGCCGCCCACCACGCTGATCGGCCCGATCGAGGCCCAGACGGTCCGCACCCCGGACGCCACGGCCCTCGTCTTCGGCGACAAGGAGCTGACGTACGCCGAGCTGAACGCCCGCGCGAACCGGCTCGCCCACCATCTGATCGAGATCGGCGTACGGCCGGGCGCCCTCGCCGCGGTGGCGGTGCCCCGCTCCCTCGACCTGGTGGTCACGCTCCTCGCCGTGCTCAAGGCGGGCGGCGCCTATCTCCCGCTGGACCCGGACTATCCGGCGGACCGCCTCGCGTACATGCTGGGCGACGCCGATCCGGCCTGCGTGATCGCGGACCGCGCGGACCGGGTGCCCGCGTCGGGCATCCCGCTCGTCGCCCTCGACCGCCTGGACACGACGCCGTACGGGAGCTACGACCCGCCGCGCGCGCTCACCCCGCACCACCCGGCGTACGTCATCTACACCTCCGGTTCGACGGGCCGCCCCAAGGGCGTCGTCGTGCCGCACTCGGCGATCGACAACCGGCTGCGCTGGATGCAGCACGAGTACGAACTCGCCCCCGGTGACCGGGTGTTGCAGAAGACGCCGTCCGGATTCGACGTGTCGGTGTGGGAGTTCTTCTGGGCGCTGCGGGTCGGCGCGACGCTGGTCGTCGCCGACCCGGGCGGTCACAAGGATCCGGCGTATCTGGCCCGCGTCATCCGCGAACAGGCCGTCACCGTCTGCCACTTCGTGCCGTCGATGCTCCAGGTGTTCCTGGCCGAGCCCGCCGCGGCGGACTGCTCGGGCCTGCGGCACGTCTTCTGCAGCGGCGAGGCGCTGCCGCGCGAGACGGTCCGCGACTTCGGGCGCGTCCTGGACGGCGTACCGCTGCACAATCTGTACGGTCCGACCGAGGCGGCCGTCGATGTGACGTACCACCCGTGCGCGACCGCCGCGACGGGCCCCGTCCCGATCGGCAAGCCCGTCTGGAACACCCGTCTGTACGTCCTGGACGCGGCGCTCCAGCCGTGCCCGCCCGGCGTGCAGGGCGAGTTGTTCCTCGCCGGCACCCAGCTGGCGATCGAGTACCTGGGACGCCCCGAGCTGACCGCGTCCCGTTTCGTCGCCGACCCCTACGGCCCGTCCGGCACCCGGATGTACCGCACGGGCGACCTGGCGCGCTGGACGGAACACGGCGAGATCGAGTACCTGGGCCGCACCGACCACCAGGTGAAGCTGCGCGGCCTGCGCATCGAACTGGGCGAGATCGAGGCCGAGTTGGCCGGCGATCCGGCGGTGAGCGCGGCCAGCGTCCTGGTCCGCGAGGACCGTCCGGGCGACCAGCGGCTCGTCGGGTACGTCACGGCCGACGGGGCGGGGGCCCCGGACCCCGAGGCGCTGCGCACCCGTCTCGCCCGGACGCTGCCGGACTACATGGTTCCGGGCGCGATCGTGGTCCTGGACGACTTCCCGCTCAGCCCGAACGGCAAGCTGGACCGGCGCGCGCTGCCCGCCCCTTCCTTCGAGGGGTCGGCCGACGGCGGCCGGGTGCCCAGCGGCCACCGCGAGGAGACCCTCACCCGGCTCTTCGCCGAGATCCTCGGCGTGCCCCAACTGGGCGTGGACGACGCGTTCTTCGACCTCGGCGGCACCTCGCTGCTCGCGGCCCGGCTCGTCGCCAGGGTCCGTGACACGCTGGGCGCGGAGCTCACCATCGGCACGCTCTTCCAGGCGCAGACCCCGGCGGCGCTCGCCGCCCACCTGGACGCGGACCGTGGCGAGGCCGATCACGCCCTGGACGTGCTGCTCCCGCTGCGCGCGGGCGGCGACCGCACCCCGCTGTTCGCGTTCCACCCCGCGGGCGGCATCAGCTGGTGCTACTCGGGTCTCCTCTCGCGGCTCGACCCGGGGCAGCCGGTGTACGGGCTGCAGGCGCACGGTCTGCACGGCGAGGGGCAACTCCCGTCCTCGATGGAGGACATGGCGGCCGAGTACGTGGACGCCCTGCGCGGCGCACAGCCGCACGGCCCCTACCGGCTGCTCGGCTGGTCGGTCGGCGGCGTCCTCGCGCACACCGTCGCCGTACTCCTCCAAGAGGCGGGCGAGCAGGTCGAGTTGCTCGCACTGCTCGACGCCTACCCGTCGGACCAGTGGCGCGACTCGGCGATCCCGGCCGAGGCGGACGCCCTGACGGCGCTGCTGCGGATGGCCGGTTACGACCGGACAGGCGAGCTGACCCGCGAAGACGTCCTGGCGACGCTGCACCGCGAGGGCAGCGCCCTGGCCGGTCTTCCCGACCGGACTCTCACCGCGGTGATCGACATCGTGGTCAACAACGCGCGGCTGATGCGTGAGCACGACCACCGGGCCTTCGACGGCGACGCGCTGTTCTTCACGGCGTCCGCGCCGCGCGCCGAGGACTGGCTGACGCGCGAAGCCTGGGCGCCGTACGTCAGTGGTGAGATCGACAACCACGATGTGGACTGTCTGCACCCGGAGTTGACCCAGCCGCGGCGTCTCGACGAGATCTGCGCCGTCCTCGCCACCCGACTCAAGGAGCTGGACCACGCATGACGATCACAGCAGGACCCTTCGATCCGACCGGCGCGGACGACGCCGCGGAGCCGACGCATCTGGTCCTGGAGAACGCGCGCGGCGAGCACTCCCTGTGGCCGGCGTTCCGCGCGGCTCCCGAGGGATGGCGGACGGTGTACGGCCCTGAGCCGTACGGCCGTTGCGTGGCCCATCTCCAGGCTCCGCCCGCGTGACGGATCTCCACCTCGTACGCCCGGCCCCGCTCTGCGACATCGACGTCTCGGTACTCGATGCCGATGAGCGGCGCCGGGCGGCGGCGTTGCGGCGTCCCGCGGACCGTGCGGTGTACGTGGCGGCGCACACCGCGCTGCGGCGCAGGCTCGGCGCGTATCTGTCCGTCGAACCGGCGGCGGTGGAGCTCGTGCGTCTGCCGTGCCCCGGATGCGGCGGGCCGCACGGCCGTCCCGCCGTGGCCGGGGGCGCGGGCCCGCACTTCTCGCTGTCGCACACGGGCGGCCTCGCCCTGCTCGCCTTCGCGGACCGTCCGGTCGGCGTCGACATCGAGCGGCTGCCCGCGGCGAGCGTGGTGGACGACGTGGCGGCGGCCCTGCACCCCTGGGAGCGGGCCCAACTGGCCGCGCTCCCGGCCCCCGAGCGGCCGCTCGCCTTCGCCCGCTGCTGGACCCGCAAGGAGGCGTGCCTGAAGGGGACGGGCGCGGGTCTCGCCGGTGACGGGATGACGGCACTGCTGGTGGGCACCGGGTCCGTACCCACGCCGGTGCCGGGCTGGCAGGTGACGGACGTGACCGTCCCCGAGGGCTACGCGGCGGCGGTCGCGGTCGCCGCCTGAGCGCCCAGCAGGCCTACGAGCCCGTCCGCCAGCTCGGTGCGCCAGCAGAGATAGTCGTGCCCGCCGTTGTACTCGCGGTACACGGCGTCGTCGTACCCCTTCTCCCGCAAGGTGTCGCGCAGCCTGCGCAGGGCGGGGAGTGCCACCCATTCCTGCTCACCGGCCGAGAGCCAGAACCGGACGGGCAGCTTCTCGCTCGCGGCGATGCGGCCGGTCAGCCACTCGGAGCTATCGAGGTCGGGGCCGTCGGGCCACCAGAAGGACCCGGACTGCGCAAGGACCCGGCCGAAGCGTCCCGGCGCCGCGAAGGCCGCATAGGCGGCGGTGAGGCCGCCGAGGCTCTGGCCCGCGACGACGGTGCGGGCCGGGTCGTCGGTCAGCGGAAGGCGCCCCGCCGCCCAGGGCAGCAGTTCGCGCTCCAGGAACCCCACGAAGCGTTCGTTGCAGGCGAGTTCGGCCCAGCGCAGGTCCGAGTCCAGGGAATCGGGAAGCAGGGCGACCAGCGGCGGGATGCGGCCGTCCGCGATGAGGTTGTCCAGGAGCGCGGCGACATCGAGGCCCGGCTGCCACATCTCGCCGTCCATCAGGACGAGGACGGGCAGGTCGTCCCCGCCGCCCGGCGGCTCGTACACATGGACGGGACGCTCGTTGCCGAGCAGCTCGCTGCGGACGGTGTGGGTGGTGACGGTACCGCGCGCGACGCCATCGCGCCGCTGCCAGTCCTCGCCGCGCGGGGCCCCCGGCAGCTCGACGTACGACACCGGATCGCCGCCCCAACGCCGGGCCAGGGTCCGGGAGTTCAGCGGGTCGCCCTGCTGGCGGCCGCGCAGCCAGGCCCAGTACTCGCCTTGCCCTTGCGGCCCTTCGCCCTCGTCCACGCAGAGGGTGTAGGTGGCCCGCCAGTCGGCGCGCATCCGGATCGACCAGTGCCAGATGTCGGTGCCCGGTACGCGCTCCATCAGATTGCGCGCGAGGTCACGCGGATCAACGATCTTGTTCGGGAGTACGAGGACTGCACGTGCCGCCTCGCTCCCCCGCCACAGGAAGGTGACCACCCGGTGGTCGGCATCGCCCTGCGGATCGGGCTCGACGATCGGCGCCCCGCCCGCCGCCCGTACGGCTCCCCAGAAGTCGCCCCGCTCCACGGCCCGGTCCACCCAGGCACTGGACGCGCGCTCTACGGGCCGCGGCCGGGCGATGCGGGGCGGCCGGCGGGTGGTCCCGTCGGGGGGAGCGGTCAGCGGCATGGGGAGGCCTCCAGGAGTCGATAAGGGTGACCTTACTTGAGAGGCGCCGCCGCAGGTCGGCCAGGCCCCGGCGCCCGCGGCCGCACGCCGGGAGAGCCCGCGGCCCACACGCCGGGAGAGCCGCCCGGCCGCTGTACATTGCCGCTTATGTCGATACCGAACCCGCCGCAGCCGGGCCCGTACCAGCCGAACCCGAACCCCAATCCGTACCAGCAGCCTCCGGGCGCGGTACCCCCTCAGCCCTACGGCCAGCAGCCCGGCCCGTACGCCCAGCAGCCGGGCCCTTACGGCCAGCCCCCGGCTCCCGTGGGCGGCCCGCCGGCGCCTCCGGCCGGTCCACGCAGACCGACGCCGGGGTGGGCCTGGGGGCTCGGCGGCGTGGTCGTGGCGTCGGCCCTGTGGGCGGGGGCGCTCTTCGCCACCGGCAACCTCGGCTCGGGCGACGGCGGCGACGCGGACTTCGCCGGTCACCAGTACACGAAGAACCTCTGCGACGCCACGAAGCTCGAGGCGTTCCAGAAGGAGTACACGCTCGACACGGACTCCACCGCGACCACGCACTACGGCTCCCGGCAGAAGGGGCTCGACCAGAGCTACTGCAGCCACAAGCTGAAGGACCCGGCGGCGGCCGCCGACTCGTACGCGAGCACCTACGTCTACTCCACCGCCCGGTGGCACAAGACGACCGACCCGGCGGGCGAGTTCGCCTCGGAGTGGAAGGCGTTCGAGGACCAGTCGCAGAAGACGTACGGCTACACGACGAAGGCCGTGAGCGGCATCGGCGACGAGGCGTATCTGGTGACCGAGAAGAGCGGCACGGACAAGGACTCCCTCACCAGCATGACGCTCGCCGTGCGCGCGGGCTGGTTCACGATCCAGATGCACTGGAGCTCTTACGGAGCCCCGGACGACAAGGCCGCCCAGCCAAAGGAGGCCGAGGTCCGGAAGATGCTGGAGACCGACACCCGTACGGCGATGGAGAGCCTCAAGAAGTAAGCCCCTCAAGGGCGCGGCCAGGGGTGCCCTTCGAGCCGCTCGATGTCGCCGTTGAAGCGCTGGAGGTAGTCGGCGAAGGTGGCCACGTCCTCCGGCGCCCAGTCGCTGAACACCTTCTCCAAGCCTCCGGTGTAATCGGCGCGGTCGGCGTCGAGTTGATGCTCGCCCTCGGCGGAGATGCGGAACTTGCGGGCCAGGCCGCCGTCGGGGTCGGGGATGCGTTCGACGAGTCCGGCGCGCAGCATGGCCGCGGTCTGCCGGTTCAGGGTGGACGCGTCGAGCCCGAAGGCCTCGCTGAGCTGGCCGATGGACATCGGCCCGTCCATCTGGATGCGGCTGAGCAGGACGTACGCACTGCGGTCCAGGCGCCCGCCGGTGGCGCGCGTCCGGGGGTTGTACAGGTGCGAGTGCCGCCCGAGCAGCATGGTCTCGAACTCGACCCGGCCAACGGGCTTCTCCATGTGAGGCATCCTCCGACTCCCGGCGCTTTACAGGGCAGGGCTGCCCGCACCGGCCCTGCCGCACATGATGCATCGTACTCGGCGCATGCATGATGCATGTCATATGTATAGTGCACATCACCGTGCGGGCCGAGGGCGTCGCATCCTGCGGGGCCGAAGGCGTCGTGCAGAGTCGAGGGAGAAGCCAGTGGTCAGATCCGAGCCCGATGAGTCCGCTGTGCGTCCGGGGCGCATCGTCGGCGTACTCGCCCTCGCGGGCATCGTCGCCGCGGTCATGCAGACGCTGGTGGTGCCGCTGATCGGCGATCTGCCGAGCATGCTCGACACGTCCGCGTCGAACGCGTCCTGGGTGGTCACGGCCACGCTGCTCTCCGCGGCGGTGGCGACTCCGGTGGCCGGGCGGCTCGGTGACATGTACGGCAAGCGCCGCATGCTGCTCGTCTCCGTGCTGCCGCTCGTCGCGGGCTCGGTGGTCTGCGCACTGTCCTCCTCCGTCGTGCCGATGATCGTCGGGCGCGGACTGCAGGGCCTGGGCATGGGCGTGGTGCCGCTGGGCGTCAGCCTGCTGCGCGATGTGCTGCCGCCCGAGCGCCTGGGTTCCTCCATCGCCCTGATGAGCGCGTCCATGGGCGTGGGCGGCGCGCTCGGCCTGCCGTTCTCGGCGGCCGTCGCCGAGAACGCGAGCTGGCGCGTGCTGTTCTGGGTCGCCGCTGCGCTGAGTCTTCTGGTCGGCGCCCTTGCCTGGCTGTTCGTGCCCGCGGGGCGGGTGCGGGCCGCTGCCGGCCGCTTTGATCTCCTGGGCGCGATCGGCCTCGGCAGCGGCCTGATCTGTCTGCTGCTCGCCGTGTCCAAGGGCTCCGACTGGGGCTGGGCGAGCGGGACGACGCTCGGTCTCTTCGCCGCGGCCGTCGTCGTGTTGCTCACCTGGGGTTGGTGGGAGCTGCGCAGCGCCGAGCCGCTGGTCGACCTGCGCGTCACCGCACGCCCGCAGGTCCTGATGACCAACGCGGCCTCGGTGCTTGTCGGTTTCGCGATGTACGCCCAGTCGCTCGTCGTGCCGCAGCTGCTTCAACTGCCCGAGGCCACCGGCCACGGCCTGGGTCAGTCGATGATGGCCATGGGTCTGTGGATGGCCCCGGCGGGCCTGATGATGATGGCCCTCGCCCCGCTCGGCGCCAAGCTCTCTGCGGCCCGCGGCCCCAAGGTCACGCTGTCCGTCGGCAGCCTGGTCATCGCCGTCGGCTACGCCTCTTCGCTGCTCCTGCTCGGCTCGACCTGGGGCCTGCTCGCCGTGACCATCGTCTGCAACGCGGGCGTCGGCCTGGCCTACGGGGCGATGCCGGCCCTGATCATGGGGGCCGTGCCGCAGGAGGAGACCGCTTCGGCCAACAGCTTCAACACGCTGATGCGTTCGATCGGCAGCTCCGTCTCGGCCGCCGTGATCGGTGTGGTCCTCGCACAGCTGACGACGGACTTCGGTGGCCACCTGCTGCCGTCGGAGGGCGGCTTCCGCGCCGCCATGCTGATGGGCTGCGGTGTGGCCCTCGCGGCGGCCGCCGTCGCCTCACTCATTCCCGTACGGCCGATGAATCCCGCGCCCGAGCCGGAAGTTGACGCCGAAGCGGACGCGGTGGCGTCTCACTCTCCGGGCGCGGACCATGGGTGAGCTAACCTGCCCGCATGCGCGGACAGTTCACCGGCTGGCCGGAGCAGGCCATGGACGTGTTGTGGCAGCTCCAGGGCGAGCCGACCCACGCGACCCGCGAGCGCTGCCGCGCGGACCGTGAACGTCTGGTCCGGCAGCCGATGATCGCCCTGCTCAACGAGGTCGCGGACACCGACCCCCGATACGAGGACTTCTCCGTCTGGCACTACCGCACCGACTCCTGGTGGTGGCAGCACCAGAGCGCGGTGATCCGGCTCGGCCGCAAGATCGAGATCAATCTCCGGTTCTCCCTGGACGGCCTGCGGATCCAGGGCGCCTGGTGGTACCCCGATCCCCGCCAGGTGGACATGTTCCGCAAAGCCGTGGCCTCCGAGGGGAGCGGCCGCGAACTGTCCGCCATCGTCGAGGACGTACGGAAGAAGGGCTACGACATCTCCGGGGACGTGATGAAACGCCCCCCGCGCGGCTATCCGACGGACCACTCCCGTACGAACCTGCTGCGCCACCGTTCGCTGATCGCCGCCCGCCCCCTCGGCTGCGAGGAGTGGCTGCACACCCCCGAGGCCGTCGACCGGGTCCTCTCGGCCGCCGCCGACCTGGACGCCCTGCTGATGTGGCTGGTCCGCCACGTGAAGCACGCCGCCTGACATCACGAGAGCGCCGCGCGGCACGGGAGGCCCCCCTTGAGATAGAGCGGGCCCACCGGGAGCACCGGCCGTGACGGGAGACCGGCCAGGTCGACGCCGTGCGGGGACAACTCCCGTACTCGCTCGGGGAGTCGGGGATCGCGATAGTCGATGACGGATGGCGTCGGGCGGCCCGAAATCGTCTATGTACGCTGCCTGCATGCGCCGCATGGTGACACCGTGAACGGCTGTCGCGCCGGGGTCGCCGGGTCACTTTGTCACCACGCGAGAACGGGAGTCGGAGCGGTGGACCAGGAATCGGCACGGAACGACGAGCATCTCTCCTCCACAGACGAATCCATGGACGGCTCCGTATACGACTGGTTCGCCGGGCAGGCGGAGCAGCGGCCCGACTCGCCGGCCGTCGTCCAGGGCGACGTACGGATCAGCTATGGCGAACTGCACTCCAGAGTCGGCCAGTTGTCCGGGGAACTCCTGGAGCGTGGCGTCGGTCCGGAGCAGGCGGTGGGGCTCCTTGCCGGTCGTTCGCCCGGCCTCGTCGTCGGTCTCCTCGCCGTCCTGCGGGCGGGCGGCGCCTATGTGCCGCTGGGCACCGATCTCCCGCCGGAGCGGCTGGCGTTCATGGTGCATGACACGTCGATGAAACTCGCCGTCACCGATACCGAGCACCGCCACCGCCTTGCGGGGACATCCGTGCGGACCGTGAATCTGCGCGCAGGTGCCGCGCGCGCGACGAGCAGCCCCGTACAGCCGGAGGCCCCGGATCCCGCGCGCCTCGCCTACGTCCTGTACACCTCCGGCTCCACCGGACACCCCAAGGGCGTGGCGGTGGAACACTCCGGCCTGTCGAACTATGTCGGCTGGACGGTGTCCGAGTTCTCCGGCGGACGGCCTGCCGACGCCTATCTGCACACGCCGCTCAGCTTCGACTTCTCCCTGACGAGCCTCTTCCTGCCGCTCGTCACCGGCGGCACGCTCCACCTCGCCCCGCAGCACCAGGAACCCGAGGATCTCGCGACGGCCGTCCAGAACCCGGACTTGGACCTGGTGCGCCTGACCCCCTCGCACATCGAGATGCTCACGGCCCGGCTCGGTGACCGGCGGGGGCTGCGCGGGCCGCGGCAGTTCGTCGTCGGCGGCGAGATCCTGCGCGCCCGCCATCTCACGGCCCTGCGACGGCTGTTCCCGGACTCGGTGGTCTACAACCACTACGGTCCGACGGAGACCGTGGTGGGCCGCTGCTTCCTCCGCCTCGACGAGACCGCCGGGTTCCGCATCGAGGAGTACGCGCCGGACGACCCGCTGCCGATCGGCCACCCCATTCCGCGCACGCGCCTGACCGTGGACGACACCGATGAGGAGCAAGCAGCCCAAGGCGTGGGCGAGTTGGTCATCAGCGGGGCGGGTGTCGCCCGCGGCTATCTCAACCTCCCCGATGCCACGGACCGCGCGTTCAGTGCGCTGCCCGACGGCGAGGGGCGCGTCTACCGCACGGGAGATCTCGTACGCCTCGATCCGAGTGGCCGGCCGGTCGTCGTGGGCCGGGCCGACGGGCAGGTGAAGATCCGCGGCCACCGCGTGGAACTCGCCGAGATCGAGGCGCTGTTGTGCGCGATGGAGGGCATAGGCGCGGCAGCGGTGGTGAAGGCGCGCGAGCCGCGGAGCGTGCTCGCCGCGTTCGTCGTCCCGGACGGGAGCGGCTCGCCGGACCTCGACCCGGAACGGCTGCGGGCCCGGCTCGAAGCCTCCGTCCCGCCGTACATGGTCCCCCAGCACTTCTCGACCCTCGACGAACTCCCGCTCACCCGCCACGGCAAGCTCGACCGCCGACTCCTTCAGGACCTGTTCGAGAAGGAGACCCGGGCGACGCATTCCCGTCGCGCGGAAGCCGAACCCGGCAGCGGCGGACCCGGCGACATCCTGCGCAAGGTGTGCGCCCTGTGCGAGCGGGTTCTCGGCGTACGCGGTGTCCGCGCCGGTGACAACTTCGTCGACCTGGGCGGGGATTCGATCACGGCGATGAAGCTCGCCACCGCCTGCCGGCGCGAGGGAATCGCCGTACGCAGCATCCGCTTCCTCACGGCGGACAGCCTCGCGGACGTGTTCGGCGGGAGTGGGGTCAGCGACGCGCGCTGAGCAGGAACATCTGGCCTGCGCCCGCCGGATCGTGTGCCGCGCGTTCCCGGTCGAGCTCCGCGAGGCGGGCCAGGTGGTCGGCGTTCGTCCCTGCCGCGCCGGCCCCCGTCACCAACCAGTCGGGGGCCGTGCAGAACGGCGTGGTGCGCACCTCGCCGAAGCCCGCCGCCGCGCACTCCGCGCGCAGCGGCTCCCGCTCGGTCAACTGCCCGCGCAGCTGGGCCATTTCCGCCGGGGAGTAGAAGGAAAGGAACGTCTGGAAGCGGCACGCGGGATCCCATGCGCTCACCACCAGGAGCCCGCCGGGCCGCAGCGTGCGGAACGACTCGGCGAGGAAGCGTGCGCGCTGGTCCGCCGACAGGTGGTTGACCGTGCCCATCATGCAGGTGACGAGGTCGAAGGAGCCGTCGCGGAAGGGCATCGCCGTGCCGTCCGCGACGGCGAACCGGCCCGCCGCCCACCGCTCGTCCACGCAGACGCGGACACCCGCGTCGCTGAGGTCGATCCCGTACGACCGCACCCCGAACCGGTTCAGGACCTGGGGGTAGCGCAAGGTGCCGCTGCCCACGTCGAGCGAGGTGCGCACGGCGGAGACATCTCCGACGGCGGTGAGCAGCTGGACGAGTTCAAGCCGCTTCTTGACGCTGTCGTGCAGGCCGGTGTGGTCGAACTGGACGTAGAACAAGGCGTCGTACGCCGCGATGCGGGAGTCGGAGTTCCCGAGCAGACCGCGCGCCTCCAGGTCTCTGACGAGCGTCTCGGAGCTGTGCGGTCGCACCGTGTCCCGGGCGGTCGAGCCGGCGCGTGTCCGGCTGTCCTCATGGTGCTTCCAGGCGTCCTCGTACGTGGCGTCCCAGGCGAGCAGCGTCTCGAAGCGCTCGGCGGCTTCGGCGTGCCTGCCCTCCCCCTGCAGAGCCCGTGCGCTGTCGTAGAGCAGGCGCTTGTCGTCCTCGCCGGGACCGCTCAGCGCTGCCTGCTGGAAGGCGATGGCGGCGGCCGATTCCGCCCCGAGCCGCTCGAAGCACTCACCGGCCAAGTACAGGGCCCGCGCCCGCAGTTGGGGGTCCCCGGCAGCCGCCTGGAGCAGGCCGATCGCCGCGCGGTACTCCCCTGTCGCGGCCAGCTCCCGGCCCGCGTCGAATGCGGCCCGTGCGTCATCGGTGAGTGCAAGGGCCTCGTCCTCGGCGCGCACGGCGGTCCCCCCGTTGAGATACGTCGAGAGCGGCTTCATCAAGCGACACCTGTCCCCGGGGCGTCGTCGGTCAGCGAGTCGAGGGCGCGCTCGAAGTCGTCGAGCAGCTTCGTCATGGTCGGCTCATCGAACAGCTCGGTGCTGTACTCCAGGAATCCGGTGATCTCCCCGTCCGCGTCGGATGACGGGCTGATGCCGTCCCGCACCGCCTGGCTCTCCTGCAGGACGAGCGCCACGTCGGACCTGGTGGTGTCGAGTCCTGCCTGGACGGGTTCGATGCGCAGGCCCGGAAGTTCGACGCCGGACCGTCCCGGCGTGTTGTTCAGTACGAGCTTGGTCTGGAACAGCGGGCTGTGCCGGCGGCTGCGGGGCGGGTTGAGCGCCTGGACGACCCGCTCGAAGGGCACGTCCTGGTGGCTGAGCGCTTCGAGCACCGTGCCGTGGACGCGCGCGAGGAGCTCACTGCGGGTCGGGTCGCCCGCAAGGTCGACGCGCAGCGTCAGCTGGTTGACGAAGAAGCCGAGCATGTCCTGCGTCTCGGCGGCGGTCCGGCCCGCGACATCGGTGCCGACGGTCACCTCCCGCTCGCCCGTGTGGGCGCACAGGGCCACGCCGAGGGCGGTGAGCAGCACGGCGAACGGAGTGGCCCCGGACTGCCGGCACAGCCGCCGGATCTTCCCCACCGTTTCGGCCGGGACGGAGACGGGGAGCAGCCGGCCACTGCCGGTGGGCCGGACGGGCCGTGGGTGATCTGTGGCCAGTAGGGGCAGATCGACGACTCCGGCCAACTTGCGCTTCCAGTAGGCCAGTTGGGCGTCCAGGTGGCCCTCGTCGAGCAGGCGACGCTGCCATACGGCGTAATCGGCGTACTGGACCGACGGCGTGGCCGGGTCGGGCTCGCGTCCCTCGGCGAAGGCCTCGTAGAACGCGGCGAAGTCGACGTTGAAGAGGCCCAACGACCAGCCGTCGTGCACGATGTGATGCAGCGACAGGAGGAGGGCGTGGTCCTGCGGGGCGAGGCGCACCAGGTGGGCACGGATGACCGGCCCCTCGGCCAGGTCGAAGGGCCGGCGGTACTCTTCCCGCACCAGGCGGGCCAGTTCCGCTTCCCGAGCCGCCGGGGGCAGCCCGGTGAGGTCGACCAGCGGGAGCGGCACCGGCGCGGGCGGCCGGATCTCCTGCCGGGGCACGCCGTCGGGCGCGGTGATCATCGTCCGCAGCACCTCGTGCCGGGCGACGAGCGCGTCGAGCGCCCGGGACAGCGCCCGGGGGTCGAGTGGTCCGCGGATACGGTCAAAGACCGGCACGTTGTACCGGGGATCGCCCGGGTTCAACTGGTCCATGAACCAGAGCCGTTCCTGGGCGCAGGAGGCCGGCAGCACTCCCGTGCGGGGCACGGCGGTCAGCGGCGGCGGTGCGGCGCCGGCCTCGGGCTCCCGCAGCGCGTCGACACAGGCGGCGAGGTCGGCGAGGGTCCGGTGGTCGAACGGGGCGCGCGCCGGCAGGGCGACGTCCAGGCGCTTGCGGAGGCGGAAGACGACCTGGAGGGTGAGCAGCGAGTGCCCGCCGAGTCCAAAGAAGTCGTCGTCGGGCGTGACGTCACCGCAGTCGAGCAGCTCGCGCCAGATGTCGGCGACGACCTGTTCGGTGGCGGTGAGCTCCCGGGCGGCCACGCCCCAGACGGCCCGCTCCACGACGGCGGGGTCCGCCGCGAGTCGCCGCAGCTGGGTGCGGTCCGCCTTTCCGTTCGAGGTGAGCGGGATCTCGGGCAGCGGGACGTAGTGGGCCGGAAGGAGCGGTTCGGGCAGCCAGCTCCGTACGTGGGCGTCGATGTCCGGAATGGTCACCGCGCAGGCACGGCGCCAGTGCGGGTCGTTGGTGTGCCGCCGTGCGTCGAACAGCTCGGCGGGGGGTGTGGCGGAGCGGTGCGCGGTGGTCTCGGGCGGCGGGGCGGCGCAGTCAGCGCGGCGCACCAGGACGACGTCGTACGCGCCGTCGGACCGCCCTTCGAGCCAGCTCAGTTCCACCTCGTACGCGCACTGATCGGCCAGCTCCCACCAGTCCTCCGGGGCGCGGCCGTGCGGGGGCAGTGCGCTGGCGCGGGCCCGGAGTTCACCCACGGAGGACGAAGGCGCACGCTCCTCGATGAGGTCGCGCAGGGCGAGCGCCGCGCCGAGCCGGGCGTTGGGTACGCCGGTGAGGCTGAGCCGCTCGGGGCGCTCCCGCTCGATGAGGCGCAGGAGTTCGTCCGGAGTGAGGGGTGAGGCGGCCCAGTCGAGCAGCGTGCCTGAGCGCTCCAGCGAGGGCTCCTCGGGGCCGACGGTGAGGACGACGTCGTACCGGTAGTGGTTGAGCTCGTTGTCATGGCGGCCGCGCTTGGGCAGCACACGGACCTGCGCGACCCGCGGCCAGCGGGCCGCCACCTCCTCGAACAGCCGTGGGTCGACGCACAGTTCCGGGTCGAGGGCGCTCTGGCGGCGGATCCTGGACCGCAGTTCGGCGATGCGCATGTTCGCCGGGGCCCGGTGCGTCTGGACGGAGGTGTGGAACAGGTCGAGCAGCGGCAGGCTGCGCAGATCGCCGAGGAAGACGTGGCCGCCGTCGGGCACCGCGTCGACGGCCTGCCGGAGCACGTCGAGGAGGTAGTCGGCCGAAGGGAAGTACTGGACCACCGAGTTGAGCACCACCGTGTCGGGTGCCGGGTCGCCCGCCTCCGGGGTGAAGCTCTGGTGGGCGGGGGCCGTGCGGACCTCGACCCGGCCGGGTGGAAGTTCCATGGCGGCCACCGTGTCCCGTACGTACGCGACGGCGGGGGCGGAGAGGTCGGTGGCCCGGTAACTCCCGCACGTGGGCGCCATGTTGAGCAGGATCATGCCGGTGCCGCTGCCGATCTCCAGAACGTTGCGGGGCCGCAGGGCGCCGATGCGGCGCAGTGTGTCGTCGAGCCAGGCACGCATCTCCCCTTCGTCCAGGGGCCGGCCGGTGTAACTGCTGAGCCAGCCCGCGAGGTTGAAGTCGGCGTCGCGGTCGGCGGGCAGATCGCCGTAGGTTGTCTCGTAGAGCCGCCGCCATTCCTCGACGCGGTCGCCGTCCCAGTTCCGCTCGCTCCTCGAGCTGTCCCGCAGGCAGACGAAGGCGACGATGCGTTCGTCGCCGGGCGCGCGGCTGACCACCTCGACGGCGCATTGCCGCACTTCCGGGTGGCTGCGCACCGCGGCCTCGACCTCGGCGGGTTCGAGCCGGTGGCCGCGCACCTTGACCTGTCCGTCCCGGCGGCCCAGGTACTCCAGCTCACCGCTGGGCAGCAGCCGGACCAGGTCGCCCGTCCGGTACAGCCTGGCGCCCGGGACCGTGCCGAAGGGGTCGGGCACGAAGCGTTCGGCGGTGAGCGCGGGACGCCCCCAGTAGCCCTGGCCCACTCCGGCACCGCCGACGCACGCCTCGCCGGGCACACCGACCGGCACCGGGCGCAGCGCCTCGTCCAGGACGTGGACGCGGACGTTGGCGATCGGCCTGCCGATCGGCACCGGGCCCCCACTGTCCGCCTGCGGGCCGCTCCCCGCGTCGAAGGCGGTACAGGCCACGGCGGTCTCCGTGGGTCCGTACTCATTGATGATCCGGACATCGGGCGTACCCGCGCGCAGCGCGGACAGGGCGTCCTCGTGCAGGGCCTCCCCGCCGAGGATGGCCGTCCGGGCGGGCAGAACGAGCGGTGCGCCGTCGGCGGACTGTTCAAGGAGCCTGAGGTGCGAGGGCGTCAGTTTGACGAAGCTCAGGTCGGCGGCGTCCGTCAGCAGGTCGCGCAGGGCGGCGTCGGGGGTGTCGTCGGCGGTCGGCGTCGGGAGCAGCACGCGCTGACCGGCGAGCAGGGGCGCGAAGACGCTCGTCACGGTCAGGTCGAAGGCGAGCGGCGAGTGCACGGGCACGCCCGTCCCCGCGGCCGCGGCGTAGTAATCCTTCGCCCACAGCAGGTAGTTGACGATGTTGCGGTGGGTGAGCAGCGCCGCCTTGGGGCGGCCCGTGGAGCCCGAGGTGAACATGAGGTAGATCAGGTCGTCCGCCGACACACGGACATCGGGGGCGGCCGATGGCCGCCGCGCTATCGCGTCGGCTTCGGCGGCCGTCCTGACGACCCGGGCGCCGGCCGGGTCCACCTGCGCCGGCAGGGCGTCGTACACCACCAGGACGGTGGCCTCGCTGTCGGCGAGCATGGCGTTCGTACGGGACGCGGGATGCGTGCGGTCGAGCGGCACGTAGGCGGCGCCGGTCTTGAGGATCGCGAGGAGCGCGGTCACTGTCTGGGGTCCGTGGTCCATCAGGACGGCCACCACGGTGCCGGTCCTGGCGCCGGCGTCCCGCAGGTGGTGGGCGAGCCGGTTCGCCGCCCTGTCGAGTTCTGCGTACGTCATGGTGTGGTCCGCGCGGCTCACCGCGACCGCGTCGGGTGTGCGGGACGCCTGGGCCGCCACCAGTTCGTGCAGGGGGGTCGCGCAGGACTCGGTGCCGGTGTCGTTCCACTCGTTCACGATCCGCCGCAGTTCGCGCGCGGACAGCACCGGCAGGGCGGAGAGGCGCCGTTCGGGGTCGGTGGCGACGGCACGGAGCAGTTCGCCGAGGGAGTCGCAGATGCGGCCGACGGTGGCGGCGTCGAAGAGGTCGGTGGCGTAGTCGACCAGGCAGTCGAGTCCTTCGTCGGTCTCCAGGATGTTGAAGTCGAGGTCGAAGCGGGACGACTCGGTCGCCGTGTCGAGCAGTGTCACCGTCAGACCGGAAGGGTCGCCGGTGACGGGCGGCGTGTTGTGCAGGGTGAAATTCACCTGGTACAGCGGATTGCGCGCGAGGTCACGCTCGGGGAACAGGCGCTGGGCGATCAGGTCCACCGGAACGTCCTGGTGGTCGTGCGCCTCCAGGCAGGTCCGGCGCACCCGGGCCAGGTGTTCCGCGAAGTCGGGGTCGTCGTCGAGGCGCACCCGGAAAAGCACCGAGTTGGCGAAGAAGCCCACCAGGTCGTGCAGTTCGCTCTGCCGCCGGTTGGCGACGGCTCCGCCGATGAGCAGATCGCCCTGACCGCTGTAGCGGTGGAGCACGGTGGCGAGCGCGGCGAGCAGGGTCATGTGGAGGGTGGCTCCGTGCCGTACGCCCAACTCGCGCAGGGAGTCGATCAGTTCGGCGTCGACCACGAAATGATGGGTGGCTCCCCGGTGGCTCTGCACGGGTGGCCGCGGCCGGTCGGTGGGCAGGTCGAGCCGGTCGGGGGCGCCGCTGAGGTGCGTCTCCCAGTAGGCCAGTTGCCGCCGGGCCTCCGCGCCGTCCTCGCAGACCGCCTGCCAGCGGGCGAAGCCGCCGTACTGCACGGGCAGGGGCGGCAGCGGGCTCGGCAGGCCGATCGCGAACGCCTCGTACAGAGCGGTCAGTTCGCGGCCCAGGACGGCGAGGGACCAGCCGTCCACGAGGACGTGGTGGAACACCGAGAGGAGCACCGACTCCTCTGCGGAGAGCCGCAACAGCCGGAACCGCACGGGCGGGGTCTCCGCCAGGTCGAAGGGGATGCCGTGCTCGGCCTCGATGAGTCGGTCCGCCTCGGCGGCGCGCCGTGCGGGCGGCAGTCCGCGCAGGTCGACGACGGTCAGCTCGACCCGTGCGGCGGCCCGGACGCGCTGCACGGGGACGCCGTCGACCAGGGGGAACACGGTACGCAGGATCTCGTGCCGGGCCGTGATCTCGTTCAGGCAGCGGTGGAGCACGGCCGGGTCGAGCCGCCCGGTGAGCCGGAAGGGGTTCACGCTGGTGTAGCCGGAGTTCTCCGGCTGCAGCGCGCCCAGGAAGAGGATGCGACGCTGCCCCGACGACACGGGCGCGTCGCCATCGGCAGGGCCTGCGAACAGGCTCAGCGGCGGGGTGATGCCGCGCTCGCGCAGCTGTCTGAGCAGTTCCGTGCGCTGCTTCGCCGTGAGGTTCTGGATCCGCTCGGCGAGGTCGGCTTCAGGCATGGTCCCCCTGTCGCTCCAAGGCGTCCACGAGCGCGCTCAGTTCATCGGCTCCCGCGGCACCGGTCTTCCCTGCGGCGTCGGAGGCGGTGGCGATCGCCTCGCCGAGGCCCGCGGGGGTGGGCTGCCGGAAGAACGCCTCAAGGGTCACATCGGCGCCGTAGCGCTCCTGGACGTGGGTGATGAGCACCGTCGCAAGCAGCGAATGGCCGCCGCACTGGAAGAAGTTGTCGTGCCGTCCGACGCCCGTGCAGCCGAGCAACTCCTCCCACAGTGCGGCCAGTTCGCGCTCCATGGGGCCGACGGGTGCGGTGTTGTCGGACGGCTCCGGGGCGGGTGCGGGGGCGGCGTCCTGCGATGGCGCGGCCGTGAGGCGGCCGTCTCCGCGTGACCGCACCGCGACGCCGGTCGGCCGCGCGGGACCATCCGGCCTGTCGCGGCGGAAGAGCTCACCGACCGCTCCGGGCGGCGCGGGGTGACCGTAGGGGTCGCGGACGGTCAGCACGGCATCGGCGGGCAGCTCCGCGAGGGCCGCATCGCCGCGCAGCTCGTCCGGCAGGACGTCCGGGGCGTACGGACGCTCCTCGGCCAGGGCGATGTCCCGCAGGGGGCGGTCGGGCCGCTCTGCGAGGTCCCGCAGCGCCCGCTGCCAGGCGTGACCCAGGGCCGCGACGGTGTCCTGGTCCCACAGCTCGGTCGCGTAGTCCAGGGTCGCCGAGAGCCGGCCGGCCCTGTTGGTCACGGTGCACACCAGGTCGAAGGTGGTGACACTGGTGGCGGCCTCGCGCATCCGGATGCCAAGCCCTGGCACGGACAGCTCGTCGTCCGGCTCGGCGATCATCTGGAACACGATCTGGAACAGCGGGTTCCTGTTGGCCCTTCGGGCGCCGCCGTGCGCGGCCACCAGCCGCTCGAAGGGCAGTTCCTGGTGGTCGTAGGCGTCGTGACAGGTCTCCGCGGTGGCCCGCAGCACGTCCCGCAGCGTGTGGTCGTCGCGGACCATGGTCCGCAGCACCACCATGTTCACGAAGGAACCGATCACGTTCTGGGTCTCAGGGCGGGCCCGGCCGGACGTGGTGCCGCCCACGGTGAGGTCGGCCCGGCCGCTGTAGCGGTGCAGCGCGACATAGAAGCCGGCGAGCAGGCCCATGAAGAGGCTCGCCTCCTCCTCTCGGCACAGGGCACCCAGCCGGCCCGCGAGCCGGTCGTCGAGCGGGACGGAGAGTTCCTGGCCTCGGTAGGAGAGCTGTTCAGGGCGCGGACGGTCGGTGGGCAGGGGCAGTTCGGGCAGGTCGCGGAGGCGCTCGCGCCAGTGGGCGAGGAGCCGGTCATGGGCGCCGCTCGTCCCGGCGCGCTGCTGCCAGGCGGCGAAATCCGCGTACTGCAAAGGAAGTTCGGGAAGTCCGTCGGGAGCGCCGGTGACATGGGCCCGATAGAGCGCCGCGAGCTCACGCAGGAGCAGGTCCAGCGACCAGGCGTCGGCCACGATGTGATGCAGCGTCAGCAGCAGGACGGCGCGCTGGTCGGTGAGGCGGATCAGTGTGGTCCGCAGCAGGGGGACGCGCCGCAGATCAAAGGGTTCGGCGGCCTCCTGGCGGGCCAGCTCGGCGACGAGGTCCTGCTCGTCCGGCGGGGTGTCCCGCCCGAGCAGGGTGCGCAGGTCGAGGATGCGCAGCCCGGGCTCGTGGTCGGTGACGATCTGCTGCAGCTGTCCCTCGTGGACGCGGAAGCAGGTGCGCAGGCTCTCGTGGCGGCGCACGCATCCGCGCACCGCCGCGTCCAGGGCCGCCGGGTCGAGGTCACCGGTCAGGTCGAGGACACGGGCGACCGTGAACACCCCGGTCCGTTGGGCCAGTTCGTCGAGGAAGTACATCCGCGCCTGGGCGTACGACGCGTCGCTCACCAGGGCGGACACGGTTCGTCCCGTCATGGCGGTCACCCCCGCCCGTTCGCCGCGACCGCCTCGGCCATGGCGACGGCGATCGTACGGGGGCGGGTGAAGGGTTCCCGGCCGTGCGCGGTGAGCATGTTGTCGATGACCAGGACGTCGTCGCGGGACCAGTCGAACCGTGTGGCCGCCGTCCGGTAGCAGTCGCGTACGTGCGCCATCACGTCGTCGGGAATGTCCGCGCCGTCACCGAAGTAGCTCTGGTTGGGCAGGTCTTCCTCGCCGAACAGTTCGAGCATGCCCTCGCGATTCTCCGGCGACAGTGTCGAGATGTGGAAGATCGCCGCGTGGTTGAACCACACCTCCTCCCCCGTCTCCGGGTGCCGATGGACGGCATCGCGCACCGAGGACGTGCGCAGGCCGCCGTCCGGACGCCATTCGACGTCGACGCCGTTGGCCGCGCAGAACCGCTCCACCTGGGCCCGGTCGTCGGTGTCGTAGACCTCCTGCCAGCTCAGCCCGAACTCGGAGCCGAAGTTGCGCACCACCTTCCAGCCGCGCCGCTCGAACTCCTCGCGCACGGCGGGGTCGAGGAGGCTCAGCACACGGCGCGTGTCGGAGAGCGGGGTCGCTCCCCTGCCGCCCGGTGGCTCGACGCAGTAGAAGTACAGGCTCATCGGCCAGGACACGCGGTAGGAGTTCTCGTTGTGGAAGAAGATCTCTTCGTGCGGCGGGTAGTCGGTGGAGGTGTACACCCGGCCCTTGATGGTGCTGCGCGGCGACGACCGTTCCTCGTAGCGCAGCGGGGCCTCGCCGGACAGTTCCCGTACCGCGGACTCGAACCCGTCGACGCCGCCTGCCGTGAAGCCGCGCAGCAGCACGGCGCCGTCGGAGCGCAGCCGCCGGCGGATCGCGGCGCGGTCCCGGCCGATCCTGCCGAGGAGTTCCTCGCCCTCGTGGGCCTCGATGACGTGGGGCAGCTGCACGGCCGTCACTTCCGTCCGGCGGGCGGCTCGAACCGCAGCGCGTCGGCGCAGAAGGCACGCCACTGCGGCGTCGCCGCGTCCCACAGCACCCCTTGGTCGGCCTGCACCGGGTGGCGTACGACGGCCAGGTCCTCGCGCAGATACACCACGGTGTCGTCGGGCAGCTCCCGCTGCTCCCCCGCCGCGGCTTCGGCCCAGCCGGCGAAGCCGCGCACGTCTCCGAGGAGACAGCCCAGGTAGTACGGCGTCATCCGGCGGCCTCCCGCTCGATCCGGCGGCGCAGGCTCAGCGGCCGCATGTCGGTCCAGACGGTCTCGATGTACGCCAGGCACTCCTCGCGCGGTCCGCCGTGCCCGGTGTCCTCCCAGCCGGCCGGGCGCGGCTGTTCGGCGGGCCAGATCGAGTACTGCTCCTCGTGATTGACGACGACCCGGTATGCGGCCGGGTCGCCGCCGTGCTGCGGTCCAGTGGTCACTCAACCCTCCTCGTACGCGATGCGTCGGCGGGCGACCGGGACGATCCGGTCGGGCGCGCCAGAACTTCGGTCCGTCCCGCCCCGTGCGGCGGGATCGGCGAGCAACCCCTCGACCAGCGGGGCGAGTCGGGCCACGGTCGGAGCCCGGAAGAAGGCCCGTACGGTGATGTCCACGCCCCAGGTGTCGTGCGCTGCCGCGATCACCCGCATCACCATCAGCGAGTCACCGCCGTGGCTGAAGAAGTCGTCGTTGACGCCGATGTCCGCGCGCCGCAGCACGCCGCGCCACAGGTCGAGCAGGGTGTGCTCGACCGGTGTGCGGGCGGGTCTGGCGGTGCCGGGCGGCGCGACCTCGGCGCCGCCGGCCTTCGGCAGCGCGGCGCGGTCCAGTTTGCCGTTCGGGGTGAGCGGAAGCTCGGGCAGCAGCACGAGACGGTCGGGCAGCATGTACAGCGGCAGATGCTCGCGCACCACCGCGTGCCAGTCCACGTCTCCCTGCCCGGCGCTCGGTACGAGATAGGCGTGGACGCGCCTCGTGCCCTGCTCCTCGGCGGTGAGGACGACCGCGTCCCGGATGCTGGGTGAGCGGCGGAACGCGGCCTCGATCTCGCCGAGTTCGACGCGGTAGCCGCGCACCTTGAGCTGGTGGTCGCGGCGGCCGAGGAACTCGATGCGCAGGCCGTGCGGCCCGTGCCGGTAGCGGCCGCGGTCGCCGGTCCGGTACATCCGCGCGCCGGGCCGGGTGGCGAAGGGGTGCGGCACGAAGGCGTCCGCGGTGCGGCCCGGGGCGCCGAGATAGCCGCGGGTGAGGCTGGGTCCCGCGATGTACAGGGTGCCGGGCACGCCCGGTGGCACGAGGCGCATCCGGTCGTCGAGGAGATACGCCTCGGTGCCGGGCAGCGGGGTGCCGATGAGCACGGACCGGGTGTCCTGGTCGGCGGCGCCGACGGTGAAGTAGGTGCTGTCGATGGTGCCTTCGGTCAGGCCGTAGCAGTTGACGACATCCGTGTCCGGACCGCACAGCCGGCGGATCCGCTCCAGCTCGTCGGCGGGGAAGGTGTCGGAGCCGACGATGAGCAGCTTGAGGAAGGCCAGGTCCTGGCCGCTCTCTGTGATGTGCGCGGCCAGCGTGCGCAGCACCGTGGGCACGAAGTCGGCCACGTCGACGCCCTCGTCGCGCATCAGGCGGAGCAGCCGGGCCGGCAGGAGCAGTGTCTCGCGGGGGCAGACCACGAGGGTCGCGCCGGATCCTATGGAGCGGACGAGCTCGCCGAGGTAGCCGTCGAAGCTGAAGTTGGCCATCTGCAGATGGCTGCGGATCCGTCCGCGCAGCACGAAGGCGTGCTCCCACGCGAGCTGGATGCGCCGCAGCGATCCATGCGTGGCCATGACGCCTTTCGGGCGCCCGGTCGAGCCCGACGTATACATGACATAACAGAGGCTGTCGCGACCGATCCCGCGCTCGGGCCTGCTGCCCGGGAAGCGCCCGGGGTCGGCGCCGTCCGGGCCGGCGACCACACTGCGTACGGGATCGTCGGCGAGGTCGGCGACGATCCCCTCCTGGGTGACCACCACACCCACCCCCGCGTCGGCGACGATCATCGCGCGGCGGGCGGCCGGGCTGTCGAGGTCCAGCGGCACATGGGCGGCGCCCGCCTTCCACACGGCGAGGACCGCGACGACGCTCTCGGCGGAGCGCTCCATGTAGATGCCGACGCGGGAGCCGGGTGTGACGCCCTCGCCGCGCAGCCGGTGGGCCAGCCGGTTGGCGGCGCGGTCGAGTTCGCCGTAGGTGAGCCGGGTGTCGCCGTGCACAAGGGCGGGCGCGTCCGGCGTGCGCTCGGCCCACTGCTCGAACACGTCGAGGACGCAGTCATCGGCGGGCGCGACCGCGGCGCCCGTCGCGGCGTCGAGCAGCAGCGCGCGCTCCTCGGGGCCGAGGTCACCGGTCAGGCCGACGGGCCGCTCCGGATCGAGGGTCATGTCGTCGAGGACGGTCTGCCACAGGCCGAGCAGCCCGTCGATGGTCTCGGGCCGGTAGAGATCGCTGTCGTACTGGGCGAGTACGTCGGTCTGCCCCTCCTCGGCGAATACGTCGACGGTCAGGTCGAACTTGGCGACGCCGACCTCCACCTCATCGGCGCGGGCGGTCAGACCACCGGCCCTGCGGGTGGAGGGCGTGCCGATGTACTGGAAGGTGACCCCGAAGAACTGGCTGTCGCTCTCGGTGCGTTCGGCGCCGATGGCGGAGACGACGTCCTGGAAGGCGACCGTCTGGTGTTCGTACGCGCCCAGGCAGGTCTCCCGCACCCGGGCAAGGGCCTGCCGCACGGTCGGGTCGCCGGACAGGTCGGTGCGCAGGGCGAGCATGTTGAGGAAGGGGCCGATCAGCAGGTCGGCGTCGACCTCCTCCCGCAGGGCGCTCGGCGTGCCGACCACGACGTCGTCCTGGTCGAGGTGGCGCGAGAGCGTGATCACGAAGGCGGTGAGCAGCACCATGAACGGGGTGACGCGTTCGGCTCGGGCCAACTTGCCGACGCGGCACATCAGTTCGGGGTCGAGCGTCCGGCGCGCGGCGTCAGCGGGCGGGGTGGACCGTTCGGGAGGCGTGCGGTCCGGAGGCAGCCGCCGGACGTCGGTGAGCCCGGACAACTGCGCGCGCCAGTAGGACAGTTCCGCCTCGTATACCGGGTCGCCCGCGCGCAGGTGCCGACGCCCGGCGACGAGATCGGCGTACTGGGCGGGCAGCGGGGTCAGGTCGGGGTCGCGGGACTCGGCCCGGGCGGCGACGAGTTCGAGGAACTCGTCGAGGAAGACCTGCCGGGACCAGCCGTCGCAGATGATGTGATGCCAGTTGAGCAGCAAGGTGTGGTCGTCGTCGGCCGAGCGCAGCAGCACCGTGCGGATCAGCGGGCCGGTCTGCAGATCGAAGGGGCGCCGGGCGTGCTCCTCGGTGAGGCGGCGGGCCTCGGCGGCACGGTGCTCGGGGTGCAGTCCGGTCAGGTCGATCAGCGCGGTGGGCACCGGCAGTTCGGGCTCGACGCGCACCCGTGGGACGCCGCCGTCCGCCGGGAAGCGGGTGCGCAGGACGTCGTGCCTGCGGACGATCTCGGCCACGGCGCGGGCGGCCGCTTCGGGGTCGAGCGGTCCGGTGAGGCGGATCGCCGAGCACGCGTTGTACAGCGCGGTGCCGGGGTGCATCCGGTCCAGGAACCAGAAGCTCTCCTGGGCCGGGGACAGCACGTCCCCGCCGGACGGCGCGGGCCCGGACGGAAGCCGGGTGCCGGGGGTGCCGAAGCTCATGCGACCTCTCCTGCCGGGCGGTCCGCGGCGTGCGGCCGGGTGATGCCGGTCAGCGTCCCGGTCAGTGCGATGGCCAGGACGACGACACCGATGACGAGACAGACCGTGGTGACGCCGACTCCGGCGGCGGCCGCGGTGGTGATGGCCGCGCCGATCGGCCCCAGCGCCGTGTGGATGGTCCAGAACGAGGACGTGACCCGGCCGAGGAGATGGCTGGGGGTCACCTCCTGACGCAGTGACATGGATGAGATGCCGGCGATGCCGGTGCACATCAGGGTGATCATCATCAGCACGGCGATGACCGGCACGCTCCCGGACAGGCCGATCCCGGCGACGGCGAAACCCGCGAGCGAGAACGCGCTGATCCAGGCCACACCGAACCCCAGCCGTTTGCGCACCCGGGCGACCGCAGCGGAGGCGATGAACGAGCCGACGGTCCCGGCCGTGAGGACCCAGCCGACCGTGGTGTCCGGGTGGCCGAGCTCGTCCTTGACCAGGTAGATGACGAGGTCGGTCAGGCCGTAGATGAGGAAGGTGATCAGTGAGAGGAGCAGGGTCAGCGGCCGCAGCACGGGGTGCGCCCACAGGAACTTCGCCCCGGCGAGGAACTCGCCCCGGATGCTGTCGTGTTGGGGGGTGTCGGACCGCCGTGGCCTGCCGTCGAACTTGACGAGCAGAACGCCGAGCGCGGAGACGGCGAAGGTCGCGGAGTCGATGCCGATCGCGGCGGCGGGACCCGCGGACGAGGCCACGAAGCCCGCGAGCGCGGGTCCGGCGACGCTGGCGACCGCGTATGTCGCGTACAGGTGGCCGTTGGCCTTGGTGATCTGGTCCGGCTGCACGATGGCGGGCACCACGGTCACATAGGTGACCTGGAAGAGCATCGAGAAGCAGCCCGCTATGGGGACGACGGTGTAGATCAGCCAGAGAGGCGTCGCGGAGATCCAGACCAGCGGGATCACGAGGTAGAGCAGACAGCGCGCCCCGTCGGCGAGCATGAGGAGCCGCCTGCGGTCGAAGCGGTCGGCGATGACGCCGGCGAACAGGCCGGTGAGGATCGACGCGACACCGGTGAGCCCGGTGACGAGGCCCATCTGAAGGACCGAACCCGTGGTGTGCAGGACGAGCAGCGGCAACGCGACATACGAGAAGGAGTCACCGAGCGCGGAAAGGGTCTGAACGCCTAAGAAAATTCGGTATGCGGGGTTGCTCCATAAAGAGGGCGACCCGCCCCCCGTACCCGTCGGCCGTGCCTGATCCTGGTCCTCGGACAGTTCACCTGACGGCACGGGTTCCCCCCATCCAGATCCGCCGACGGGCAGTACACCACACGCCCCAGAAGGCGTCAAGGACCCCTCGGGCAACGTGTCTTGTTTCAACTTCTTGACGTCAATCTAACATGCATGCTAGAAATTCGATTTCGCTTGGATCGTCTGTGCGCAGCCCCAGTCCCCTCTTCCTTGGAGAGAAATTGCGGGTCGCTTTTGTGCATACTCCCATGTCTACTGTTCCTATTGCGCAGCGCAAAGATTTCTGGCGGAACTTCGACATTCAATACCATGCGGCACATCCCGGTCTTGACCACATGAGAAAGAACATGTGGGAGCTGCCGCACTGGATGCATTGGCTGGGCGGAGTTCTCGTCGCGCACGGCTACAACGACATCGACGTGGTCGACCTGTACACCGATCCGAACACGTTCACACGGCCGGGACACCTCGCCGTGGACGCCGTCGAGTCGGCGTTGCGCGAGCATCCGGCAGACGTCTATCTGTTCTCCCCGATGACCGTGAACCTCTGCTACGCGTACGAGATCTCGGACGCCGTGAAGCGGGTCCATCCCGCGGCCGCCGTGGTGTACGGCGGTGTCGTCGCCACGCCGCTCGCGCACGAGGTGGCCGGCCACCCGAGCGTCGACTACGTCGTGGTCGAACGCGGCGAGCAGGCCCTCCCCGCGCTCCTCGACGCCCTGGCCGACGGACGCGACGTGACCGACGTCGGCAACCTGGTGCACCAGCGGTCCGACGGCACCACCGCGCGGACGACGCGCCGCTATCCGGATCTGCACCCGTCCGAGATCCCCTTTCCCAAGGTGGACCTTTTCCCTGCGAGTACCGGCGAAGACATCCGCTATTTACGCCAGGTCTACGCTCTGGGCTGCCCCTACAAGTGTACGTTCTGCACCATCCAGACCATCGGCCAGCGCCCCGACTATTTCCCCCTGGACCGCGTGCTCGAAGAGATCCGCGCCTACCGGGCCCGCTACGGCCGCCATCACAACATCTACTGGGGCGACGAAACCTTTACCCTGCATCCGGACCACACCCTCGAACTCCTTGACCTCCTGGAGAAAGAGGGTGACATCAATTACGACTGCCAGACACGACTGAATTGTCTGACCGATGACCGTATTCTGCGCAAACTGAAGAGCAGCGGCTGCCAATGGGTGGAGATAGGCCTGGAGACCGCATCCCAGGAAAGCCATGAGACGCATAAGCATCACATGAAGTTGAGCGCGACCAGGGAAACCCTCAAGAAGGTCAGGGACGCCGGGCTCGCCGCCTGCTCCTTCACCGTGAACGGCTTTCCCGACCAGAGCCCCGACGACATGCGGCGCAGCATCGACTGGGTGTGCCAACTGCTCGAAGAGGACCTGCTGCAGGCGACCTATCTCTTCGGCCTCGTGCCGTATCCGGGCAGCGCCATGTTCGAGACTCCCGAGCGGTTCGGGATGAAGCTGCTCCACCGCGACTTCAGCCTCTACCACGAGGACCTGCCCCCCGTCTTCGCCACCGACAAGGCCACCCCGGACCAGGTGTACGAGGTGTTCCTGGAGGGCCAGGAGCTGTTCGCGCAGGCCATGGACAAGACCCCGTACTTCGGTTCCGCGCCGGCCCCCGGCACCGCCGACGAGTACGGCACCTTCTGGGCCGATGCCCACGTATAGCCTTCCGCGGCTCGGACAGACGGGAGCACCATGACTTCTTCTCGATGGCACGTACTGCGGGACGGCGACGCGGGCCTGATCCTCACGGTCGCCTTCGACGCCGGACGCGGCGACGCCCGGTTCGCCGACCTGGCGTCTTCCCTTGACGGTCGGCGCGTACTGGAAGGCCTGCCGAGGCGGAGCACGGTCGCCGACCTTGTGGAGCGCGGGGCCGACGACTATGTGACGCCCTGGCTGGAGGAGATCAAGGAGCACGGGCAGCCGGTGCGGGCCGTGCTCGGACACTGCGCGGGGAGCGGGCTCGCCCGCGAACTGGCCGACCGGTTACGGATGTTGGGGCTCGGCACGCCGTCCCTCATCATTTTCGATCCCATCGTGGCCGAAAGCCGCACCCTGGGCGAGGAGTACCGCACCGCCGTGCGCACCCTCGCCGCCCAGCTCTCCCCGGAGGACCTCGACACCGCCCTCGCCGCGGCCCGACCCTGCGATGCCGAGCCCTCGTTGACGGGTGCGGACGTCCTGCCGCTCGCCGAGGCACTGGAAGCGGCCTACCGGACGGCGGTGGCCGCCGCCTGCAGCCGGCTCTCCGTCGCCCCCGCGGTCCAGCAGCAGCTCTCCGACCGCTTCTCCCACTACCTCGCCTACCTCGCCGCGGCGGCCTGGACACACGCCGGGAACCCGCCGCCGGACACGCCTCCCGCGACGACCGTCCTGTCCGCCACCGGTGGCGTCGGCACCAGCGGCGCCGACCCGCGCGGCACGGTCACCCGCTTCGCCGTGGACCGGACCCGCCTCCTCGCGGACCCCGAGGTCGCGGCGTACGTCTCCCGTGTGACGGGCGGGTGACGCTCATGGACCCCACGCCGCTCGCCGTTCCGGAGGCCCTGGCGCAGAGCGTGCGCCAGGCGCGCGCCGACCGAATAGACCATGAGCTGTACGAGGAGGAGAAACGCTGGCGCTGGCACCCCGGTGACGGCGAGGACCCCCGCACCGTCTCGCAGGAGGCACTGCGCCGCGAGACCGCCCTTGAACACGAGATCGACGCCCGCCTCGGCCCGGCCGCGCCCGGGCCCGAGGACCCGCGCCGTCACGAAGAGCGGCGGCGCGCCAAGCACTTCCCCGTCCTCTTCGTCAGCGCCCCGCACATCGAGGAGGGCGCGACCGGCGCGTTCCCCGGCATGCCCACTCCGCTGCTCTACGCAACCTGCGTCCTCGACCGGATGCTGCGCATCGACGAGTTCCCCGGCGCGCGGGTCCCCGAAGTCGTGGCCGTCCTCAATCCGCCCGCCTACTCCGCCGCCTTCGAGCAGGAACTCGTCACCTGCCTGCGCGAGCACCGCCCCGTCGTGGTCGGCATCAGCAACCTCTCCGAGGGCCACCACTTCGCCCTGCGCATCGCGGCGACGGTCAAGAAGGAGTGCCCGCAGGCGATCGTCCTGCTCGGCGGCCAGCACGAGGACGCCGTGAACCCGGACGCCTACCGGGCGGCCTCGCGGCGTGTGGGCGACATGAGCGGCCGCCGGCAGGCGAGCCACGACGACTTCCGGATCGGCGCGGAGGAACTCGGCCGGCTCACCGCACTGCAGACCTTCGCCCGCCCCGATGAACGCGAGCTCATGGACATCGTGTTCGCGGGTGACTCCGCGTTCGCGCTGCCCGAGGTGCTCAAGGTGGTGGCGGACTGCCTGCCCGCCGACGCCGAGACCGTCAAGAAGCGCATGCTCACCGAGCAGGACCGGTTCGCCGAACTGCCGGGCGTGGGCAGCCTGTTCATCTACGACTGGAACGCGCAGCGCATCGAGTCGATGCCGCTCAGCGGCGTTCCGATCGACGGCGACCGGCTCCCGTACATCGACGTGACCCGGATGACGCACGAGAACCGCTTCCCCGTCTTCGGGCATCGCAGGACCGCGCAGATCATGGCCTGTCTCGGCTGCAAGTACGCGTGCTCCTTCTGCCACGAGTCCGCGGACGCGTTCCTCTACGAGCAGCCCAAGATCCGCCAGCGGTCTCCGCAGCACGTCATCGGAGAGATCAGGCTCCGCATCGACCAGGGCTTCGAGGCGGTGTTCTTCGACGACAGCACCTTCACCCAGAACCCCCGCTGGCTGACCGAGTTCCTGACCCTCCTTGAGGATCTCGCCGCCGAGCACGGCACCTTCGAATGGGGCTGCCAGACCACCGTCAACGACGTGGACCGCGGCCTCCTGCGGCGCATGGCCGGGGCGGGCTGCAGCTATGTGTACTTCGGCGTCGAATCGGCCGAACCCGACGCCGTACGCGTCCAGAAGGTCCGCCAGCTGCTTCTGATCTCCGAGGCCGACTGGACCGAGCGCTTCCGGGACGTGGCCCACTGGTGCCGCGACGCCGGGATCCGGGTCGGTACGTCCTTGCAGTTCGGCCTGGGGGAAACGCCCGAGCAGCGGCTGCTCACGCTCGACCTCATCGCCGAACTGCACCAGGACGGCTGTATCCCGGACGGTTGCGTCGCCCTCAACGTCAACAGCCCCTACCCCGGCACCCGTCAATGGCTCCAGATGCTCCAGTCGGGCGTCGCGCTGCCCGACTACCGCGAGAAGCTGGTGCGCCACCCGGCGTTCGAGACCGCCCATCAGTTCTCCGCGATCACCGGTCAGGACGTCGAAGCCCTGTATCTGCTCGCCGCCGACCGCCTCGGGCGGGCGCTGCACCAGGAGGAGCCTGCGTGACGAATCCACCGCGCGGGCCGCTGCCGGGCCCGGCCGGCCTCCGGCAAGTCGTTCCCGCCCAGGTCAGCTTCACCTCCGACTCGCTCGTCAGCCATGCACCGCTCGCACATCCGGGGGAACCGCCCCTGGTCGTCCGGCCGACCGCCGCCGGAGTCGACGTCGCCGCCTGGGCCGCCCACTCGCGGCCATGGCTCGACGAGACCCTCGACGAGCACGGCGCCGTGCTGCTCCGGGGGTTCTCGGTCACCACCACACACGACCTGGAACCCCTCGCCGCCGCGCTCGTCGACGAGTTGTACCGCGACAACGGCGAGCATCCCCGGGCCTCGCTGAGCGGCAGCATCTCCTCTCCGTTGTTCTTCCCGCCGGAGGAGAAGCTGCTGTGGCACACCGAGAACTCCTTCAACGACACCGGCCCCGCCCGCATCATGTTCTGCTGCGCGCGGCCCGCCGCCTCCGGTGGCGAGACCCCGATCGTCGACAGCCGGCAGGTCTTCCGGCGTCTCGACGCGGACCTGCGGTCCGAGTTCCTGGCCAAGGGCGTGATGTACGTACGCCATTACGGGACGGGCCTCGGCCTCGACTGGCGTGAGGTCCTGCGCACCGACGACCGGCGCGAGGCCGAGGCGCGCTGCGCCCAGCAGGGCCTGCGCTCCGCCTGGGACGGTGACCGCCTGCGCACCGAGGCGGTACGTCCTGCCGCCGTCCGGCACCCGAGGACCGGCGTGTGGTCGTGGATCAATCAGGCCCAGCACTGGCACCCGGCCTGCCTGGCCCCCGCGACAAGGGCGGCACTTGAGGCCACCCACACACCGGACACGCTGCCGCGACAGTGCCATTTCGGCGACGGATCCCCGATCCCCGACGAGGCGATGGCCGAGATCTGCCGGGTGTACGCCGAACTCGAAGTCTGCTTCCCCTGGGAGAGGGGCGACGTCTTGGTCCTCGACAACATCCTGGTCGCACATGCCCGCAACCCCTTCAGCGGACCACGCGAACTCCTGGTGGCCATGGGCGACATGGTGCGGTTCGCATGACGGGGGTCGAGGGGTTCCGGCTGTCGTTCCAGCAGCAGCGCATCTGGCAGGCGTACGAGTCCTCCTCCCCGGGATGGGCACAGGCGCTGCTCCACATCGACGGCGCCGTCGACCCGGACCGGCTTGCCGACGCACTGCGCGCGGTCACCGACCGCCATGGCGCGCTGCGGGCGCGGTACCGGCGGGTGCCGGGGGCGAGAACCGCGCTCGCGGACATCGGCGGGGAGGGCGGCAGCAACGTCGAATGGGCGGTCGCCGATGCGTACATCCCCGGGGACCTGGACAGCGCGGTGCGGTCAGAGCGCCTGCGCCCGGCGGGCATCGACGGTGCCGCCCCCCTGCGCGCACGGCTGCTCAGGCTCTCCGACCAGCGCCACGCGCTGCTGATCACGACCTCGGGTCTGTCCGCCGACAGCCTGACCCTGCGCCGCCTCGTGGCCGAGCTCGCCCTCGCCTACGACGGGCGGTCACCGGACGCCGCGCCTCTGCAGTACATCCAGTACGCGCAATGGCAGTTCGAGCAGGATGCCGCCGGGCCGGTGGCCGGGGGCGAGGCCCACGGTGCTCCTGTGGACCTGCCCCTACGACAGGCCGGGGCGCTCACCGGCCCCGCCGTCATACGCCTGGACCGCACCGTGCCGCTCCCGCTGGCGCGGGCCGTGCGGGAGTGCGCGAAGCAGCATGGCGTCACGACCGAAGTCGTACTGCTCACCTGCCTGATGACTCTCCTGCGCAGGATCACCGACCGCTCCGCAGTCACCATCACGACCGCCCTCCCAGGACGTCCGTACGACGAACTGAGCGACTGCGCCGGTCACTTCGCCCACTGGTCACCGATCCGCACCGGGCCGGACGCGGCCGCCACCTTCTCCGGCCTCCTGGCCCAGATCCAGGACGAGCAGTCGAACGCCGAGCGTGCCGCCGAGCGCATACCGGCGTCGTACGCCACCGACCCGACCGACCGGGCGGCCGCCGCGTACGAGGCGAAGGAGGAGGTTAAGGAGGCGGCACCAGCCGAGCGCGCCGACGGCGTCACCTTCACCTTGGCCTGGGACGACATCGAGGCCGAGCCGGCCGCGATGAAGCTGGAGAGCGTCATGGGCGACGACTCCCTGCGCCTGGTGTGGCGCTACCGCGACGGCGCGTTCCCCGCCGACTATGTGCGGAGCCTCGCCGATCAGTACCTGACCCTGCTGGAAGGGGCCGTCGCCGACCCGTCGGCCCCGCTCGACACCATCAGCCTGCTCGACGAGCACAGCCGCCACCTCGTACGGGCCGCTGCCGACCACGGCCGTGACACCCGGCGAACGCCCCAGTGCCTGCACCGGATCATCGAGCGCCAGGCCCGGCAGACACCGGACAGCGTCGCGGTGATGGACCCTGCGGCCCGGCTGACCTACCGGCAACTGGACGAGCAGGCCGGCCAAGTGGCCCTGGCGCTGCGGCAGTACGGCGTCGGCCCTGATCAACCGGTGGCGCTGGCCATCGGGCACACCCGTCACCTTCTGGTGGCGATACTGGGCGTACTCAAGGCGGGTGGCGCCTATCTGCCGCTCGATCCGGACCTCCCCCCGGCCAGGGCCACGGACATCCTTGAGCGCTCGGGGTGCTCCCTGATCCTCACCGGCCCTGACACGGCGCGGGACCGGTTCGGCACGATCCCCTGCCTGAACGTCGACCAGCTGCCGGAGACTGAAGGCCGGGTCCACCCACAGGCCGAGGTGACACCGGAGAACCTCGCCTACATCTTGTTCACCAGCGGCTCCACCGGTGTCCCCAAGGGCGTGATGCTGCCCCACCGCGCCCTCTCCAACTACGTGCTCTGGGCGGCCCGGACGTACGGGCACGAGGAGGGGACGGGGGCCATGGTGCACTCCTCCGTGGCCTTCGACCTGACGGTGACCAGCCTGTTCGTGCCCCTGGTCAGCGGGCGTACGGTGCATCTGGATCCGGCCTGGCGCAACGTCTTCGGCCTCACCGGTGAACTGGGCCGTCGGGCCGGCCTCGACCTGCTCAAACTGACGCCCTCACACCTGAACGTGATCAACCACGAGCTCGCTCCCGGTGACACCTCCAAAGTCACGCACTCACTAGTCCTGGGCGGCGAGAACCTCTCCTGGGAGCACATCGCACCGTGGCGCGAACACGCGGCGCCCACACGGATCTTCAACGAGTACGGGCCCACGGAGACCGCGGTGGGATGCGCGGTCCACGAGATCACGGCCGATGATCCCGCGGTCGGCGACGTACCCATCGGCCGCCCGGTGGACGGCAGCGACATCTACGTCCTGGACGACCGCCTGGCACCGGTGCCGGTCGGAGCGCTCGGCGAGATCTGTGTGGGCGGCATCGGCCTGGCGCGCGGCTACGTCGCCGATCCCGCCGGGTCGGCGGAACGCTTCGTACCGCATCCCTTCTCCGACATACCCGGCCAACGGCTCTACCGGACCGGCGACATCGGCTACTACGCCCCCGACGGGACGCTGCACTGCCTCGGCCGCCGCGACGAGCAGATCAAGGTGCGTGGCGTCCGCGTGGAGCCGGCCGAGGTGGAGCGGGCGCTGCTCGGACACCCGTCCGTCCGCGAGGCGGCCGTGGTGCTCTCGCCGGACGGTGCGGGCGGTGCGGGCGGTGCGGACGGTGCGGGCGGTGCGGACGGCGGCCGACTCACCGCGTTCCTCTCGGCCGCGGCCACCGGAGCGGTCGCGCCGTCGGAACTGCGCGGCCATCTCACCGAGCGCCTGCCGGCCGCCATGGTCCCCGCCTCGTACGTCTGGCTCGACCGGCTGCCCCTCACGGTGAACGGCAAGATCGACCGCGACGCCCTGCTCGCCGCCGACACCCCGCGCGAACCGCACGGGCAGACGTCCGCCCCGCCTCAGGACGCGGATGCTCTGGAAGCGAAGGTCGCGGCCATCTTCGCTGACCTCCTCTCGATCCCCTCCGTCGGTGTGGACGACGTCTTCTTCGACCTCGGCGGCCACTCGATCCTGGCGGTGCGGCTGATCGCGAGGATCAACGCCGCGTTCTCCGCCGAACTGCCGGTTTCGGTGCTGTTCGAGGAGACAGAGGCGGTCGACGGACCACCGGTCGACCCTGCGACTCCTAGGGCACTGGCCGCGTTGCTCCGCGGTGCGGAGGGGGCCGAGCGTTCGCGTCCCCTCATCACGCTGCAGAGCCGGGGCGAGGGGACGCCGCTGTTCTGCGTCCCCGGTGGCGGGGATGCCATCGGCTTCCGCAATCTCGCCGGCGGGTCCGTGCTGCTGCGTCCGCTGTACGCCGTGCACGACGGCACTCCGCAGGGGGCCGAGGCCGATGCGGAGGTCGATGTCGCGGCTCTGGCCGAGCGCCACCTCGCGGTGGTCCGAGAAGCCAGGCCGCACGGCCCCTACCTTCTGATGGGCTGGTCGATCGGCGGCCTCGTCGCCTTCGAGATGGCCCAGCGACTCACCCGGCTCGGGGAGCGGGTCGCGATGCTGGTCCTCGTCGACAGCTACCTGGCCGACCAGCTCCCGGCCGAATCCGCATCCCGATCCGCGCCGAGCGACCCGCACACTCTCGCGGCGCTGCGGTACCGGCCGACACCGTACGCCGGTCCGACGGCTCTGTTGCAGGCGCAGGAGGGCGACCCCGGAATGCGGGCGGCGGCAAGCGCGGCCTGGGCGGAACTGTGCCCGGCGCTCTCCCCGCCGCGCGTGATCGCCGGTGACCACTACTCCATGCTGGACGAGCCGTTCGTGGCCGCACTGGCAGCGGAACTGGAGAAGACACTTCAGGAGGCGGACGTTCCCGATGCCTGACGGCCACGCTTCGAAGCCTGACGAAGCCCGCGCCACGGTCCCCGGCGGCGGGGGTGTGCTGCGGTACTTCGACGACACACGGCGTACGTCACCCGACCTGCCCGCGGTGGAATACCGGGGACGCCAACTGTCGTACGAGCAACTCGGGCGCACCGCGGACACGTTGGCCGCCCACCTGCGGACCCTCTCCGTCGCCGGCACGGTCGTCGGCATCCGCACCGACCGTTCGTTCCGGCTCCCGATCGCCATCCTGGCCGTGCTGCGGGCCGGCGCCGCGTACATGCCGCTGGATCACGCCTACCCTCAGCCGCGGCTCGACTTCATGATGCGGGACAGCGGGATGCGCGTACTGCTCACGCACCGCACGCCCACCGGCCTGCCACCCGCGCCGCCCGGGACGCGGGTCGTGCTGCTCGACGAGGACATACCCGGCGGTGCCGACGGGCAGCGGCCCCGCACCACCTCCACCGCCGACGATCTCGCGTACGTCATCTACACATCGGGATCCACGGGCACGCCCAAGGGCGTCGCCATGCCGCACGGCCCGCTGCGCAACCTGATCTCCTGGCAGCGCGAGACCTTCACGTCCGGGGTCGGGTCCCGGACCCTCCAGTTCGCGGCGGCGAGCTTCGACGTCCACTTCGAGGAGATGTTCAGCACCTGGGGCACCGGCGGCTGCCTCGTGCTGATCGACGAGGAGATACGCCGGGACTCCCACCGGCTCCTGCGCTTCCTGGACGAGCAGCGGGTGCACCGCGTGTTCATGCCGTTCGTGGCCTTGCAGGCCCTCGCCCACACGGCACAGGACGTGGGCCGCCATCCGCGCTCGCTCCAAGAGGTCGTCTGCGGGGGCGAGCAGCTCTACATCACTCCCGCGGTGCGGCGGTTCTTCGGTGCCCTGCCGGGCGTCGCGCTGCACAACCAGTACGGGCCGTCGGAGACGCACAACGTGACGGCCCTGCGGCTGTCCGGCGATCCCGCGTCCTGGCCGGAGCGCGCCCCCATCGGCCGGTCCATCGACGCCGCGCGCGTGCGGGTGCTGGACGGGGACGGCGACCCGGTCCCGGCCGGAGTCACCGGTGAGATCGTCATCGGCGGCCCGGTGCTCGCCCGTGGCTACCTCAACCGGCCAGGACTGACCGCGGAGCGTTTCACCCCCGATCCGCTGGGACCGCCGGGATCGCGGGTGTACCGGACCGGGGACGCGGGCCGGGTCGACGATCAGGGGCGGATCCACTTCCTCGGCCGCGACGACGGGCAGGTGAAGATCCGCGGGTACCGCGTGGAGCTCGGCGAGATCGAGTCGGCGGTCAGGGCCCTGCCGGAGGCGGCCGACGCCGCGGTCGTGGTGAACGAGAGCCGCACGGCGGGCAAGCGCCTCGTCGCCTATGTGGTGGGGCAGTCACCGCTGCCGGACGACCTCCGGGACCGGCTCGCCGAGACACTGCCCGAGTACATGCTGCCGGTGGCGTTCGTCCCGGTGGACCGCCTGCCTCTCACACCCAGCGGCAAGCTCGACCGCCAGGCCCTGGCCGCCCGCGAGTTGACGGTCACGGGCAGCGGCGTCGGCCTGGTGGAGGACGAGGTGCAGCATGACCTCACCCTGCTGTGGGAGCAGGTGCTCGACGCGAAGGACATCGCCCTCAACGACAACTTCTTCCAGCTGGGCGGCACTTCACTGCTGGCCGCGGTGCTGATAACCCGGATCAACGAACGCTTCGGCGCGTACGCGGACCTGGAGACGTTCATCTCCCGGCCGACGATCTCCGCGATGGCCGAGTGGATCGAGGAACGGTGCGACGTGTCCCGACAACCGGTGAGGCTGGATTCGTGATCGAAACTGACGACGGGCATCTGGCGGAGCTGACCGCGGAGTACGAGGAGAACGGCTGGTGCCACTCTCCGTTCCGGTTCACCGGCCCTGCGGTGAGCGTGCTCCGCGACAGCCTGGACACCATCTGCCGCCGAGGCGGTCCTGAGGTGGTCCACGAGCCGGACAGCACGGCAGTCCGCGCGGTGCACGGCTGCCACGAGTTCGACGAGGCGTACGCGGTGCTCGTGCGCCACCCCTATCTCCTGGCCCTGGCCGAAGCGCTGACCGGGACGCCGGTGTACGTCTACCAGTTCAAGGTGAATCTGAAGCAGGCCCGGGAGGGCCAGGCCTGGCCGTGGCACCAGGACTTCGCCTTCTGGAACGCGGAGGACGGCCTGCCGACGCCCGCGGCGGTCACGCTCGCCGTACCGCTGGACGATGTGCACGAGGGCAACGGTCCGCTGATGCTCATCCCCGGCTCTCACCGCGTGGGATATCTCGGCCCCGGCAAGATCACGCGGGGCGACAGCGGGGACTGGCGCAAGAACTTCGCGGCGGATCCCGAGCACATCATGGACGACGCCCGCGCCCAGGAACTGATCGGGACCTTCGGCAGCACACGGGCGACCGGCCGGGCGGGCACGATCCAGGCCTTCCACCCGAACATCGTGCACTCCTCGTCGGACAACACCTCGCCGGACCGGCGGGCGCTCCTGATGGTGTCGTACAACTCCATCGACAACGCCCCGCCCCATCCGACCCGCCCAGAATTCCTGGTGGGCCGGAACACGGACCAGCTGAAGCCTCGGTGGGACGACCGCTTCCCGCTCGAACGCGTCTGAGGGCGGGCCGCGGCAGGCGACAACCCCGATCAGGCGCCGTCCAGTTGGCTCCAGGGCATCAGGCAGGATGTGGGGCATGCCAGCGCATTCGATACGCCCCGCGGCCCGTCCGAACGAAGACCTGATCCCTGCTGCCCTCTCCGGGCTCATCGGCGGCTCCGGGTACTGGCGGGCCGGCACCCTCGCCGGCTTCGCCCGCACCGGCGACTACCTGACCGGACGGACCGATCAACTGCCCGACCAGTACCGGGGTTGGTACTGGTCCCGGTTCATCGGCCGTATCGGCGCCGTCGCCCTGCGGGCCGGTTCCTTTCCCGTCCACGCCGACCTGCGCGAGGTCCTCCTGGCGATGCTGGACGTGTGGGCCGGGACGCCCTTCGCCGATCCCGCGGCCCTCGCCCGGATGCGTACCGGCACCATCGAGCTCACCGACGATGGCGCGTACGCGGCCCGCGACGAGCGCGGCGCCGTCCTCGCGGTCCACGGAAACGGCGCGAAGGCGACCGGGGAGCACTTCGTGGAACTGCGTACGGGTGAGGCCGATCCGCCCGCTCCCGGAGACATCACCGCGGCCGAGCCCGTCCCGACGGGCGGCTGGGGAACCCCGGCCCAACTGCAGGGGCTCACCACTCTCGTACGCGCGAACGGCCCGGCCCCCTGGGACCGGGATGCGGCCGCCGCACTGGCCGACGCCACGGGACTCAGCCGCGCCGCCGCTTCCCTGCTGCTCGCCGGAATTCCGGACGGCTCCTACGTCAAGTGGCGGCTGGACGCCGAGGCCCGCAAGACCCTGCGGCTCAAGCAGTCCGAAGCCGATGCGGGCTTGCGCGAGCTGAACGACCTGCAGGTGCCCGCACGCCTGGATCTGCTCGCCGGGGTGCTGCCCGACGACCCGGAGCAGTTGTGGCGGCCCGGCGGGCAGGCCGCGCTCGCCGATCGGATCGCCGAGGCCTGGCGCACGCAGCAGGGCACACGCCCGGCCGTCTCGGAGGCGACGCTCGCGGTGGCGACCGAGCACGAGTCGGTGCGCATGGCCCCGGCCGCGGTCTGCACGGTGTTCACCGACCCCACGAGCAACGCGGTGCTGACCCGGGACGCCGACACCCGGCTGCGGGCGAGCAGCGTCATCGGCCACGGCTGGGAGGGCGAGGACGGGTTCCGCTTCAAGGAACTGCTCGCCTCGACGTGCCACGCGATGCCGTGGATCTACGCCGAACTGCCGGGCGGGGACCCGGTCCGCGAAGGCCTGCCCAAGGTGGCCACGCTGCTGCGCGAACGCCTTGCCCACCCGGAGCTGCTCCTGGACACCCGGGGCTACTCACTGCGCGGCTGGACCGTGGCGGACCTGGCACCAAGCTTCCCCGGCGCCCAGGAGTACCGAGAGGCCCGCACCCCCCTCGATCACCCCACGCTCGACGACGGGCTCACCGTCATCGCCGAGGGCGGCATCGACCGGCGGGGCGCCCGCCAGTCGCCGGGCATCTACTTCCGGCCGGCCCAGTACGGCAAGGACGAGCGTTCACAGCGCCTGGATTCCGCCGTCGACCGCGAGGGGTCCTATCTCTCCCTCGTACGTTGGCTGCGTGGCCCCGAGTGCCGCCGCCTGGAGGAGAGGATCAGCTCCGGGGCGCTGCCGCCCGGCAGCTACGAGACGGACCCTCGCGCCTCGGCCCCCGACACCGTGGCCAAGGCCGCCGCCGATCTCGGCCTCGATACCGATGCCGCGACCCTGTACCTCCAGCTGCTCGCGCTGCCCGCACCCACCGACCGCAACATCCGCCGCTGGAACGACTGGACGCCCGCCCGGCACAAGGCGGCCGCCGCCCCACTCCTCGACGCGTCGCTGGTGGTCACCGATCGTCGGCCCCGGGCAGGACGCACCACGTTCCTGCCCGGCGACTGGGCCTCGGCGAAGAAGCCGCATCACCCCATGGAAACCTGGAAGGCAGACCTGCTCGGCGCCGAGCTGTCTCACGACCGCGAGAAGGTGCTCACCAGCCCCACCGCCGGCCCGCTGCCCGAACTGTTCAACCGGGCCTGGCTGTCCCGGCCCCGCTGAGGAGGGCGGCTGCTCCTGGCAGCGGCCGGCATCATGGCCGCCGGCCCGGGCTGCGGCCCGGCGGCGGCTGCCGCCAACGACAAACGGTGCCGGCCGAGAGTCGGCCAGCACCGGATGCTGTACTGCTATGTGTCCGAGGGGGGACTTGAACCCCCACGCCCGATAAAGGGCACTAGCACCTCAAGCTAGCGCGTCTGCCATTCCGCCACCCGGACTAGGTGTTTGCCGTTCGCGGGGTGTTCCCCGCGGCGACATGGACAACAATACCAAGCTTTCGGAGTGCCTTTCACCTGCGTATCCGCCGGTCGGCGGGCGGATGCCCGGCGCCCCGTTCCGCCGCATCTACAGTCTCACCATGAGTGACGGGATGATTACTGGTGCGCTGGGTGACGTGAAGGTTCGGCGGCCCCGGCTGCTGTCCCCGTTGCGCGAGCATCTGCGGGACACCATGTGGTTCGCGCCGACCGCCGGGCTGGTGGGCGCCATGGTGCTGTGGTGGGTCGCGGCCGAGCTGGACGCCCACATCGTGACGGTGGCGAAGGAGGCCGGGGACTACGAAACCGTCGAGTCCCTGATGTCGATCGCCGAGGACGCGAAGGCGGTGATCAGCACCATCGGCTCGGCGATGATGACGTTCATCGGTGTCGTCTTCAGCATCTCGCTGGTGGCCGTGCAGATGGCGAGCGGGCAGTTCAGCCCGCGCGTGGTGCGGCTGTACGTCAGGTCGCGGATCACCAAGATCACGCTGACCGTCTTCCTTGCGACGTTCCTGTTCTCCCTGATGACGCTGACGTCGTTCGACAGCGAGACCGATCCACGGAAGCTGACGACCGTCCCGCTGATCGAGTCCGTCCTGGCGATGGTGATGGTGCTGCTGAGCCTTCTGCTGTTCATCGCCTACGTGAACGGGACGCTCCGCATGATGCGGATCAGCTTCGTGATCGACCGGATCGCCCGGGAGTCGTTCCGGGTGGCGGTGAAGCATCCGACCGAGGGCGCGGTGGACAACGAACGTCTCGGCCCGGAGACCGCCCGGATCACCCACCGCGGGCGGGCCGGGGTGCTGCGGGACGTGAACATCGCCCGGGTCGTGCGGGCGGCGCGACGGCAGGGCGTCGTGCTGCGGCTCGTCCCGCGCATCGGCGACTTCATGGTGCCGGGGACGCCGGTGTTCACGGTCCACGGCGGGGCGGCGCCCTCCCCGCGTGCGTTGCGGTACACCGTCTCGGTGGGCGTGGAGCGCACCTTCCACCAGGACCTCGGCTTCGGGCTTCGCCAGCTCGCCGACATCGCGCTGCGGGCACTGTCGCCCGCGGTGAACGATCCGACCACCGCCGTGCAGGCCCTGGACCGCATCATCCAGTTCCTCGCGTCGGTGGCCCGGTACCCGCTGGGCGCCCTGCGCCACCGTGACCGGCGCGGGGCGGTGCGTCTGGTGCAGCCGGTGCCGGACTGGACGGCTCTGGTGGACCTCGGGTTCGCCGAGATCCGTGGCTGCGCGATCGGCAATCCGCAGGTCACGCGGCGCATGCTGGCCGGCCTCGACGATCTGCTGCGCCTTGCGCCCGAGGAGCGCCGCGAGCCCCTCCTTCGCCACCGCGAGCTGCTCGCGCAGGCCGTGGACCGCACGGTCCCGGAGTCGGCGGACCGCGCGTTCGCCCTGCTCCCCGACCGGCAGGGAATCGGCTAGCCGACCGACTCCCCGCCGGTGATGCCTCAGGACTCAGAGCTCAGGGTCAGAGCTCAGGGTCAGAGCTCAGGGTCAGGGCTCAGGGTGAGGGCTCAGGCCATGAGGTGATAGCTGGGGAAGTTCCCCGGCGGTCGCTCCATCGCCGGACCATGGGTGACGGCCCGCACCAGAAGCTCACCTCCGACGAACGCGCCGCGCCACGACGCGCCGAACCCGCCGAACAGCTCCTCCCGGTCACCGCGCGAACGAGGCTTCCCACGGCCCGTCTTGAACGCCCGGATCTGCGGCGCGAGCCGTTCGTAGGTCTCCGGCTCGTCGGTCGACAGGGTGGCGACCAACGCTCCGTTCGACGCGTTCATGGCAGCGAGCAGCTCCGCTTCCGTGTCGACCAGGACGATGGTGTCGACCGGGCCGAACGGCTCCGCGTGGTGCAGCGGCGAGGACGGCGGCGGGTTGAGGAGCGTGACGGGGTGCAGGTACGCGTCCGTGTCCTGCCCCGGCAGGAAGCGGTCCGCCGCCGGCGCGCCGCGGTACAGCGGCACGGCACCCCGGTCGATGGCCTCCGCCACCTGGTCGGAGAGTTCCTTGGCCTTGGCGGCGTTGATGAGCGGCCCGAAGTCCAGCTGCGGGAAAGGGTCTTCGGCCTGCTCGACCGCCAGCGGGTGGCCGACGCGGACGGTGCGCACGGCCGGGAGGTAGGCGGCGAGGAACTGGTCGAAGAGGCCTCGTTGGACGACGAAGCGCGGATACGCCGTGCAGCGCTGCTTGCCGTAGTCGAAGAGCTTGGGGACGACGGCGCTGAGCGCGTCCCAGTCGCTGTAGTTCCAGATGCCCCAGGTGTTGAGTCCTTCCTGCTCGAGGATGTGCCGCTTGCCGAGGTCGGCGACGGCCGTGGCGACCGCCGCGCCGGTGTCCCGCCCGCCGACGAAGGAGACACAGCCGATCTCCGGTGCGCGCACCAGCGCTTCGGACAGCTCTCCCCCGCTGCCGCTCACGAGGGTGACGGGAATCCCTTCGCGTGCGGCGAGCGCGCAGGCCAGGGTGAGACAGGCGACGCCGCCATCGGTCGGGGTCTTGGCGATGGCCGCGTTGCCCGCGAGTGCCTGTACCAACACTGCATGAACGAGCACGCTCATCGGGTAGTTCCAGCTCGCGATGTTGGAAACCGGACCGTCCAGCGGCGTCCGGCCCTCGATCATCGGCTCGATGCCGTCGACGTACCAACGCACGCCGTCGATGGCCCGGTCCACATCGGCCTGCGCGAGGCGCCAGGGTTTGCCGATCTCCCAGACGAGGAGGAGGGCGAGCAGTTCGCGGTGCTGGGTGAGGGCGTCGAGGGTGGCGGCGACGCGGGCGCGGCGCTCCTCCAACGGGATGTGGCGCCAGGCCCGGTGCTGGTCGAGCGAGGCGCGTACGGCCTGGTGGGCGGTGGCGGCGTCGAGGCGTGGCGGGCCCGCGATGGGGCTGCCGTCGACGGGGCTCGTGGCGGGCAGGGCGCGGCCGTCCGCCTGCCAGCTGCCGTTCCACAGGTTCAGGACGTGGTCGTCGCGGAAGGCCTCGGGTGCGACGGCGAGGCAGCGCTGCCAGGCGTCGGCCCAGGACGTACCGGCCTTGAGGACGAGTGGGGTGGTGAGGGTGGGTGCCATTCGGGATTCTCCGCTCACGGTGCACAGATCGGGGCGGGGGGTGCATGGCTCGTATCGGGGCGGGAGGTGCATGGCTCGTATCGGGGACGAGGCGCATTGCTCGTACCGGGCCGATCAGTTCGCGGCCAGCGTGCGTTGGGTGAGAGACGGTAGTGGAGTGAGGGCCGGTCACCTATGAGTGACGTCACGCCCCGAGTCGGTCGAGAACGAGGCGGGCGGTCTCCGTCGGTGTGGCGCCGACCCGCACACCGGCGGCTTCTAGCGCCTCCTGCTTCGCCTTCGCGGTGCCCGACGAGCCCGAGACGATCGCTCCCGCGTGCCCCATGGTCTTGCCCTCGGGTGCGGTGAAGCCGGCGATGTAGGCGACGACGGGTTTGGTGACGGCGCGCTGGATGTAGGCGGCCGCGCGTTCCTCGGCGTCGCCGCCGATCTCGCCGATGAGGACGATCAGTTCGGTGTCGGGGTCGTCCTCGAAGGCGGCGAGGCAGTCGATGTGCGTGGTGCCGACGACGGGGTCGCCGCCGATGCCCACGCAGGTCGAGAAGCCGATGTCGCGCAGCTCGTACATGAGTTGGTAGGTGAGGGTGCCGGATTTCGACACCAGGCCGACGCGTCCGGGTTTGGTGATGTCGGCGGGGATGATCCCGGCGTTGGCCTGCCCCGGGGTGATGAGGCCGGGGCAGTTGGGGCCGATGACGCGGGTGCCGCGCCCCTTCGCGTACGCGTGGAAGGCGACGGCGTCGTGCACGGGGATGCCTTCGGTGATGACGACGGCGAGTCCGATGCCGGCGTCGGCGGCCTCGGTGACCGCGGCCTTGGAGAAGGCGGGCGGCACGAAGACGACGGTGACGTCGGCGCCGGTGGCATCGATGCCGTCGCGGACGGAGCCGAAGACGGGGACGGCGCGGTCGTCGAAGTCGACGGTGCGGCCCGCCTTGCGGGGGTTGACTCCGCCCACGACGTCCGTGCCCGCGGCGAGCATGCGCCGGGTGTGCTTCATGCCCTCGGCGCCGGTCATGCCCTGGACGAGGACCTTGCTCTCCTTGGTGAGGTAGATCGCCATGTCCGGTCTCCTTAGGCTGCGTCGGCTCGGGTGGCGAGGTCGGCGGCGCGGCGTGCGGCGCCGTCCATGGTGGTGGCCTGCTGGACCAGGGGGTGGGCGCGCTCGTCGAGGATGGCGCGCCCGCGTGCGGCGTTGTTGCCGTCGAGGCGGACCACGAGTGGCTTGGTCAACTGCACGGATTCCAGGGCCTGGACGATGCCGTCGGCGACCGCGTCGCAGGCGGTGATGCCGCCGAAGACGTTGACGAAGACGGACTTGACCGCGGGGTCGGACAGGATCACGGAAAGACCGTCGGCCATGATCTGGGCGGAGGCGCCGCCTCCGATGTCGAGGAAGTTCGCGGGGCGCGCACCGCAGCCCGCAACCACGTCGAGGGTGGACATGACCAGGCCCGCGCCGTTGCCGATGATGCCGACCTCGCCGTCGAGCTTCACGTAGTTGAGGCCCTTGGCCGCGGCCGACGACTCCAAGGGGTCGTCGTGTGCGGAGTTGTCGGCGCCCCAGCGTGCCTGGCGGAAGCGCGCGTTGTCGTCCAGGGTGACCTTGCCGTCGAGGGCGAGGATCTCCCCTTGGTCGGTGCGCACGAGGGGGTTCACCTCTACAAGGAGCGCGTCCTCGCGGATGAGCACCTGCCACAGCTTCACGAGTACGCCGGCTGCCGCCGCGGGGAGTCCGGCCGAGGCGGCGATGTCGGCCGCCTTCGCCTCGTCCACGCCTTGTGCCGGGTCGATCTCCACGCGCGTGACGGCCTCCGGCCTGCCGGCGGCCACCTCCTCGATCTCCATGCCGCCCTCGGCGGACGCGATGGCGAGGAAGCGTCCTGCCGCGCGGTCCAGTACGTACGAGACGTAGAACTCGCTGTCGATCTGGACGGGTTGGGCCACCATCACCTTGTGCACGGTGTGGCCCTTGATGTCCATGCCGATGATCTGGCGCGCCGTGATCTCGGCCGCGGCGGCGTCCGCGGCCATCTTCACGCCGCCCGCCTTGCCGCGCCCTCCGGTCTTCACCTGGGCCTTGACGACGACGCGGCCGCCGAGTCGTTCGGCCCCCGCGCGTGCCTCTTTCGCCGTTCCGGCGACTTCGGCATCCGGCACCAAGATGCCGTATTCCTCGAAGAGTTCCCTTGCCTGGTGCTCGAACAGGTCCATTCCGGCTCCTGACGCCGTGTCGTTCCGGGGAGCGACCCCCGGACCCGAAAAGTGCCGCACGCCCCCTGGACACCACCCACCGGATGCGGGATAACAAGCTTCATACAGTATTCGTCGACTGTATGCAATCTACCGTGAGAGCACCTACGAGCAGCGTGTGAGCGCTCCAACTCCCCTACGAAGGGACAGGACTTCGCCATGCCCGACGGCAGCAGCGACACCAACCAGGCCCCCCAGATCTCCGGTGGGCACCTGGTCGCCAAGGCACTCAAAGCGGAGGGTGTGGAGGTCATCTACACCCTCTGCGGCGGCCACATCATCGACATCTACGACGGCTGCGTCGACGAGGGCATCGATGTCGTCGACGTACGCCACGAACAGGTCGCCGCCCACGCGGCCGACGGGTACGCACGCCTCACGGGCAAGCCGGGGTGTGCCGTGGTGACCGCGGGACCGGGGACGACGGATGCCGTCACGGGCGTCGCGAACGCCTTCCGCGCGGAGTCCCCGATGCTGCTCATCGGCGGCCAAGGGGCGCACACCCAGCACAAGATGGGGTCCCTCCAGGACCTTCCGCACGTCGACATGATGACGCCGATCACCAAGTTCGCCGCGACCGTGCCGGACACGGCGCGCGCCGCCGACATGGTGTCCATGGCGTTCCGCGAGTGCTACCACGGCGCTCCGGGGCCGTCCTTCCTGGAGATACCGCGCGATGTGCTCGACGCCAAGGTGCCGGTGGACAAGGCGCGGGTCCCGCAGGCAGGGCAGTACCGCGCGTCGACCCGCTCGGCCGGCGACCCCGAAGCCGTCGAGAAGCTCGCCGATCTGCTCGTGCACGCCGAGAAGCCCGCGATCCTGCTCGGCAGCCAGGTGTGGACGACGCGTGGCACGGAGTCGGCCATCGAGCTCGTACGCGCCCTGAACGTGCCCGCCTACATGAACGGCGCGGGACGCGGGACGCTGCCGCCGGGCGACCCGCACCACTTCCAGCTCTCACGGCGGTACGCCTTCTCCAACGCCGACCTCATCGTCATCGTGGGAACGCCGTTCGACTTCCGCATGGGCTACGGCAAGCGGCTCTCGCAGGACGCGACCGTCGTACAGATCGACCTCGACTACCGCACCGTCGGCAAGAACAGGGACATCGATCTCGGCATCGTGGGCGACGCGGGACTGATCCTGAAGTCGGTCACCGAGGCGGCGTCCGGCCGTGTCAACGGAGGGGCTTCCAAGCGCAAGGAGTGGATCGACGAGCTGCGGGCCGCCGAACAGACGGCGATCGAGAAGCGGCTGCCGAACCTCCGCTCCGACGCCTCGCCCATCCACCCGTACCGTCTCGTCAGCGAGATCAACGACTTCCTTACGGAGGACTCGATCTACATCGGCGACGGCGGCGACATCGTCACCTTCTCCGGGCAGGTCGTACAGCCCAAGTCGCCGGGCCACTGGATGGACCCCGGACCGCTCGGCACGCTCGGCGTCGGCATCCCCTTCGTGCTCGCCGCCAAGCAGGCGCGGCCCGACAAGGAGGTGGTGGCCCTCTTCGGAGACGGCGCCTTCTCGCTGACCGGGTGGGACTTCGAGACGCTCGTCCGCTACAACCTGCCCTTCGTCGGGATCGTCGGCAACAACTCCTCGATGAACCAGATCCGTTACGGCCAGAAGGCCAAGTACGGCGAGGAGCGCGAGCGCGTCGGCAACACCCTCGGAGACGTCCACTACGACAAGTTCGCCCAGATGCTTGGCGGTTACGGCGAAGAGGTCCGCGACCCCGCCGACATCGGTCCCGCGCTCCGGCGGGCGCGCGAGTCCGGCAAGCCGTCGCTGATCAACGTATGGGTCGATCCGGACGCGTACGCCCCCGGAACCATGAACCAGACCATGTACAAGTGAGGAGCCCGTTCGATGACGACCAAGGCTCTTGAGGGCGTACGCGTCCTCGACATGACGCATGTCCAGTCCGGGCCATCCGCCACCCAGCTCCTCGCCTGGCTCGGCGCGGACGTGGTGAAGCTGGAGGCACCCTCCGGGGACATCACGCGCAAGCAGCTGCGCGACCTCCCGGACGTCGACTCGCTGTACTTCACGATGCTCAACTGCAACAAGCGGAGCATCACCCTCAACACCAAGACCGAGCGCGGCAAGGAGCTCCTCACGGAGCTGATCCGCCGCTCCGATGTGATGGTCGAGAACTTCGGGCCTGGCGCCGTGGACCGGATGGGCTTCACGTGGGAGCGCATCCAGGAGATCAACCCGCGGATCGTCTACGCCTCGATCAAGGGCTTCGGAGACGGTCCGTACACCAACTTCAAGGCCTACGAAGTGGTCGCCCAGGCGATGGGCGGCTCCATGTCGACCACCGGCTTCGAGGACGGTCCGCCGCTCGCCACGGGCGCCCAGATCGGTGACTCCGGGACCGGCATCCATGCCGTCGCCGGCATTCTCGCCGCCCTCTTCCAGAGGGAGAACACCGGTCGCGGTCAGCGTGTGAACGTGGCCATGCAGCACGCCGTGCTGAACCTGTGCCGGGTGAAGCTGCGCGATCAGCAGCGCCTGGAGCACGGGCCGCTCGCCGAGTACCCGAACGAGGACTTCGGTGACGAGGTGCCGCGCTCCGGCAACGCGAGCGGCGGCGGACAGCCCGGGTGGGCCGTCAAGTGCGCTCCAGGAGGCCCCAACGACTACGTGTACGTGATCGTGCAGCCCGTCGGCTGGCAGCCGCTCACCGAGCTCATCGGGCGCCCCGAGCTGGCCGAGGACGCCGAGTGGGCGACTCCGCAGGCGCGCCTTCCCAAGCTCGGCAAGATGTTCCAGCTGATCGAGGAGTGGTCCTCGACACTCCCCAAGTGGGAGGTCCTCGAGCGGCTCAACGCCCACAACATCCCGTGCGGCCCGATCCTCTCCACCAAGGAGATCATCGAGGACGCCTCGCTGGCCGCCAACGAGATGGTCGTCGAGGTCGCACACCCGCAGCGGGGCTCCTTCACCACCGTCGGCTCCCCGCTGAAGCTCTCCGACTCCCCCGTGGACGTGGTCAGTTCACCGCTTCTCGGCGAGCACAACGCCGAGGTGTTCGTCGGGGAACTCGGCCTCGGCGACGAGGAACTGCGCCTGCTCAAGTCGAACGGAGTGATCTGACCGATGGCCGAAGACTTGATGGCCGAAGACCGCGCACCGACGGTGCGGGCGCTGCTCGACTCGGTGCGCGCCGAGGGACGTACGTCGCTGACGGCGCCGGAGGGCAAGATCCTCGCGGACGCGTACGGGATCGCCGTGCCGGGCGAGGAGCTGGCGACGGACGTGGACGAGGCGGTGGCGCACGCGGCCCGCTTCGACGGGCCCGTCGTCATGAAGATCGTCTCCCCCGACATCCTGCACAAGACCGACGCGGGCGGCGTCGTCGTCGGCGTGGAGGGCGCAGCCGACGTACGGGCCGCCTTCTGCGAGATCGTCGCGAACGCGCGTACCTACGCGCCGGCAGCCCGCATCGAGGGCGTACAGGTCCAAGAGCTGCTGCCGTCCGGCCAGGAAGTGATCGTCGGGGCGGTGACCGATCCGACGTTCGGGAAGGTCGTCGCGTTCGGTCTCGGCGGCGTACTGGTGGAGGTCCTCAAGGACGTCACGTTCCGCCTGGCGCCGGTCGACGCGGACGAGGCGGCGTCGATGCTCGACTCGATCAGGGCCGCCGAGATCCTGCGCGGCGTGCGGGGCGCGCCGGCCGTGGACCGGTGGGCGCTCGCCGAGCAGATCCGCCGGGTCTCCCAACTGGTCACCGACTTCCCGGAGATCGCCGAGGTGGACCTCAACCCGGTGATCGCCACCCCGGAGGGCGCGATCGCCGCGGACATCCGCGTCATCCTCTCCGAGGGGGTGCCAAAGGCGCGGCGCACCTACACGCGCGCGCAGATGCTCACCTCGATGCGGCGGCTGATGCAGCCGCGCTCGGTCGCCGTGATCGGTGCCTCCAACGAGCAGGGCAAGATCGGCAATTCGGTGATGCGCAACCTCATCGACGGCGGCTTCTCCGGAGAGATCCATCCGGTGAACCCCAAGGCCGATGACATCTTGGGCCGCAAGGCGTACAAGAGTGTCACGGACGTTCCCGGTGAGGTGGATGTGGCGGTCTTCGCGATCCCCGCCAAGTTCGTGGCGGCAGCCTTGGAGGAGGTGGGCCGCAAGGGCATCCCCAACGCGGTCCTGATTCCCTCCGGGTTCGCCGAGACCGGTGAACACGCCCTCCAGGAGGAGATCGTGGAGATCGGCGAGCGGCACGGTGTGCGGCTGCTCGGCCCGAACATCTACGGCTACTACTCGACGTGGCAGGACCTGTGCGCCACGTTCTGCACGCCCTACGACGTCAAGGGCGGCGTCGCTCTGACGAGCCAGTCGGGCGGCATCGGGATGGCGATCCTCGGCTTCGCACGCACTACGAAGACAGGCGTTTCGGCGATCGTCGGGCTCGGCAACAAGTCGGACCTGGACGAGGACGACCTGCTCACCTGGTTCGGCGAGGACCCCAACACCCAGTGCATCGCCATGCACCTGGAGGACCTCAAGGACGGCCGCGCCTTCGTGGAGGCCGCGCGGGCGACCGTCCCCAAGAAGCCGGTCGTGGTCCTGAAGGCCGGACGCACGGCCGCCGGGGCGAAGGCCGCCGGATCGCACACGGGCGCGCTCGCGGGCGACGACGCCGTGTACGACGACATCCTCAGGCAGGCGGGCGTCATCCGTGCCCCCGGTCTCAACGAAATGCTGGAGTACGCACGGGCGTTGCCGGTGCTTCCCACCCCGCAGGGCGACAACATCGTGATCATCACGGGTGCGGGCGGCTCTGGCGTGCTGCTCTCCGACGCGGTGACCGACAACGGACTGCGGCTGATGGAGATCCCGGACGACCTGGACGCGGCCTTCAAGGCGTTCATCCCGCCCTTCGGGGCGGCAGGCAACCCCGTGGACATCACCGGTGGCGAGCCCCCGTCGACGTACGAGGCGACGATCAGGCTCGGTCTCGAGGACCCGCGGATCCACGCTCTTGTCCTCGGCTACTGGCACACCATCGTCACGCCTCCCATGGTCTTCGCCGAACTGACGGCCCGCGTCGTCGCGGAGTTCCGCGAGCGCGGCATCGAGAAGCCCGTCGTGGCGTCTCTGGCGGGCGATGTCGAGGTGGAGGAGGCCTGCCAGTACCTCTTCGAGCGGGGCGTCGTGGCGTACCCGTACACGACCGAGAAGCCGGTGGCCGCGCTGGGCGCGAAGTACCGCTGGGCGCGGGCCGCCGGGCTGCTCGGAGGTGGTCGATGAGGGCGTGAGTGGAGGGCGGCCGGCGGCGCGCGCCGGCCGCCCCGGAACCCGCGCGCGCACGAAAGGAATTGGACAGGGGGCGCTGGCCAGGGTCTTTTCGACGCAAGGGGTGCTAGAGCGACATGACAACAACCGACATCCAGACACCCGTCCCTTACCGGGAGGTGACGGACGCCAACGGCCGCATGTACCGGCTCGGCGAGACCGACGTCGACATCATGGGCCGCAAACGCAAGTGGATGGTCATCCTGCCGTGGGTGGGCATGATGGGCATCAGCTCGGCCGAATACGCGTTCGCCTCTGCCGAGGACACCCTGCACACCGCGCATTCCTGGAGCAGTCTGCACATCTTCTGGATGCTGGGCGTCTGGGTCTTCTTCCAGGCCGCGGTGGCCTTCCCGGCGGGCAAGCTCCGCGAGAGCGGGAAGCTCCCGGCCCGCTGGGCGATGATGCTCGGCGCGGTCGGCACGCTGCTTGGATATCTGTCCCTGGCGTTCGCGCCGCATGTGGTGGTCGCCTACATCGGCTTCGGCATGTTCAGCGGCATGGGCGCCGGCATGGTGTACGCGACCTGCGTGAACATGGTCGGCAAGTGGTATCCGGAACGCAAGGGAGGCAAGACCGGGTTCGTCAACGGCGGATTCGCCTACGGTTCGGTGCCGTTCGTCTTCATCTTCACCGGTTACATGGACCTGACGAACTTCCGCTGGGTACTGGTGTCCGTCGGCCTCTTCCTGGCGGCGATGGTCGCCGTGGCGGGCTACTTCTTCCAGGACCCGCCGAAGAACTGGTGGCCCGCGGACGTGGACCCGCTGCGTCCGCCGGACGACCCAAGGGCCCGCCGGGCCATGAAGATGAACCCGCCGGCCGTGCGGCAGTACACACCCAGGGAGGCATGGCAGACCGGGCGCGTGGCACTGATGTGGTTCTGCCTGCTGTGCACCTCGGGCGTGAACATCTTCGGCATCGCGTTCCAGGTGGACATCGGGGAGGAGGCCGGATTCGCCGGCGGGATCGTCGCCACCGCCATGTCCCTGAAGGCCATCGTCAACGGCACCGGCCGAGGAGTCATCGGCTGGCTCTCGGACCGCTACGGACGCAAACGGTGTCTGATCTTCGTCTGCATCGTCCTCGGCCTGTCGCAGTACGGCATCTTGTGGTCCGCGGACATCAAGAGCCTCCCGCTGTTCCTGGTCTTCTCCAGCATCTCCGGATTCGGCGGAGGCGCCATCTTCCCGATGTTCGCGGCCATGACGGCCGACTACTTCGGAGAGAACAACAACGCCTCCAACTACGGCCTGGTCTACAGCTCCAAGCTGGTCTCCGGGCTCCTCGGCTCCGGCATGGGTGCCCTGGTGGTGAGCCACTGGGGTCACGCGGGGGCGTTCACCCTGGCCGGGTCCATCTCCCTGTTCGCCGGCTTCATCGCGCTCTTCCTGTCCCAGCCGGGCAGGACCCATCCCAAGAAGATCGACCCCAATCCGCAACCTCTCGGTGAGGAGATGGCCTGATATGACGGCGGAGCCCATCGCCGCGAAAAACGCGCCGGGCAGCCCGGGCAGCACTGACGCGTCGTACCAAGAAGTCACGGACGAACGCGGGCGCGTGTACCGCGTCGGCGAGAGCGACCGGGAGATCCTCGGCCGACCGCGCTGGACGATGGTGGTGCTCCCCTGGGTGGCCATGCTCGCCATCAGCGTCTTCGAGTACGCCTACGGAGCGGCGGAGGACACCCTCTCCGCGGCCCACCACTGGACCTCGTCGAACACCTTCTGGGTGCTCAGCGTCTGGATCTTCTTCCAGGCCGCCGTCTCCTTCCCGGCCGGGAAACTGCGCGAGAAGGGCATCCTGACCAGCAGGGCGGCGATGCTGACGGGCTCCGTCCTCTCCCTCCTGGGCTTCGTCAGCCTCAGCCACGCGCCGAACGTGGCGGCGGCCATGGCGGGCTTCGGCTTCCTGGGCGGCGTCGGCTCGGGGCTGATCTACTCGACCTGCGTGAACATGGTCGGCAAGTGGTATCCGGAACGGCGCGGCGGCAAGACGGGCTTCGTCAACGGAGGATTCGCCTACGGTGCCGTGCCGTTCATCTTCCTGTTCTCCTACGGCTTCGACACCTCGAACTACCGCACCGTCCTCGACCTGGTCGGCTTCTACGTACTTGCCGTGACCCTGGTGGCGGGGCTCTTCTTCAAGGACCCGCCGAAGAACTGGTGGCCGTCGGACGTCGACCCGCTGCGGCGGGACGGCGACAGGCGTACGGCGGTCGCGCTGGCCAAGAACCCGCCGGCGGTACGGCAGTTCACTCCTGGAGAGGCCCTGCGGACCGGAGTCGTCCCGCTGATGTGGGTGTGCATGCTGTGCTGCGCGGGCGTCTCGATCTTCGGGATCTCCTTCCAGGTGCCGTTCGCGAAGGAGATGGGATTCGGTCCGCTCATCGCGGCGTCGTCGATGGGCGTAATGTCGGTGATCAACGGCACGGGGCGGGGCGTCGTCGGCTGGCTCTCGGACCGGCTCGGCCGGCAGCCGACCCTGACCTACGTCTGCCTGGTGCTCGCGGTGGCGCAGTTCGGGGTGCTGTGGGCGGGCGAGATGCACAACCAGCCGCTGTTCCTGGTCTTCGCGTTCCTGTCCGGCTTCGCCGGCGGCGCCTTCTATCCGCTGTTCGCGGCCCTCGTACCGGACTACTTCGGAGAGAACAACAACGCCTCCAACTACGGCATGGTCTACAGCGCCAAGCTGGTCAGCGGTCTCTTCGGCGGCGGGATGGGCGCGATGGTCGTGGCTTCGTGGGGATACGTCGGCGCCTATACGACGGCCGGCGTAGTGTCCCTTGTCGCGGCGGGGCTCTCCTTGTTGCTGCGACAGCCGGGGCACGCGCGCGTGGCGACGGTTTAGAACTTGGGGTGACGCTCCAATACGCGTCGCACGGCTCAGCGGCCGGCCCGTGCACCTGATGCACGGGCCGGCCGCCGCCGTGTCCGGTGTCAGTCGCCGCAGCGCAGCGAGTGCAGGTGCTCGCTGGACTTGCGGGCGAAGGCGTAGGACTCGACCGGGTTGTCGTGCTCGGTCTGCCAGTGGTGGTAGCGGCGGCCGTCATGGCTCCGCGCGGTCACCTTGGAGAGGAACCTCTTGTAGTCGATGTCGCCGTCCCCGACGTCCACCATGCGGTAGCCGTCGCGGGCGGTCTCGTCCCGTATGCCGTCCTTGACATGGAACAGCGGGTAGCGGTGCGGCTGCTTGAGTACGTAGTCGAGCGGCTCGAAGGGCGCCGGCGTGCCGTCCGGGCGCTTGCCGAAGCGGAACTGGCCCGCGAACGCCCAGTAGATGTCCATCTCCAGATAGACGAAGTCGGGGGCGGTCTCGGCGAGCAGCACGTCATAGAGGCGCACGTTCGGCTTGTCGGTGGCGAAGGAGAACTCCTCGGCGTGGTTGTGCTGGTAGAACTTCATGCCGCGCTTGCGGGCCGCTTCTCCGTACGTGTTGAAGTCCTCGGCGGCACGCTTCCATCCGTCGACGGTCGAGCCGTAGCGGAAGGGTCCCGACGCGGTGCCGATGTGCTTGAGGCCCAGGGCCTCGGCGTCGTCGAGGACCTTGGTGAGGTTCTGCGCGAAGGTGTAGGCGTTGGGGTTGTTGTCGTCGTAATAGCCGACGTGGCTGCCGATCGGGTGCAGACCGTGATCGCGCGCCAGCTGCTTCAGCTGGGCCAGGGTGATGGCGCCCGCCGCGCCCTGGGTGTATCCGGCGAACTCGACCTCGTCGTACCCGTACTTCTCCAACTCGGCGAAGACGGCGGCGAATCCGAGGGTGGAGACCTTGTCGCGCAGGCTGTAGAGCTGGATGCCGAGGCGGCCGGGCGGCAGGACGGGTCGGCCGCGGCCCTGCTCAGCCGCGGTGGCGGGGGCAGCCGTGGCGGCGGTGCCGATCAGGGCCGCGGCGGTGGCGCCCGCGGCCACGCCGAGCATGCCGCGTCTGCTGAGTCTGTGGGCCAGTTCGGGGTCGGCGGGGGTGTGCTTGCGGCTCATGAGGTCTCCCGGGATCGAGTCAGGGCTGGATGAGTCAGGGCTGGGGCAGTCAGGGATGGGTTCGATTACCGGCTCGGGGAACGATCAGGGTCGGACCCTGATGGCACGGACCGAGCCATCTGGTTCAGTGGAGATCAAGCTGAACTCGGCGGCGCGGTGCACGGCTCAGTGCAGTCCTGCGAGATCGAGCAGCAGCGATTTCACATCGGTGGCCGCGACGCGGCCGCTTACGGCGCGGGGGGTGGAGCACAGAATGAGCGGTCCTGAATCGAGGTCCTCGCTCGTGGGGAGGCGGCCATGGCTGCCGCGAATAGGTGACGGGTCCAGGGGCACGACCGCCATGCGGTAGCGCATGCCGAGCTTCTTGCGGGCCAGGGCGCCCGCGGCCTTGACGCGGACGTAGGGGTCCTCGGGGTCCATGAAGAGCTCGACAGGGTCGTAGCCGGGTTTGCGGTGGATCTCGACGAGCTGCGCGAAGTCGGGCGCGCGGGCGTCGTCGAGCCAGTAGTAGTACGTGAACCAGGCGTCCGGCTCCGCGACGGCGACGAGCTCGCCGGAGCGCGGGTGGTCCAGGTGGTTGGCCTTCTTGCCCTCGTCGTCGAGGAGTTGCTCGATGCCGGGCAGGTCGGCGAGCGCCGCGCGGGTAGCTTCCATGTCCTCGGGCCTGCGCACATACACATGGGCGATCTGGTGGTCGGCGACGGCGAAGGCGCGGGACGTCATCGGGTCGAGGTACTCCATGCCGTCCTGGGTGTGCACTTCGAGCAGGCCGGCGCGGCGCAGGGCTCGGTTGATGTCGACGGGACGGCTCACGCGGGTGATGCCGTACTCGGACAGCGCGACGACGGTGCGGCCTTCTGCCTTCGCGTCGTCGAGAAGGGGGGCGATGGTCGCGTCGAGGTCGGCGGCGGCCTGGTGGGAGCGCGGGTCGTCGGGGCCGAAGCGCTGCAGGTCGTAGTCGAGGTGCGGGAGATAGCACAGTGCCAGGTCGGGGTGGCGGGTGTCGATGATGTGGCGGGTGGCGTCCACGATCCAGCGGCTGGAGACGATGTCGGCTCCGGGGCCCCAGAAGTGGAAGAGGGGGAACGTACCGAATTTCTCGGTGAGTTCGTCGTGCAGGGCCGGGGGCCGGGTGTAGCAGTCGGGTTCCTTGCGGCCGTCGGCGTAGTAGACGGGACGGGGGGTGATGGTGATGTCGGTGTCGGCGCCCATGGCGTACCACCAGCAGATATTGGCGACGGTGTAGCCGGGGTGCGCGCGGCGGGCGGCGTCCCACAGTTTGTCGCCGGCGACGAGGCCGTTGTGCTGGCGCCACAGCAGTACGTCGCCGAGCTCGCGGAAGTACCAGCCGTTGCCGACGATGCCGTGCTCGGCGGGGGTGGTGCCGGTGAGGAAGGTCGACTGGGCCGCGCAGGTCACGGCGGGCAGGACGGTGCCGAGCGTGGCCTGCGAGCCGGACCCGCCGAGGGACTTGAGGTGCGGCATGTGGTCGAGGAGGCGCGGGGTGAGGCCGACGACGTCCAGGACGAGGAGGGGTGTGGGGCTCATGGGAGTTCCTTGAGGCCGAGGTCCGTCAGGAGATCGCGGGCGAGGGTGAGCTCGGCGGCGATGCCGTCGGCGAGCTGGGGGCGGGAGCGGGGGCGCAGCTCGGGTGGCAGCGCCTGCCAGGTGTAGGTCTCGACCTCGAGGTGGCGGGTACGGGGGTGAGGTCCGCCGACGAGGTGCGTGAGCGTGTCCTTCAGGACGGGGAGTGTGGAGGTGAGAGGCGGCGCGGGGGCTGCGTGCAGGGGGACGTGGAAGTGGGCGCGCCAGGGTGCCGAGTCGGGCAGGGCGTCGCCGGCGAGGGCCTCGCCGAGGTCGTCGGTGCCGCGCAAGCCGGCGGGCGTGCGGGTGCGGGTCTGGTGCAGGAAGCGGGGCTCGTCGAAGGCGGCGAGGGCTTCGCGGACTTGGGCGAGATGGGGGTGTTCGGCATGCAGGGCAGCGGAAAGCTGGGACTTCACGACGGGGACGCCCGCGGCGGCGAGGGCGTCGAGCGCCGTCCGCGGTTCTTCGAAGGAGGTGGCCAGGTGGCAGGTGTCGACACAGACACCGATGCGGTCGTGACCGACCGCGGTGAGGGGGGCGATCGCGTCGCTCGTGGTCTCGACGGTGCAGCCCGGTTCCGGTTCCAGGCCGATGCGGATCGACCTGCCGGTCAACTCGTCGAGCGCGTCCAGACGTTGGGCGAGCGCGGTGAGGGCGGCGCGGGCCGCCTCGGCGTGGACGGGGTCGAAGGGGGTGCGCCAGGCGAGGGGAAGGGTGGAGATGGTGCCGTCGGTGACGTCGTCGGGCAGCAGGGCGGCGAGCAGGCGGGCCAGGTCGGTGGTGTGGGAGAGCCGCTCCGGATCGGTCCAGTCCGGCTTGTACACGCGGTACTTGACCTCTTCGGCACCGAACCCTTCATACGGGAATCCGTTGAGGGTGACGACCTCGAGGCCGCGCCGGTCGAGTTCGGTGCGCAGGCCACGGAGGGCGGCGGGGTCGGTGACCAGGGCGTGCGCGGCGTCCTTGGCGAGCCACAGGCCGATGCCCAGGCGGTCCCTGCCGAGGCGTTTGCGTACGGGTTCGCAGTGGTCGCGGAGTTGCGCGAGGACGCCGTCGAGTGTCTCCGCCGGATGGACGTTCGTGCAGTACGCGAGGTGGACGACGCTGCCGTCGGGGTGCCGGAAGCGCATGGCTCACGCCCCGCCGCGGAGGATGGAGTTGCCTTCGTGGGTGGCGTCGGTGTCGGTGACATCGAGGGCGAGGCGCCCGCTGAGTCCATAGAAGGCGACCGGGTTGCGCCACAGGACCAGGTCGACGTCGTCCTCGCTGAACCCGGCCTTGAGCATGGCGTCGGCCACCTTGCGGGTCTTGAGCGGGTCGCTCTTGCCCCAGTCGGCGGCCGAGTTGACCAGGACGCGCTCGGTCCCGTGCTCGTGCAGGATCGCCACCATCCGTTCCTCGTCCATCTTGGTGTCGGGATAGACGGAGAACCCGAGCCAGCAGCCGCTGTCCTTGGCCTCCTTGACCGTGGTCTCGTTGAGATGGTCGATGAGGACCCGCTCCAGGGGCAGCGCGGACTCCCGGACGACGTCGAGGGTGCGGCGCAGCCCCGCCAGCTTGTCGCGGTGCGGGGTGTGGACGAGCGCGGGCAGCTCGTGGTCGGCGGCGAGCTGGAGCTGGGCGGTGAGCGCGGCGTCCTCGGCGGGGGTCATGGAGTCATAGCCGATCTCGCCGACGGCGACGACGTTGTCCTTGACGAGATACCGGGGCAGCTCGTCGAGGACCGGGGTGCAGCGGGGGTCGTTCGCCTCTTTGGGGTTGAGGGCGATCGTGCAGTGGTGGGCGATGCCGTACTGGGCGGCGCGGAAGGGTTCCCAGCCCAGGAGGGAGTCGAAGTAGTCGAAGAAGGAGGCGGGTGAGGTGCGGGGCTGGCCCAGCCAGAAGGCCGGCTCGACGACGGCGCGGACGCCGGCGGCGTACATGGCCTGGTAGTCGTCGGTGGTTCGGGACGTCATGTGGATGTGGGGGTCGAAGATGCGCATCAGGACTCCTGCTCCTCGCCGGTCGAAGGGGTCGCGGGGGCCGAGGGTGTCGCGGGGGATGACGGGTCCGCTGCGGCGGAGGGCGCCGTAGGGGCGGTCAGGGCCAGGACGCGGTGCAGATCGCCGGGGACGGGGCGGCCTGCGGCGGTGCGTTCGCCCGCGTAGTCGCCGAGCATGCGGGCGAGCTCGGCGTCGGCGTGGGCGCGGCGCGGGAGGTCGGCCACGGCGTCCACGGGGACACCGGTGAACAGGCACTTGAGGACCGCGTGGCGCCAGTGATGCGGTGCGAGGTGCCGGGCGGCGTACGGCCCGACTGCCGCGGCGACGAGCCGGGTGTCGTTGGTGCGCAGGGCGTCCTCGACCAGGGGCAGGGCTTCGGGGCCCGGCACCAGGTGGGGCAGGGCGTGCAGGACGGCGCGGCGCTCGGCGGCGGTGCCCTGTTCGTAGACGCGGTTGAGCGTGGCCGGGTCCGCGTCGGCGGCGTTCAGGAGGAGCACGCGAGCGGCGTCGGCGTGCTCCTGGCCGCAGCGTCGGCCGGCCTCGGCGAAGCGCAACTCCCAGACGGGGGCGGCAGCTTGGTCCGGCTGTCCGTGGCGGGCGGCGGCCTCCGCGGTGGCCTGGTCGAGCCAGGCCCGGGCGGCGCCGCCGAGGTCGGCGTCGAGGCGGCTGCGGAGGTCGGCGATGGCGGTGGCATCGGTCACGGAGTTCCTCCTCTGGCTGGGGTGCGGGCGGGGGCGCTCGGTGGCGGAGTGCCCTTTCGGTCGGGGGCGCGGATTCCTTCGGCGGCCCGGTGCAGGAACTCGATGGAGTGGTAGGCGAGTTGGGGGCCCGCGTGGGAGTGGCGGGGCAGTTCGACGACGGTGAGGCCTTGGTAGCCGGTGGCGGCAAGGGCTTCGAGCACGGGCGGGAAGTCGATCTCCCCGTCCCCGAACGGGAGGTGTTCGTGGACACCGCGGCGCATGTCCTCGATCTGGACGTGCCGTAGCCAGGGCGCGGCGGCGCGTATGCAGTCGGCGGGAGGGAGCGGTTCGAGGCACTGGCAGTGGCCGATGTCGAGGGTGAGCCCCAGGGGCTCGGGGTCGCCGAGTTCGTGGCGGAGGCGGTGGAAGTCGGCGAGTGTGGAGAGGAGGTGGCCGGGTTCGGGTTCGATGGCCAGGGGCACGGCGGCGCCGGACGCGGCGTCCAGGACGGGTCCGAGGGCTTCGGCGAGGCGCTGCCAGGCGGTGTCGTCGGTGGTTCCCTCGGGGGTGATGCCGCTGAAGCAGTGCACGGCGTGGGCGCCGAGGTCGGCGGCGACCTGGACGGCGCGGATCAGCAGCCGGACGCGGGCCGCCCGTGCGTCCGGGTCGGGGTCCAGGAGCGAGGGGCCGTGCTTGCGGCGCGGGTCGAGCACATAGCGGGCGCCCGTCTCGATCGTCGCCGTAAGACCGAACCGCTCCAGGCCGCGGGCCACGCGGCGGCTGCGGGCCGCGAGGTCGGGGGCGAGGGGGTCGAGGTGCATGTGGTCGAGGGTCAGGCCTACGCCGACGTAGCCGAGGTCGGCGAGGAGACCGAGGGCGTCGTCGAGCCGAAGATCGGTCAGGCCGTTGGTGCCGTACCCGAACCGCAGGGGTGCCACGGCACCGCTCGGCGGTGTGTCCCGCCGGTCCGCTCCTCCGGTCACGTGACACTCACCTTCCGGCCGAACCGGCGGGCCGCCGGGGCGAGGGCGGCGGTCGCCAGGGCGCTGCCGAGGGCGCCCGCGCGGGCGGAGAGTGCGGCCTGGAGCGGGATCATGGCGCGGATTCCGCCGCCGACGGCTCGTTGGGTGAGCTGGGGTGACGGGTTGAGCGCGGCGTGGAAGAGGGGGCGGGCAGCGGTGACGGCGTAGCCGGCCGCGAGGGCGGCCTGCACCGCGGCGCGGGTACCGGTGCGCCACACGCCGGGGGCCGCGTACGCCGCGCTCGTGGCGCGGGTACCAGGGCGCCACGCGCCGGGTACGGCGTACGCCGCGCTCGCCCGGCCCGCCCCGTTCGCCCTGCCCGCCCCGTTGACCGCGCCCGCCCCGTTGACCACACCCGCCGCGCCCCCCGCATTCACCGCGTTCACCGCTCGCGCCGCGCCCGCCGCGAGCCCCGGCAGCCCTTCGTTCCGGGTCCCGGTGAGCCACGCCCCCGGTGTCGAGTCAGCCCTCGGCGTCGCGTGCCGTGCGGCGCCGGCGCCCCCGCGGCCGGCACCGTGGGTCGCCTGCTCCGCTGTGGAACCCGGCAGGCCGCGAGTGGCTGCTGCCCGTCGGCCTGCCGGGAGTTGAAGGGCGAGGTCACGGCCGCGGCCACCGTGGCCGCTGCGGCTGCCGTGGCCACCGTGTCCGCCGCCGCCACCGTGGCCGCCATGTCCGCTGCGGCTGACGCCGCGTTCGCCGCCGCCTCCCGGTGTGAGCAGCCGGGCCAGTGCCGCCGTCGCTGCCAGCGCTGCCAGCGGTGCCGCCGTGGAGCCGCCCTGTGCCTCGCGGCGTGAGACCGCGGTCACGGCGAGGGTGTGGGCGCTCAGTACGAGGGCGGTGGGCATCGCGGCTCGGAGTTGGTTGCCCGCCGGGTGGCCCTTGCCGGTGGCCGTCGCGCCCAGGAGCAGGTCGAGGCCGCGGGCCGCGGCCATGGCGGCGGGGCCGGCCGGGGTGTGCTTCAGGCCCAGGTCATAGGCCCAGACCGTGCCCGCCAAGGCACTCGCCACAGCCAGGGCGGGCCATCCCGCGCGGGAGGCGAGGGCCAGGCCGCCGGCCGTGAAAGCGGCGGCCGCGCCCAGGGCCGCCGCTGGGGCGATGCGGCCGGACGGCAGGGGGCGGTGCGGGCGTTCGACCGCGTCGTCCGCGCGGTCCGCCCAGTCGTTGAGGGCCATGCCCGCCTCGTACAGGGAGAGGGATGCGGCCATGGCGAGCAGGGTGCGGGGGTTCGGGCGCAGCCCGGTCGCCGCCGCCCCCGCGAGCGCGTCACCGGGCACGGTGAACAGGGCCGGGACACGCAGGAGTTCGGCCCAGTCGCGAGCAGTACTCATGCGACACCTCGCACACCATGGCGGACCGCGCCGACGCCGCCACCCCGTTGACCAACACAGCTCGTACTCACGCCGCCACCCCGCTCGACACCACAGGTCACGCCGACGCCGTGACCCCACCGACCACCGCAGGCCACACCCACGCCTCCACCCCGCCAAGCACCACAGGCCGCACCCACGCCCCCACCCCCATCCCGCCCAACACCACAGGCCGCACCCACGCCAACACCCCTGCCCCGCTGATCACCGAAGGTCCCTCTCACACCCCCGCCCCCCTCAACCGCTCCGCAAAAGCAACCAACGCCCCGTACTGCTCGCCCAAAGCTGACGATGAGCCTGGGTCCGGGTCCTTGAAGTAGAAGCCGAGGGACGGTGACGGGCCGGTGAGGCCCAGTTCGTGGGAGCGGGCCAGGAGGCGGGCCAGGTCCAGGATCAAGGGGGCCGCCAAGGCCGAGTCGCAGCCCTGCCAGGTGGTCTGGAGGACCATGCGCGCGCCGAGGAAGCCGTCGAAGGCGATGTGGTCCCAGGCGGTCTTCCAGTCGCCGAGGGACGGGACGTCGTCGATGTGGACCTCGCCCTCCGGGGCGGAGCCCAACGTGTCCGCCAGGACCCGTTCCTTGCCCGCGTTCTTCGCGGCCGCCGCGGCCGGATCGGCGAGGGACGCGCCGTCGCCGCCGCCCAGGAGGTTGGTGCCGGACCAGGACCGCACGGAGAGCGCGCGCTGGGCGAACATCGGGCCGAGGACCGAGCGGAGCAGGGTCTGGCCCGTCTTGCCGTCCCGGCCCGCGTAAGGGAGGCCGGACGAAGCGGCCTCAGCGGCGAGCGCCGGGTGGTGCAGGCCCATCGACGGGGTGAAGTTCACGTACGGGCAGCCCGCGCGCAGCGCCGCCGCCGCGTACAGGGAGCTGGCGGGGAGGCGTCCGCCGCCCTCCGCCGGCAGCGGTTCCGTCGAAGCCACGTTCACCACCACCGCACGGGCAAGCCCCCGGCGACGTACAAAATCGCGGAGGTCGGCGGCGAAGGAGGCGATCAGTTCCTCGTCCGACCGCCCGCCGGCGTCGGCGTCGGTGTCGGTGTCGGTGTCACCGGGGCGCGGTCCACCCATCCGTATCTCCGCGTCCGCCGCGGCCAGTTCGGAGCGCACCGCCGCGGGGACGCCGTGCGGCAGCACTCCCCCGGCGGCCAGCTGCTCCGCCCGCTTCGGCAGCGGGCACTCCACCGTGTCGTGGCCGCCGAAGACGAGCGACGACAACGTTGGCAGACCGCAGTCCGCGAACGGCGGGGTCTCCGTGACCATCCCGGTCGGCGGGTGGAGACCGGCCGTCACGGCCGCGCACCCCGCGACAGCCGTCGTGGCGACCGAGCCTCGCGCGCCGATCAGCCACACCCCGGTCAGCCCGCCACCCGAAGAACCAGAGGAACCAGCGGAACCAGAGGAATCAATAGAAGAGGAATTGGGCACGGCTGCCTCCTGTCGAAGAAAAGACGGCGGGCGGAGGTCCGGCGTCCTCCGCCCGCCGCCGTCTAGCGGCCCCCGCCGGAAGCGGTGCGGGCCGGCAGTTCCTTCACCCGGATGTCGCGGAAGGAGACCTGGTCATCGGCGCCGTGGTTCTGGATGCCGATGTGACCGTCCTTCAGGCTCCTCGCCGGATCCGTGTTGGTGAAGTCGTTGATCTTCACTCCGTTGAGATAGATCCGAAGGCGTTCGCCCTCGACACGGAGTTCGTACGTGTTCCACTCCCCCGGCGGGTTCAGCGCCTTGTCGCGCTTCTTCAGGTCGGCGGACTTGAAGCCGTAGACGGAGCCGGTGGTCTTCTCCGGGACGTCGGTGGCGTCGATCTGGATCTCATAGCCGTTGTTCACGGCCGACCAGGGGTCGTCGGAGGCCGGGAAGCCCACGAAGATCCCGGAGTTGTCGTCGCCGTCCATGCGCCAGTCCAGCTTGAGGGAGTAAGAGCCGAGCTCCTTCGGCCCGTCGTACCAGAGCATCCCCATGCCGCCGACCGTCGTGAGCGTCCCTTCGGCCTCGTTCAACTCGAAGGACCCCGGGCCCGCCTGCTTCCAGCCGTCCAGCGAGGCAGCCGTACCGTCGAAGATCGGCGTGTAGCCCTTCTCCGCACGGCAGTCGGCCTGCGCCGCGCCCGTCGCCCAGCGGATCCCGCCGAGCAGATGCGTGCGATAGGCGGGGTCGGCGAACGACTCCTTGGTGTGGCCGCCGCCCGTGTAGAAGGAGCGGCCAGCTGTTCCCTCGACGGAGCCCTGGCACCAGGCGATGGGATGGTCGCCGGACATCGTGCCGCCGGTGTACGACGACTCGTCGAGCGAGGCGAGGACGCGGGCCCGGTCCCGGGGATTCGAGCGGTAGTTGTACCACTCGTCGGTGCGGTCCCAGATCCCCGGCAGATGCTCGGTGGACGGGTGCGCGTGGTCCTCGACCTGGACCTTCGCGGGCTGGATCGCGGGATGCGACTGGAAGTAGGCGCCCGCGAGGCCTCCGTAGAAGGGCCAGTCGTACTCGGTGTCGGCGGCGGCGTGCACGCCCACGTACCCGCCGCCCTTCTTGATGTAGCCCTCGAAGGCCGTCTGCTGCTCGGCGTTGAGGACGTCGCCGGTCGTGGAGAGCCAGATCACGGCGTCGTACTGGGCGAGGTTGGCGGCGGTGAAGGCTCCGGCGTCCTCGGTCGCGTCGACGGTGAAGCCGTTCGCCGCGCCGAGCTCCTTGACGGCCGCGATGCCGTCGGGGATGGAGTCGTGCCGGAACCCGGCTGTCTTGGAGAAGACCAGGACCTTTTCGCCCTCCGCCGAGCCCAAACCCGATCCCGACGAATCCGGCTTCGACGCCGCCGGCCCCGACACACAGCCGATGAGCAGGGCGGCCGCGGCCGTAGCAGTGGCCATCCGTGCGGATGCGCGCATGTGATGCCCCTTCCTCAGCTCGTGGTGAAGGTGAAGTCGTCGACGTCGTAGAGGGATCCGGTGCCCTCGCCCTTGAAGACCAGGTAGAACGTGGTGGTCTTGGTGGGCGCTCCGGCGATCGCGGTGCTCACGTCGGTGTACGTCTCCCACCCGCCGGTCGGCGCGACCTTCGTACTGCCCAGGAGCTTGCCGGTGGCCGAGCCGCTGCGGACCTCGAGCGTGCCGCCCGCTCCGCCCGACGCGACGCGCGCGGTCAGCTTGGTGGCGTTGCCCAGGATGTACGGCTTGAAGGCGATCCAGTCGCCGTTGTTGATGTCACCGACCGCCTTGCCGCCGTGCGCCGGGGTGTGGTTGACCACGGACACGCCCTTGGAGTCGTTGTAGTGCTCGCCCTGGCGGTGCTTGGGCTGGACGACGTTCTGGTCGTGGGTGGTCAGCGCGGGCTGGCCGTTCGCACCCTTGTCGGTGTACTCGGCGTCGAAGACCCCGAAGATGTTGGCGTTCGGGTCGTGCTCGCCGTCCGCCGAGGTCTGCAGGGTGCCCTCGCAGCCGTTGGCCGATGTCACCGGGTGGCCGTGGCTGTCATGGCCGAGGATGTGGGTGACCTTGACCTTCGTGCAGTCGATCGGGCCGTCTTCCTTGTCGGTCACCTTCACCTTGAAGGGAATCTTGTCTCCGAAGGTGAACAGCTGCCCGTCGCCGGGGAGTTCCAGGGTCACCTTGGGCGCGGTGTTGCCGACGGTGAGGTGCGCGCTGGCCGAACCGGTGCGCCCGGTCGAGTCCTTGACGGTCACGGTCGCGGTGTAGACGCCGTTCTTCTTGTACGTGTACGAGGGGTTCTGCTGGGTCGACTTGCCGCCGTCGCCGAAGTCCCAGGCGTAGGTCAGCGTGCCGCCGTCGGCGTCCGTGGCCTTCGCGCTGAACTTGGTCTTGAGCGGGGCCTGGCCGCTGGTCACGGAGGAGCTCGCCTCGACGACCGGGGAGTGGCCCTCGGTGGCGTTCTCGATGCGGAAGAGGCCGGAGTTCTCGTCGCCGCCGAACCAGGCGGTGCCGTAGTCCAGGACGTACAGCGCGCCGTCGGGGCCGAACTCCATGTCCATCACCTGGGTGCCCGTCCACGGGAACGGGTTGATCTTCGAGACGGTGCCGTCGGCGCCCTGCTCGATGCGCTTGATCCAGCGCCGTCCGAACTCGCCCGCGAAGAAGTCGCCGTCGTACGCCTCCGGGAACTTCACCGGGGAGGTGTTCGCCGCGTCATAGCGGTAGACAGGGCCGCCCATCGGGGACTCGGAGCCCGAGCCGAACTCGGGGACGGAGCCGCCGTCGTACGGAATCCAGGCTTCCTGCGCGGCCGGCAGATCGGTCAGGCCGGTGTTGTGCACGGAGTCGTTCTTCGGCGCTGCGCAGTCGAAGGCGGCGCCGGAGGTCTGCGTCGCGAAGTCGTAGTCGATGTATGCGTCGTTCTTGCCGGTGCAGTACGGCCAGCCGAAGTTGCCCGGCTTGGTCACGCGGGTGAACTCGACCTGTCCCGCGGGGCCGCGCTTGGGGTCGGCCGCGCCCGCATCGGGGCCGTAGTCACCGACGTAGACGATGCCGGTCGGCTTGTCGACGCTCATGCGGAAGGGGTTGCGGAAGCCCATCGCGTAGATCTCGGGGCGGGTCTTCTCGGTGCCCGGCGCGAAGAGGTTGCCGTCCGGGACGGTGTAGCTGCCGTCGTCGGCGACCTTGATGCGCAGGATCTTGCCGCGCAGGTCGTTGCTGTTGCCGGCGCTGCGGCGGGCGTCGAAGGCGGGGTTGCGGTCCGCGCGCTCGTCGATGGGCGTGAAGCCGTCCGAGGCGAAGGGGTTGGAGTCGTCGCCCGTCGAGAGGTAGAGGTTGCCGTCCTTGTCGAAGTCGATGTCGCCGCCGACGTGGCAGCAGATGCCGCGGCTCGCGGGGACGTCGAGGACCTTCTTCTCGCTGGCGTTGTCGAGGGTGCCGTCGGTCTTCAGGACGAAGCGGGAGAGGCGGTTGACGCCGTCGAACTTCTTGAAGTCATCGGCGGTGCCGGTCTCCGGGGCGTCGCCGGCCGGGGTGTCGAGCGGGGGCGCGTAGTAGAGGTAGATCGCGCGGTTCTCGCTGAACTTCGGGTCGAGGGCGACGCCTTGGAGGCCTTCCTCGTCATGTGAGTAGACCGGGATCTTGCCCGCGATCTTGGTGTTGCCCGCGGCGTCGGTGAGGCGCAGCGTGCCGTCGCGGGATGTGTGCAGGACCGAGCGGTCGGGGAGCACGGAGAGCGTCATCGGCTCACCCGTCTCCGGCTCGCCCTTGGCGAGGGTCACTTGCTGGAAGTCTTCGGCGACGGGGGCAGCGGCCGCCTTGTCGGCCCGCGTCTGGGCGGCGCGGACGGCCTCCGGGTCGGCGGCGTTCGCGCCGGGGGCGGTGAGGCTGAGGGTGGCGCCGGCCAGCAGGGTGCCGGTGAAGAGCGCGAGGGTCTTGCGGAGTCTCAGGCGTTTCCTGTGCACGGGGGTTCCTCCGGAAGGGGGACGGTCGTACGCGGGTGTGGAACGTGGCGCTGGGCGCCGGGGTGCGCCGTCACCCCGGAAGGTTCATGTCCTGTACACATCAGGGACGGTAGCGAGCTTTGTCTTGGGCCGAAAGCCCTTGCGCATCACCGGAGTTCGGCTTCTTCCTTGCCCAGGACAAAGTGGGCTACGCCGTGCTGTGCGCAGCCCGCGCCGGAACCGCCGGACGGGCCGAGCCATGCCCGGCAGGGCTCAGTTGCCGCCGAACGCCGCGTCGAACGACGCCGACGGAGGCTCGAAGTCAAAGGCCTTCAGCTTGCGCAGCGCCTCGGGGGCGCCCTGCAGCCGGTCCATGCCCGCGTCCTCCCACTCCACCGAGATCGGCCCCTCGTAGCGGATCGAGCGCAGCATGCGGAACACGTCCTCCCAGGGGACGTCCCCGTGGCCCGCGGACACGAAGTCCCAGCCGCGGCGCGGGTCGCCCCACGGGAGGTGGGAGCCGAGGCGGCCATTGCGGCCGTCGAGGCGCCGCCGCGCCTCCTTGCAGTCGACGTGGTAGATGCGGTCCCGGAAGTCATAGAGGAAGCCGACCGGGTCCAGGTCCTGCCAGACGAAATGCGAGGGGTCGAAGTTCAGACCGAAGGCGACCCGGTGGTCAACTGCCTCCAGAGCACGGTGCGTTGTCCAGTAGTCGTACGCGATCTCGGACGGATGCACCTCGTGGGCGAAGCGCACGCCCTGTACGTCGAAGACGTCGAGGATCGGGTTCCAGCGCTCGGCGAAGTCCTCGTAACCCCGCTCGATCATCGACTCGGGAGCCGGCGGGAACATCGCCACCAGATGCCAGATCGAGGAGCCCGTGAAGCCGATCACCGTGTCGACGCCGAAGGCCGCCGCCGCGCGCGCCGTGTCCTCGATCTCGCGGGCCGCACGCCGCCGCACGCCCTCCGCGTCGCCGTCGCCCCAGATCCGCGCGGGCAGGATCGCCTGGTGCCGCTCGTCGATGATCGCGTCGCAGACGGCCTGGCCGACCAGATGGTTGGAGATGGCCCAGCACTTGAGGCCGTACTTGTCCAGGAGCTGGCGGCGTGAGTCCAGATACGAGGTGTCGTTCAGGGCCTTGTCGACCTCGAAGTGATCGCCCCAGCAGGCGAGTTCGAGTCCGTCGTAGCCGAAGTCGCGGGCGAGCCTGCAGACCTCTTCGAGCGGCAGGTCGGCCCACTGGCCGGTGAACAGGGTGAACGGACGTGGCATGACGGCCTCCTCAAACCTGGACGGGGGTGTGCGGGACGGGAGTGTTCGGGATCGGGGTGAAGACGGAGTTCTTGGCCGCGCTCTCCTCCACGGCGGCCAGGACCCGCTGGACGCCGAGTCCGTCGGCGAAGGACGGTTCGGCGACGCCGCCTTCGGCGATGGCGTGCACCAGATCGCGCGCCTGGTGCACGAAGGTGTGCTCGTAGCCGAGCCCGTGGCCGGGCGGCCACCAGGCCTCCAGATACGGGTGGCCCGGCTCGGTCACCAGGATGCGGCGGAAGCCGGAGGACGTGGCGGGCTCCGTGTGGTCGTGGAAGGAGAGCTCGTTCAGGCGCTCCAGGTCGAAGGCCAACGAGCCGTCGGAGCCGTTGAGTTCGAGCCGCAGCGCGTTCTTGCGGCCCGCCGCGAAACGCGTCGCCTCGAACGAGGCGAGCGCGCCCGAGGGGAAGCGCCCGGTGAAGACCGCCGCGTCGTCCACGGTGACCGGCCCGGTGGCCGCGCCACCCGGTCCGGTGGCCCCATCGCCCGGTCCGCTCACGGCACCGCCCGGTCCGCCCGCGGCACCGCCCGCCCCCGTGAGCCCGCTGGACGCCCCGTCGAGCAGCGGCCGCTCGCGCACAAATGTCTCGGTGAGCGCGGAGACCCCCGTCACCGGCTCCCCCACCAGATACTGCGCGAGGTCCACGATGTGCGCCCCCAGGTCACCGAGCGCGCCCGAACCCGCGCGGTCCTTGTTCAGCCGCCAGGTGAGCGGGAACTCCGGGTCCACCAGCCAGTCCTGAAGGTACGTCAGACGCACGTGCCGCAGCGTGCCGAGCCGCCCTTCGGCGACCATCTGCCGGGCGAGGGCGAGCGCGGGGACCCGGCGGTAGTTGAAGCCGACCATGGACACCTGGCCCCGCGCGCGGGCCCGTTCGGCGGCCTCGGCCATCGCCTCGGCCTCCTCGACGGTGTTGGCCAGCGGCTTCTCGCACAGCACGTGCTTGCCCGCGTCGAGCGCCGCGATCGCGATCTCCGCATGACTGTCACCGGGGGTGCAGATGTCGACGACGTCGACGTCGTCACGGGCCACGAGTGCGCGCCAGTCGGTCTCCGCGGCCGCCCAGCCGAGCCGGTCGGCGGCGGCGCGCACGGCGCCGCCGTCGCGTCCGCAGACCGCCGAGAGGACCGGCCGCAGGGGCAGATCGAAGACGCGCCCGACGGTGCGCCAGCCCTGGGAGTGGGCGGCTCCCATGAAGGCGTATCCGACCATGCCCACCCCCAGCGGCCGCTTCCCTGTCCCTGCCTCGTGTTCCGTGTCACGCATGCGGTACTCCTCCTCGTCGGTGCTCGGTGGGGGGTGCGGACGCGCGCATCACTTGAAGCCGGTGGACATGTACTGGCCGACGTTGTCCTTGTCGACCACCGCCGAGTACAGCGTGATGAAGGCCGGGATCTCGAACTCGGCCATGCCGCTGACACCCTTGCCCTGGCCGAGCGCGCGGGCGAGGTCGATCGCGGAGGCCGCCATCGTCGGCGGATAGAGGACGGTGGCCTTGAGGACGCTGTCGTCGGACTCGATGGCCTGGAAGGCGGAGAGGGCGCCCGCGCCGCCGACCATCAGGAAGTCGTCACGGCCCGCCTGCTTGATGGCGCGCAGCGCGCCGACACCCTGGTCGTCGTCGTGGTTCCACAGGGCGTCGAAGTTCTTCTGCGCCTGCAGGAGTTGGGACATCTTCTGCTGGCCCGACTCGACGGTGAACTCGGCGGCCTGCCGGGCGACCTTCTCGATGTTGGGGTAGTTCTTGAGGGCGTCGTCGAAGCCCTTGGTGCGCTGCTTGGTCAGCTCCAGGTTGTCGAGGCCCGCGAGCTCGATGACCTTGGCGCCCTTCTTGTCCTTGAGCTTCTCGCCGATGTAGTGGCCCGCGCTCAGGCCCATGCCGTAGTTGTCGCCGCCGATCCAGCAGCGGTAGGCCTGCGGCGAGGCGAAGACCCGGTCGAGGTTGACGACGGGTATGCCCGCCTTCATCGCCTTCAGGCCGACCTGGGTGAGCGCCTTGCCGTCGGCCGGCAGGATCACCAGGACGTCGACCTTCTTGTTGATCAGCGTCTCGACCTGGCCGATCTGGGCGGCGGTGTCGTTGGAGCCCTCGGTGGACTCCAGCGTCACGTCCGAGTACTTCTTGGCCCGCTCCTTGGCGTTGTCGTTGATCGCGTTCAGCCAGCCGTGGTCGGCCTGCGGGCCCGCGAACCCGATGGTGACCTTCTTGCCGGGCTTGTCGTCCGCGACCGGCTGATCCTTGTCGTCCGAGCCCTCGTCCTTGGGCTCATTGCTCGTGCACCCCGTGATCAAGGCCCCGGTGGACAGGGCCGCGGCTCCGAAGAGAAGTCCTCTGCGGCTGGTGATTTCTGGCATGGCGGTGAACCCTTCGAATCAAGGAGTGTTCGCATCAGGGAGTGGAGGCCGTACGTCGCTGGACGAGCACCGCGGCGACGATGATCGCGCCCTTGGCGATCTGCTGGACATCGCTCTGGAGGTTGTTGAGCGCGAAGATGTTGGTGATCGTGGTGAAGATCAGTACGCCGAGCACGGAGCCGGTGATGGTGCCCCGGCCGCCGCTGAGCAGGGTGCCGCCGATGATCGCCGCGGCGATGGCGTCGAGCTCGTACAGATTGCCGTTGGTGTTCTGGCCCGACCCGGAGAGGATGATCAGCAGGAAGGCCGCGATCCCGCAGCACAGTCCGGAGAGCAGATAGAGATAGAGCCGCTGCCTGCGTACGTCGATGCCGGCGAGCCGGGCCGCTTCCGCGTTGCCGCCGACCGCGACCGAGCGCCGCCCGAAGGTGGTGCGGTTCAGAAGCAGCCAGCCGACGACGGTGACGGCCGCGAAGACGAGCACGAGCGGCGGGATGCCAAGGACGTAGGAGTCGCGTTCTCCGAGGCTCAACACCCCGTCGACGGTGACCATTTGGGTCTTGCCGTCGGTGATCTGCAGGGCGAGACCGCGGCCCGACGCCAGCATGGCGAGCGTCGCGATGAACGGCACCATTCCGCCGTACGCGATGAGCAGTCCGTTGACGAGACCGCAGGCCGTTCCGACGAGTACCGCCGTGAACAGGATCCCGGCGAAGCCGTACTCCTGGGTGGCCACGGTCGTCGCCCAGACGGAGGCGAGCGCCACGATCGCGCCGACCGACAGGTCGATGCCGCCGGAGATGATCACGAAGGTCATGCCGACCGTGACGACACCGATGACGGACGCCTGGGTGAGGATCAGCTGGACGTTGTCGGTGTCGAGGAACGATTCGGGCTGGGTGATGCCGCCGATCGCGATCAGCGCGGCGAGCACCCCGAGCAGGGACAGCGTCCGCACGTCGGCACGCGCGGCTAGCGTCCGCAACTGGCGGCCGCCGTCGGCCGGTTCACTCTTCGATGCGGCGGGCCGTGGCGGCGATGCGGGCTGCGTCATGACGCCGGGCTCCCTTCGAGGACGAGGTCGAGTACGCGGTGTTCGTCGAGGTCACGGGCGGGCGCCGTATGGACGACGCGCCCCTCGCGGAGCACCAGGACGCGGTCGGCGAGGCCGAGGACTTCGGGGACTTCGCTGGATACGAGCAGGACGGCGAGGCCGTCGTCGGCGAGGCGGCGGATCACCGCGTACAGCTCGGCGCGGGCGCCGACGTCCACGCCGCGGGTCGGCTCGTCGAGCAGCAGCACGCGGCAGCCGCGGAGCAGCCAGCGGGCCAGGACGGCCTTCTGCTGGTTGCCGCCGGAGAGGGTGCGCACGGGGGCGGCGGGGTTGTCGGGGCGCAGCGACAGCTCGCGGGTCGCGGTCTGCGCGGCCTTCTTCTCGGCGCCCCGGTCGAGCCAACCGCCGCGTGAGAAGCGGGACATGGAGGAGACCGACACATTGTTGGTGACGGACTCCAGCATGAGCAGGGCCTGTGCCTTGCGTTCCTCGGGGGCGAGGCCGAGTCCCGCGCGGACGGCGGCTCGGACGCTGCCCGGCCGCAACACCTGGCCACCGACGGTCACTTGACCTGCGCTCGGCTTGCGCGCGCCGTAGATCGTCTCCAGGATCTCGGAGCGCCCGGAGCCGACGAGTCCCGCGAGGCCGACGATCTCGCCGGGCCGCAGTTCGAGGTCGAGGGGCTCGAACTCGCCGTCGCGGGCGAGACCGTTCACCCTCAGCACGGCGTCTGTGGTGGGCCGTTGGGTGGGCCGGTCGGGGAAGACGTACTCGACGTTGCGGCCCGTCATCAGGGCGACGACCTCGCGGGTCGGGGTCTCCTTCGCGGGGAGTCCGCCCGCCACCGCGCGGCCGTCCTTGAGGACGGTGACGCGGTCGCCGATGCGGCGGATCTCTTCGAGCCGGTGGGAGATGTAGACGACGGCGACGCCGTCCGCCGTGAGATCGCCGACGATGCGGAAGAGGTTGTCGACCTCGTCCGGGTCGAGCGCGGCCGACGGCTCGTCCATGACGATGAGCCGCACTTCGTGGGAGAGCGCACGAGCCATCGACACGATCTGCTGCTGGGCGGCCGAGAGATCACCGACGAGCGTTCCCGGGTCGATCTCACCGTGCCCAAGTCGCTTGAGCAGAGCGGCAGTTGACGCCTTCGCCTCGCGACCTCGCACGACGAATCCAGCCGCGGTGGGCTCATGCCCGAGGTGGACGTTCTCGGCGACGGAGAGGCCCTCCACCAGGTCCAGTTCCTGGTAGATGGTGGCGATCCCGAGGCGCATCGCGGCGATGGGCGACCGGAGCGTGGTGCGCTCGCCGCGCCAGGTGATCTCGCCGTCGTCGGGCTGGTGGGCCCCGGCGAGGACCTTGATGAGGGTGGACTTCCCGGCGCCGTTCTGACCGAGGAGGCAGTGCACTTCGCCGGCCTGGACCTGGAGGTCGACGCCGTCGAGGGCGCGGACGCCGGGGAACGACTTGGTGATGCCGGACATGGTGAGCAGCGGTGGTTCTGGTGCCATGACGGTTCCCTTGGGCGGATGGGCCGGTTTCAGGGCAGGGCGGGGCTCGTGCTGGGCCGAGCCTGTTTCGGAGCAGGGCGAGGCAGCGCGCTGTACTGGGTGAGGTGAGGTGTGATGCGTCGCGTAGTACGGGTCGTACGTATGGGTGACCGGTACGTATGGGGTCCTACGTCCCGGTCAGGCCGGTGAGAACAGGTGGTCGCTGATGAGCCGGGCGCCGCCGATGACTCCGGCGGTCGGTCCCAACTCGCCCAGGACAATGGGGAGATTGCCGGTCGCCAGGGGCAGCGACTGGCGGTACACCTGGGTGCGGATGGCGGCGAGCAGGGTGTGGCCGAGGCCGGTGACACCGCCGCCGATCACCACGAGGCCCGGGTTGAAGAAGCTGACGAGACCCGCGATGACCTGGCCGGTGCGGTTGCCGCCGTCGCGGATGAGGTCGAGCGCGGTGGCGTCACCGGCCGCGGCCGCCGCAGCCACGTCGACGGCGCTGAGCTTCCCCGCCGCTTCCAGCCGCGTCGCGAGCTCCGCCGAGAGCCCCTGCCCGGCCGCGTCCTCGGCGTCGCGGGCGAGCGCCGCGCCGCTGAAGTACGCCTCCAGGCAGCCCCTGTTCCCACAGGCGCAGGGGCGTCCGTCCGGTTCGACCTGGATGTGGCCGATGTCGCCGGCGCTGCCCGTCGTACCGCGGTAGACCTCACCGCCGACGACGATGCCGCAGCCGATACCGGTGCCGATCTTGACGCAGAGGAAGTCGCCCACGGAGCGTGCGACGCCCGCGTGCTGTTCCCCCATCGCCATCAGGTTCACGTCGTTGTCGACCATGACGGGGCAGCCGAGGTCCTGGCTGATGGCTTCCCGTACGGGGAAGCCGTCCCACCCCGGCATGATCGGCGGGGCGACCGGGACGCCCTCGGGAAAGCGGACGGGACCGGGTACGCCGATACCGGCGCCGTCGAACCCTTCCGCGAGCCCGGAAGCCTTCAACTTGGCCGCCATGGCGAGGACTTGCTCGAAGACCGCGACCGGGCCTTCGCGCACGTCCATGGGCTGGTTGATGTGGCCGAGCACCTCCAGCTCGGCGTTGGTCACCGCGACGTCGACCGAGGTCGCGCCGATGTCCACGCCGAGGAAGCGGAGGGCGGGGGCCAGGCGGATGTTGTGGGAGCGGCGGCCGCCGCGCGATGCGGCAAGTCCGTCGGCGACCACGAGTCCGGTCTCCAGGAGCCGGTCCACCTCGACGGCCAGCTTCGACCGCGAGAGGTCGACCTGATCGCCCAGCTGGGCACGGGAGTTGGGCCCTCCGTCACGCAACAGCCGCAGCAGACGCGCCTGGTGCGCATTGGCGGGTCGAGCCGTCATACGTCTCACGCGCCCCTCCCCGCCTCATCGGGCAACTCATGTCGTCGCGCCGGACTTTCGTTCGTCGCGTCGGGCTTTCGAGGGGAACGTAGCAGCGCCTGCCGGGAGTGGGAAGAAGTTGCGCGGGAATTACCCACGACTTTCTCCAGTCACAGGACAAAGGGAGGCGCCGCAAGCACCGCGCGGCAGCTCGCGGCGCGGTCAGCCCGTGGCGGGCAGAGCGTGCAGGGCGCGCCGGGCGGCGGCCCGGAGGTGGTCGAGGACGTCCGGGTCCGCGTCGAGGGTGTAGTCGGCCGTGAGGCCGGCCAGGGTCTGGGCCATCCGCGTGAGGGAGTCGTCGGATACGTCGACGAGACACCGGCCCTCGTCGAGCGGCCGGATGCGGGTGGCCAGGCCCCGGGTGTGGGCGCGGACGTGGTCGGCCGGGGCGTGGACGGTGGCGACGGCGCGGTGGCGGGTGGGCGCGGCCGAGAGCCGGTCGGCGACGAAGGCGGCGGGGTCGTCGCCGGGCAGATCGCGGGCGGGAACGCGTCGGCCGGTGAGCGTGGGGCCGGCGATGCGGTCGAGGCGGAAGACGCGCCAGTCGTTCTTCGCGGTGTCGTGCGCGAGGAGGTACCAGAGGGGGCCGGAGGCGACCAGGTGCTGCGGCTCGACCCGGCGCGGAGTGGTCGCACCCGTACGGGTGGTGTAGTCGAAGGTCAGGACCTCGTGGTCGCGGCAGGCCACGGCGAGGGTGGCCAGGAGAGCGGGGTCGGCGCGCGGCCCTCGGTCGTCCCAGGCGATGCCGGCGACCGCCCCCTGGAGGGCGGTGACCTGGCCGCGCAGCCGGCGGGGCAGGACCAGTTCGAGCTTGGCCAGGGCCCGCAGCGCGGTCTCCTCGATGCCGGTCAGGCCACCGGCGGCGGTGCGCAGGGCGACGGCGATGGCGACCGCCTCGTCGTCGTCGAGGAGGAGCGGGGGCAGGTCGGCGCCGGGGGCGAGGCGGTAGCCGCCCGCGTGACCGCGGGCACTGTCGACGGGGTAGCCCAGGTCGCGGAGCCGGTCGATGTCGCGGCGGACGGTGCGGACGGTCACCTGGAGCCGGTCGGCCAGGTCGGAGCCCGACCACTCCCGGCGGGTCTGCAGCAGGGAAAGGAGGCGCAGCATCCGGGCCGTCATGTCGCTGGTCATGATCTCCACTATGGCCGAGTCAGAGGACACCCCTTGTCCTGAAAGGGTCCTACTGTGGATCTGTCCAACCAGAGCAAATCGGGAGATACCACCATGAAAATCACCGTTCTCGGCACGGGCGGCGGCGCCCGCGCGCACACGGCCAAGCTCGTCGAACTCGGGCACGAGGTGTACGTCGGCACCCGCGACCCCGAGGCCACCCTCGCCCGCACCGAGCCCGACATGATGGGCAACGTGCCCTACGGCCAGTGGCTCGCCGACCACCCCGGCGTCACCCTGCTGCCCTTCGGCGACGCGGCGGCCGCCGCCGACGGACCGGTCATCAGCGGCATCGACGGCCACAACGCCGTCGCCGCGCTGACCGCCGTCGCGGACCGCCTCGACGGCAAGACGCTCATCGACTACGCCGTCCCGTACGTCTACCAGCACGAGAGCGAGCACCCCTGGCCCACGCCGTGGGGCGTCATGCCCAAGCTGGACCCGTGCGACACGGACAGCCTCGCCGAGCAGATCCAGCGGGCGCTGCCCGGGACGAAGGTCGTCAAGAGCTTCGTCACCCAGGAGCAGACCACCGAGCTGCTCAAGTCGTACGGCTGGAGCGACATCCTCGACCTCGGCCCGCTGGTGTGCGCCCGCGGCATGGAGATGTACGCCCATATGCACTCCGCCATCGGCTTCGGCCTGGGCCAGCAGTTCGGCGGCCACTTCGGCATCAAGGTGGTGCGCTGACATGCCGGGCACGAGCAGCACTCCGACACCCGCCCTGGACGGGAAGATCCTGTGCCATGCGATGTGGGCCCGCGACGGCCGCGAGCTCGCCGACTTCTACGCCGCCGCGCTGGGCACGGAAGTCAGCCGTACCTACCCCGGCCCGCAGGGCGAACCCGCCGCCTGCGCGTTCGACGTCGGCCCCTCGATGTACCTCTTCTACTCCTCCGAGAACTTCAGTGCCCCCAACTGGCCCGAGGAGGAGCTGCCCTTCCACATGGACCTGACGTTCACCGACGTACGGGCAGCGGAGGAACGACTACTGCAGATGGGCGCCACCAAACCCGACCACCAGCCGGGCGGGAAGCACTGGACGATCCTGCTCGATCCCGCCGGGCAGCCGTTCTGCATCCACCAGGCCCGCTGACCCGCGGCCGCCATGACTCACCTGCCCCGCATCACCGCCGGCCGGCGTCGCGCCCGCCTGGTCCGGCGGCACCTGCTCACGCCGGCCGTCCGCGTGGACGGCGCGCACGAGGTGGCCGATGCCCTCATCGGCCTGCACGCCACGGACCCGGCGACCGTCTTCCTCGCCGCGGCCGCCCGTATGCGTGCCCCCACGCCCGACGTCATCGACCAGGCCCTCTACGCGAGGCAGTCCGACGTACCCACCCTTGAGCGCATACGGTGCATGCGCCGCACGATGTTCGTCGTCCCCGCCCGCCTCGCGCCCGCCGTGCTCTCCGCGACCGCGCAGAGCACGGACCGCCTCCGCGCCGAGGCCATGGACAAGCTGAACCAGGCCCTCGGCTGGGATCAGCGGCACTACACCGCCGTGCAGCGGGACGCGCTCGCCGCGCTGGCGGAACGCGGTGCGGCGACGGCGGCGCAGCTGGCCGCCGATGTGCCCGCCCTGCGCGAGCAGCTGGTCGTCTTCCCCGGCAAGTCCTACGAGTCCCGCCAGCGCGCCGCCTCGACGGTCCTGGGTGTCCTCGCGGCCGAAGGGCACATCCGCCGGGCCAGACCGGCCGGTTCATGGACCTCGGCGCAGTTCCGCTGGACGCCCGCCCGGCCGCTGCCCGCCGTACCCGTCGCCGAGGCGAGAGCCACCCTGGCGCGGCACTATCTCGCGGCCTACGGCCCCGCGACGGCCGACGACGTGAAGTGGTGGACCGGCTGGAACCTCACCGACACCCGCAAGGCCATCGTCGCCACCGGCGCGCAGGCCGTAGAACTCGACGAAGGCACCGGCTACCTCCTGCCCGAAGACTTGGAGGACTTGGAGGAGTTGGAGGACGTTGAGGACGTGGGGGACCTCGAAGGCCTCGGCCCCGTCGCGCCCCACGCATCCGGCGCGGTCCTGCTGCCCGGCCTCGACCCCACCCCGATGGGCTGGCGCCACCGCCAGTGGTACCTCGAACCCGCCCACACCGCCGCGCTGTTCGACCGCAACGGCAACATCGGCCCCACCGTCTGGTGGGGCGGCCGCATCATCGGCGCGTGGGCACAGCACGCCGACGGGCACATCAACCACCACCTGCTCACCGATGCGCCCGCCGCCGCCCGAGCGGCCGTGGACGAGGAGATCGGGCGCCTGACCGCGTTCCTCTCGACCACCCGCGTCACGCCCGCCTACAGCACGCCCCTGGAACGCCGACTCGCCACCGGCGGGCCCGACTAGGCGTCGTCGCGCTGGTGGTACGTCTCCCGCGTGTGCTCCGTGTGCGCCCGCATGATCTCCGTGGCGCGGCGCTCGTCGCGTTCCGCGATCGCCGCGATCAACTGGCGGTGCTCGATCCAGGACTGCTTGCCGCGCTGGCGGGCCACCGGCGTGTAGTACCAGCGCACCCTGCGGTCCACCTGCCCGGCGAGTTCGGCGAGCACGACATTGCCGGCGAGCTCCATGACCTTGGCGTGGAAGGCCGCGTTGGTGGTCACCACCAGGTCGACGTCGCCGTCCGCGACGGCCTGTTCGCCCTTGGCGCACAGCTCTTCGAGCGCGGTGATCCCGGCGGTGCCCGTGTTCGCGGCGGCGAGCCGGGCGGCCTCCGCCTCCAGGAGCGTACGGACCGTGAGCAGTTGGTCCGCCTCCTCCTCCGTGGGCTCGTGCACGAACGCGCCCTGCGCGGGGCGCAGATCGACCCAGCCCTCGGTGTTGAGCCGCTGCAGCGCCTCGCGCACCGGTTGACGCGAGACCCCCAGGTGCCCGGCCAGTTCGCTCTCCACGAGGTGCTGGCCCGGCTGGAGCGCGCGGGTCGTGATGAGTTCGAGCAGCGCTTCGTAGACCCGCTCCCGGAGCGGACCAGGGCGTTCCAGCTTGGGCACCGCCCCCTGCGGCAGTCCTGTGGACAACATCGCGGTCCCCTCCTCGACGATTGCCTTTTGTCTACAGTCTACTGAGCACAATGGCCAGCACTAGGGGGAGTTGGGCCGGTCACACGGCTCAATAGCGTTGTTCCGGCCCGCTACGGGCAGCGGACGACCTGTCCCGCGTACGACAGGTTCCCGCCGAAGCCGAAGAGCAGCACCGGGTCCCCGTGGACGATCTCGCCGCGCTCCACCAGCTTGGACAGGGCGAGCGGGATGCTGCCCGCCGAGGTGTTGCCCGAGTTCACGACGTCGCGCGCGACGACCGCGTTGACCGCGCCGATCCGCCCGGCGAGCGGCTCGATGATCCGCAGATTGGCCTGGTGGAGCACGACCGCCGCGAGGTCCTCCGGAGTGAGACCGGCCCGCTCACAGGCCTTGCGGGCGAGCGGCGGCAGCTGGGTCGTCGCCCAGCGGTAGACGCTCTGGCCCTCCTGCGCGAACCGCGGCGGCGTGCCCTCGATCCGTACCGCGTTGCCCATCTCGGGCACCGAGCCCCACAGCACGGGACCGATGCCGGGCTCTTCGCCCGGGCCGCACGCCTCGACGACGGCCGCGCCCGCGCCGTCCCCGACCAGGACGCACGTGGTGCGGTCCGTCCAGTCGGCCACCTCGGACATCTTGTCCGCGCCGATCACCAGGGCGCGGGTCGCTCCCCCGGCCCGCACGGCGTGGTCGGCGGTGGCGAGCGCGTGCGTGAAGCCCGCGCACACCACGTTGATGTCCATGGCGGCCGGGGAGGGGATGCCGAGGCGGGCCGCGACGCGGGCCGCCATGTTCGGCGAGCGGTCGATCGCGGTGGACGTGGCCACCAGGACGAGGTCGATGGCGTCGGGCGCGAGGCCCGCGGCGGCGACGGCCTTGGCCCCGGCCTGCGCGGCGAGCTCGTCGACCGGCTCCTCGGGTCCCGCGATGTGGCGGGTGCGGATGCCCACGCGGGAGCGGATCCACTCGTCGCTGGTGTCGACCATGCCCGCCAGCTCCTCGTTGGTGAGGATCTTGGCGGGCTGGTAATGGCCGACGGCGGCGATGCGTGAGCCGTGCATGAACGGGTCCCCCTTGTTGCCGGAGATGCGGGACCGTCCAGTCTGCTCAGCGACTCACCAGTAACGGGGCACGTAAAGCAACAGGAATCGGGCGTGGGCTTTGGATGCTTCTCATCATCGCGTCACCCGGTGAAGAGCTGGGTGGCCTTGTGTGCGAGTTCGTACAGGCCGTAACCGAGCGGCAGCGCCACCCACAGCCAGGCGGCGGCGATAAGGCCACGGCGGCGCGGCGGACTACTGGGCGGCGGGCTGGTCGGCGCCGTCATGGGCGGCCTCCCTCGGGGCGGGAATGTGGTGGCGGGAGTGGACGGGGCGGACGAACTCGTTCGCCACGAAGCCCACGATCAGCAGGCCGATCATGATCGTGAGGGACATGCCGTACAGACCGGAGCCGTGCTTGCCGGCCTCCTCCTGGCGGTCGGCGACCCAGTTGACGATCAGCGGCCCGAGGACACCGGCCATGGACCAGGCGGTGAGCAGCCTGCCGTGGATCGCGCCGACCTGGTACGTCCCGAAGAGGTCCTTCAGGTACGCGGGGATCGTCGCGAAGCCGCCGCCGTAGAAGGAGAGGATCACCAGCGCGCAGCCGATGAACAGCGGCTTCGACGCGTCTCCGAACTGGGCGATCAGCAGATACATCAGCGCACCCACGCCCAGGTAGACGCGGTAGACGTTCTTGCGGCCGATCAGGTCGGACGCCGAGGACCAGCCGATGCGCCCGGCCATGTTGGCGGCCGAGAGCAGGGCGACGAAGCCCGCCGCCGCGGAGACCGAGACCGGTGTCGCGGTGTCGGAGAAGAAGTCGGTGATCATCGGCGCGGCCTTCTCCAGGATGCCGATGCCCGCCGTCACGTTCATGCAGAGCACGATCCACAGGCACCAGAACTGGGGAGTCCGCACGGCGGCCCGCGCGGAGACCTGCGGCCCGTCGAGCGTGCCGGGGGCGCCCGGTGCCCGCGCCCCTTCCGTACGCGGCACCCGCACCAGGAGCACGCCGAGCGACATGAAGACGGCGTACGTCAGACCGTGCACCAGGAAGGCGAGCGCGATGCCCGACGAGTCCGAGCCGAAGGACTCCAGCATCTGGGCCGACCAGGGCGAGGCGATGAGCGCGCCGCCGCCGAAGCCCATGATCGCGATGCCGGTGGCCATGCCGGGGCGATCGGGGAACCACTTGATCAGGGTCGACACGGGCGAGATGTAGCCGATGCCGAGGCCGATCCCGCCGACGAAGCCGTACCCGAAGACGATCAGCCAGTACTGCTCCGTCGCCGCCCCGAGCGCGGCGAGCAGGAAGCCGGACGAGAAACAGGTGAGGGCGACCGCCATCGCCCAGCGCGGTCCGTTGCGCTCGACGAGGGTGCCGCCGAAGGCCGCCGAGAGGCCGAGCATCACGATGCCGAGCTGGAAGGGCAGCGCGCTCTGGGTGCCGCTGAGGTGGAGGGCGGATTCCAGTGGGGGCTTGAAGACGCTCCAGGCGTAGGCCTGGCCGATGGAGAGGTGCACGGAGAGGGCGGCGGGCGGTACGAGCCAGCGGCTCCATCCGGGAGGTGCGACGGGGGGCCTCATGATCCCGAACAGTAGGAATCGGGCGGGCAGTTGGGAAGAGGCCATGCACTATTCCGTCGACGGTATGCAATGTGCCGCGCAACCCCTTGCTGGCCCAACTTCCATACTGTAGACAATATTCCATCGACAGTTCGGATCCCTCAACCGAACGGAGCGCGCCACCGTGAAAGTCGCAGTCCTCGGCGCCGGTGCGATCGGCGCCTACGTCGGAGCCGCGCTGCACCGCGCCGGAGCCGATGTCCATCTCGTCGCCCGTGGACCGCATCTCGCGGCCATGAGGCAGCACGGAGTACGTGTCCACAGCCCGCGCGGCGACTTCACCGCGCGGGCCCACGCCACCGACGACCCGGCCGACATCGGCCCCGTCGACTTCGTCTTCCTGGGCCTGAAGGCCAACTCGTACGCGGCGTGCGGGCCGCTCATCGAGCCGCTGCTGCACGACGGCACCGCGGTCGTCGCGGCACAGAACGGCATCCCCTGGTGGTACTTCCACCGGCACGGCGGCCCGCACGACGGCCACCGCGTCGAGAGCGTGGACCCCGACGGCGCGGTCAGTGCGGTGATCGCGCCCGAGCGGGCCGTCGGATGCGTGGTGTACGCGGCAACCGAACTGGAGGGCCCGGGAGTTGTCCGGCACATCGAAGGCACCCGATTCTCCGTCGGGGAGCCGGACCGCTCGCGCTCACAGCGCTGTCTCGCCTTCAGCGAGGCCATGCAGGCGGGCGGCCTGAAGTGTCCCGTCGAGCCCGAACTGCGCCTCGACATCTGGATCAAGCTGCTCGGCAACATCTCCTTCAACCCGATCAGCGCGCTCGCCCGCGCCACGATGCGGGAGATGTGCCTGCACGGCGGCACCCGCCGCGTCATCGAGATCATGATGAACGAGACGCTCGCCGTCGCCGCCGCCCTCGGCTGCCGCCCCGACATCTCCGTCGAGCGGCGCCTGGCCGGCGCCGAACGCGTCGGCGACCACCGCACCTCCACCCTCCAGGACCTGGAGCGCGGCAAACCGCTCGAACTCGACGTGCTGCTCGCGGCCGTCGTGGAACTCGCCGGGATCACCAAGGTTCCGGTGCCGACGCTCCGCACCGTCCACGCCATCTCGGATCTGCTGGCCGACCGCATGAGGAGCGCGGCATGAGCAAGAAGCGGGACCGGGTGCCCAAGACCTACACCCGGCTCACCCATCCCCTCGTACGCGACGCACGCGACGCGCCCTTCCGGCGGGCCACCTGGGAGGAGGCGCTGACCCGTACGGCGGCCGGACTTCAGGAGGCCCGCGGCGCGTTCGGCATGTTCTCCTGCGCCCGCGCCACGAATGAAATGAACTACGTGGCGCAGAAGTTCGCCCGCGTGGTCATGGGCACGAACAACGTCGACTCCTGCAACCGCACCTGTCACGCGCCGAGCGTCGCGGGCCTGTCGGCCGCCTTCGGCTCGGGCGGCGGCACCTCTTCTTATGAAGAGGTCGAACACACGGATCTGATCGTGATGTGGGGCTCCAACGCGCGCTTCGCCCACCCGATCTTCTTCCAGCACGTCCTGAAGGGGATCAGGAACGGCGCCCGTATGTACGCGGTCGACCCGCGCCGCACCAAGACCGCCGAGTGGGCGGAGAGCTGGCTCGGTCTGAACGTCGGCACGGACATCCCGATGGCGCACGCCATCGGCCGCGAGATCATCCACGCGGACCTGGCCAACCGGGCGTTCATCGACCGGGCCACATCCGGCTTCGAGGAGTACGCGGCCCTGGTCGAGCCATGGACGCTGTCGCTCGCCGAGAAGGTGACGGGCGTACCGGCCGCCGCCATCAGGGAGTTGGCGCACGCCTACGCACGGGCCGAGCGGGCGCAGCTGTGCTGGACGCTCGGCATCACCGAGCACCACAACGGCACGGACAACGTACGCGCCCTGATCAATCTCTCCCTGCTGACCGGACACGTCGGCCGCTACGGCTCGGGCCTGCAGCCCCTGCGCGGCCAGAACAACGTCCAGGGCGGCGGCGACATGGGCGCGATCCCGAATCGCCTGCCGGGCTTCCAGGACATCCTCGACCCGGACACACGCCTGAAGTTCGAGACGGCGTGGGACACGGTCATCCAGCCGCGCTACGGGCTGAATCTGACAGAAATGTTCGAGGCGATGGAGGAGGGATCGCTGAAGGCGGTCTACTGCATCGGCGAGAACCCGGCGCAGTCGGAGGCGGACAGCGAACAGGCGATGCGACGCCTCCGGGCCCTGGACTTCCTCGTCGTACAGGACATCTTCCTTACGAAGACGGCCGAGTTGGCGGACGTCGTGCTGCCCGCGACCGCCGCCTGGGCGGAGACGGACGGCACGACGACCAACAGCGAGCGGCGCGTGCAGCGGGTCCGCAAGGCCGTGCGGCCGCCCGGTGAGGCGCGCGAGGACATCGACATCATCTGCGAGCTCGCGGGGCTGCTCGGCCACGACTGGAAGTACGCGGACGCGCGGGCCGTCTGGGACGAGCTGCGGTCGGTGTCGCCGGACCACTACGGCATGACGTACGAGCGTCTGGAGTCCCTGCAGGGAATCCAGTGGCCGTGCCCTTCGCAGGACCGGGTCGAACCGACGTACCTGCACGGCAGGTTGTGGGAGTCGGCCCCCGAACGGCGCGGCACGCCCGCACCCTTCGGCCTCGTCGCACACGACCCGCCGGTCGACCTGACCGACGAGTCGTTCCCGATCCGGCTGACGACCGGGCGGCGGCTCGACTCCTACAACACCGGTGTGCAGAGCGGGAGTTTCGCCTCTCCGCTGCGGCGCGGCGAGTACGTCGAGCTGTGCCCGGAGGACGCGGAGCGGTTCGGGGTCGTGGTCGGCGAGGAGGTGCGGATCTCCTCGCGGCGGGGGGCGGTCGTCGCGCCGGTGTGGGTCGACCCTGGCCTCCGCCCGGGCCTCGCCTTCATGACCATGCACTTTCCCGACGAGGTCGACACCAACCAGCTCACGATCGAGGCGAATTGCCCGATCGCGGGGACGGCGGAGTTCAAGGCGTCGGCGATACGGATCGACAGGCTCGCCAGTGAGGTGGGGTGACGGATGGATCTGCACTTCGGTGACAGCAAGCCGACGGACGAGGAGCGGGCGGCCGTCGACGCGGTGCTCGGTCCCCCGGAGTCCGCGTGGGAGGGGGCCGATGACCGCAGTGACGCGGATCTGCGGTGGGCGCGGGGTGGCCGTGCGGCTCGGGAGCGGCGGGATCAGTTGTTGCCGGGGTTGCACGCGCTGAACGATCGCGTGGGGTGGGTGAGCGAGGGGGGCCTCGACTACCTCTGCCGGCGGCTTACGGTGCCGCCGGCGGAGGGGTATGGGGTGGCGACGTTCTACTCCATGTTCTCGGTGCGGCCGCGGCCCTCGACGGTGGTGCGGGTGTGTACGGATCTGGCTTGTGGGGGTGGTGCGGAGCTGTGCGGGGAGGTGGCGGCGCGGCTGGGCCCGGAGTCCGGGGTCGCCGTCGAGGCCAGCCCCTGCCTCGGCTTGTGCGAGCGGGCGCCGGCGGCGTTGGTGGTGCGGGCCGGGCCTCCGGCGGTTCTTTCCCCAACCCCGCCCCTTCCCGGCCGTGACATTTGCGGCTCCGCCGCGTGGTCCGGCTCCGCCGGCCGCGAGGTGACCGCAGATCACCGGCTCCGCCGAGTTCGTCCTCAAACGCCGGACGGGCTAAATCTTTCAGCCCCTCCGGCGTTTGAGGAGCGGGGGTCTGGGGGCGGAGCCCCCAGTACGGTGCCCACCCGGGGGTCCGGGGGCTTGCCCCCGGTTTCGGGAAGGGGCGGGGTCGGGGAAAGTGAACGCCCCTACCTCACCGCCGTCACCGCCCCCGCCACGGTCGAGTCCACCGTCATCGCGGCCACCACCCCAGAAGCAGCAGAATCCGAGCCCCCGGCGACCTTCGCCGTCCCCCAAGCCGGCCAGGAAGACCTCCTCCTCCTACACCGCATAGGCAAGGTCGATCCAGCCTCGCTGGACGACTACCGCTCCCACGGCGGCTACACCGCCCTCCGCCACGCCTTCACCATCGGCCCCGCCGCCGTCATCCGCGAAGTCACCGACTCCGGCCTCCTCGGACGGGGCGGCGCCGCCTTCCCCACGGGACGGAAGTGGCAGGCCACGGCGTCCCAGCCGGATCACCCCCACTACCTCGTCTGCAACGCGGACGAGTCCGAGCCCGGCACCTTCAAGGACCGGGTGATCATGGAGGGCGACCCGTACTCGCTCATCGAGGCGATGACCATCGCCGGGTACGCGATCGGTGCCCACCAGGGCTACCTCTACCTCCGCGGCGAATACCCCCGCGCCCTCCGCAGGCTCGAGCACGCCATCACCCAGGCCCGCACCCGCGGCCTCCTCGGCGACGACGTCCTCGGCCAGGGCTACGCCTTCGACATCGAGATCCGGCGCGGGGCGGGCGCGTACATCTGTGGCGAGGAGACCGCCCTCTTCAACTCCATCGAGGGGTACAGAGGAGAGCCCCGCTCCAAGCCGCCCTTCCCCGTGGAGAAGGGGCTCTTCGGCAAACCCACCGCCGAGAACAACGTCGAGACCCTCGTCAACGTCCTCCCCATCCTCACCATGGGCGCGCAGGCGTACGCAGCCATAGGGACCGAGAAGTCCACCGGGCCCAAGCTCTTCTGCGTATCCGGAAGCGTCGAGCGGCCCGGCATCTACGAGCTGCCCTTCGGCGCCACCCTCGGCGAGCTGCTCGCCATCGCCGGGCAGCCGGACAACCTCAGGGCCGTCCTCCTGGGCGGCGCGGCCGGCGGTTTCGTACGCCCCGACGAGCTCGGCATCCCGCTCACCTTCGAGGGGACGAGGGACGCCGGGACCACCCTCGGCTCGGGCGTCGTGCTCGTCCTGGACGACACCGTTCCGCTCCCCCGCGTCCTGCTCCGCATCGCCGAGTTCTTCCGCGACGAGTCCTGCGGCCAGTGCGTCCCCTGCCGGGTCGGCACCGTCCGCCAGGAGGAGGCCCTGCATCGGATCGTCGAGCGGACGGGGGCCGCTGCCGCCGATGACATCGCCCTGCTCCGCGAGGTGGGGCGGACCATGCGGGACGCCTCCATCTGCGGGCTCGGCCAGACCGCGTGGAACGCCGTGGAATCCGCCATCGACCGCCTGGGGGCGTACAAGTGACCGCCGTACCGCTGGGAATCCCGCGCCGCCTCGTCGAGTTCACCCTCGACGGGCAGGACGTCCGGGTGCCGGAGGGGTCGACCATCCTCGACGCGTGCCGGGCCGCGGGCAAGGACGTTCCGACCCTCTGCGAGGGCGACACCCTCGCCCCGAAGAACGCCTGCCGGGTGTGTGTCGTCGAGGTGGAGGGTGCTCGGACGCTCGCCCCTGCCTGCTCGCGCAAGGCCGAGCCCGGGATGAGCGTGCGCACCGACACCGAACGCACCCGGCACAGCCGCAAGGTCGTCCTCGAACTCCTCGCCTCGTCCGTCGACCTGTCGACGACCCCGAAGGTCGCGGGCTGGCTCAAGGAGTACGAGGCGAAGCCCGACCGCTTCGGCCCGGACGCGGCCCGCCTGAACGAGGAGCCGAAGGTCGACAACGACCTCTACGTCCGCGACTACGACAAGTGCATCCTCTGCTACAAGTGCGTCGACGCCTGCGGCGACCAGTGGCAGAACACCTTCGCGATCTCCGTGGCCGGCCGTGGCTTCGACGCGCGGATCGCCGTCGAGCACGACGCGCCGCTGACCGACTCCGCGTGCGTGTACTGCGGGAACTGCATCGAGGTCTGCCCGACGGGCGCCCTCAGCTTCAAGTCGGAGTTCGACATGCGGGCCGCCGGTACGTGGGACGAGGCGGCGCAGACCGAGACGACGACGGTGTGCGCGTACTGCGGAGTCGGCTGCAACCTGACCCTGCACGTGCAGGACAATGACATCGTGAAGGTCACCTCTCCGCACGACAATCCGGTGACCCACGGCAACCTCTGCATCAAGGGCCGCTTCGGCTACCAGCACGTACAGAACCGGGACTGATCGACATGGGACGAGTCACGGAGCGCCGCCGCGTCCTCCGCATCCGGGACGGCGCCGTCAGCGAGCGGCCCGACACCCTGGTCGCGGAGGAGCCGCTGGAGATCCGGCTCAACGGGAAGCCGCTTGCCATCACCATGCGGACGCCGGGTGACGACTTCGCGTTGGCGGCGGGCTTCCTGGTGAGCGAGGGGGTGCTCGGCTCGGCCGACGAGCTGCAGTCCATCGTCTACTGCGCGGGGGCGACCGCCGACGGATCGAACACGTACAACGTGGTCGACGTGAAGACCGCCCCGGGGCTCGTCCTGCCCGACATCACCCTCGAACGCAACGTGTACACGACCTCGTCCTGCGGCCTGTGCGGGAAGGCCAGTCTGGACGCCGTGCGCACCACGGCGCGCTTTCCGATCTCCGACGCTCCCCCGGTCCGGCTCGGGACCGAGCTGCTCGCGGGCCTCCCCGACCGACTGCGCGCGGCGCAGCGCGTCTTCGACCGGACCGGGGGCCTGCACGCGGCGGCGCTCTTCTCCGAGGAGGGGGAACTCCTCGACATCCGGGAGGACGTGGGCCGGCACAACGCGGTCGACAAGCTCGTCGGGCGCGCCTTGCAGGACGGCCGGCTTCCGCTGTCGCGGGCCGTGCTGCTCGTCTCGGGCCGTGCCTCCTTCGAGCTGGCGCAGAAGGCGGTGATGGCGGGCATTCCGGTGCTCGCGGCCGTCTCGGCGCCCTCCTCCCTGGCCGTCGATCTCGCCGCCGAGACCGGTCTCACCCTGGTCGGCTTCCTGCGCGGCTCCTCCATGAACGTGTACGCGGGCGAGCACCGGATCGCCGTGCGGGCCGCGGCCTCCCAGGGCTGACCGGCGGCTCCCCGCTGCACGGCGGCGGGACCCCGGCCGGCGGGGAGCGCCCCCTGCGCCGGCGGGGTCCCGGCCCCGCACGGTTTGATGCTCTACGCCTCGATGTCCTGCGCCTCGATGCCCGAGATCCGGGTCAGCAGTGCGAGGAACTGCTTCCGCTCCGTGGCCGAAAGAGGCGCGAGCAGTTCGTCGTTGGCCCGCCGCGCGGCCTCGGCACAGCGGTCGAGGGTGCGCTTGCCATCCTCCGTGATCGTGATCGCGTTCTTGCGGCGGTCGGTGGGGTCGGGTGCGCGCAGGACGAGGCCGGCGTCCTGGAGGTCGTTGATGACGCCCACCAGGTCCTTGGGGTCGAGCTGGATGCTGCGGCCGAGGGCGGCCTGCGCGACGGGGCCCTGATCGGCCACGGCCGAGAGCACCACGTGGTGCCACATCTTCATGTCCTCTTCCGCGAGGGCCTCGGCGACGAGGCCTCGGCCACGGGCCGCCGTGCGGCCGAGGAGCCAGCTGGGGAGGGTGCGGATGCCGCTGGGGGCGGGCGGGGTCGTGGGCATGGGACGAGCCTATCCGAGAATCATTGGACTCCCCAATGAAAGTGTGAGTATCGTTGGGACTCCCAACGATCCCCTTTCTCTGGAGATGCGCATGCGTCGCGTTCGGTACGAACACAGCGGTGGCCCCGAGGTGCTGTTCCTGGAGGAGGCGCCCGTACCGGTGCCCGGCGCGGGTGAACTCCTCGTCCGGGCCGAGGCGATCGGCGTCACGCTCCCCGTCGTCCGCAAGGTCCGCGAGTCCCGCGAACCGGTCGCACTCGGCGGCGAGATCGCCGGAGAGGTGATCGCGGTCGGTGAGGGCGTGACGGCGTACGCGCCCGGCGATCGCGTCACGGGGCTCGTCTTCGGCCACGGCTATGCGGACTACGCCCTCCTGAACCAGGCCATGGCCTCACCCGTCCCCGATGGAGCAAGCGCCACCGACGCGGTCGCGCTCGTCCGCAGCGGCCTCGTCGCCTACGGCGCACTCGACGCCGCACGGCCCGAGCGGGGCGAGGCCGCACTCGTCACGGCCGCGGCGAGCGGAGTCGGTCATCTCGCCCTGCAGCTGGCCCGACTGAGGGGCGCGAGCCGGGTCGTGGGGGCCGTCTCCGGACCCGCCAAGGCGGACTTCGTGCGCTCGCTCGGCGCCGATGAGGTCGTCACGTACGAGGAAGAGGCGTGGGGCGAGCCGGTCGACTACGCCCTCGACGCCGTCGGCGGCGAACTCCTGTCCCCCGCCGTACGGGCACTCGCGCCGCACGGGCGGCTCGTCGCGTACAGCTCGGGCGGCGGCACGGTCCAGGCGTACGACCTGCTCGTGGGCGCCAAGTCGGTGATCGGCTTCCAGATGGGGCTCATCGCGCGCGGGAAGCCCGAGCTGTACGAGACGTGGCGGCAGGAGCTGTGGCGGCTCTTCTCCAGGGGCGCGCTGCGGCCCGCCGTGCACGCGAGGTTCGCGCTGGACGACGCGGCGAAGGCGCACGCGGTGATCGAGGCGCGGAGCAACCTCGGGAAGGTCGTCCTGATCCCCTGACCAAAGTCGTTCCGATCCCCTGACCAGGTGACGCGCATTCACCCATCGCGCGCTTCTTGTGGGGTGCCGAACGCCCCAAGTAGCGTCTGTGACGCACGTTGGACGTGGGATGTCAGGATGTCCAGTCACCTTGGAGGGTGGACCGCACCATGCCATCAGGTCTCCGTGTACGCCTCAGATCACTCCGAACGGCCGCGACCGCGTTAACCCTCGTCGCCTTCGGCGCGCTGCTGCCCGCGCCGTCCGCGCAGGCCGCCCCCGACGCCCCCGCGACGGAGTTCGAGCAGCAGGTCCTGTTCAAGGCCTCGCAGGACCCCGGGTACGCCTGCTATCGCATCCCCGCCGTCGTGAGGACGGTGAAGGGCACGCTTCTCGCGTTCGCCGAGGGGCGGGTCAACGACTGCAGCGACGCGGGCGACATAGACATCGTCGTCAAGCGGTCGCACGACGGCGGCCGCACCTGGAGTCCGCTCCAGGTCATCAATGAGGGCGCGGGCGACACCCACGGCAACCCCGCCCCGATCGTGGACCGCAGGACCGGCCGCATCGTCCTGGCGGAGACGTACAACACGGGCCGCACGGACGGGCTGAACTGCGCCGTGCCCTGCGACCGCACGCCGCACCTGCAGTACAGCGACGACGACGGCCGCAGCTGGTCGGCGCCGCGCGACCTGAGCGACCAGATCCTCCCCAAGGACTGGAACTCCTGGTACGCGACGGGGCCCGTGCACGGCCTCCAGCTCACCCGCGGCAAGCACGCGGGCCGGCTCGTGTTCACCGCCAACACCGAGACGTGGGACGGCAGTCGGGTCACCGCCAACCACGCGGCCCTGATCGTCAGCGACGACGGCGGCAAGAACTGGAAGATCGGCGCCAAGGACTCGTACCCGATACCTGAAGACGGCACGTTCCGCCAGAAGCCGTCCGAGATGACGATCACGGAGCGCCCCGACGGGGCGGTCTACGTCAGCGGGCGCGAGCAGGACGGCACCGATCTCGGGCATCGCACCCACACCATCAGCCGCGACGGCGGGGGCTCCTTCACCGCGCCGTTCAAGGCCATCCCCGACCTCTATACGCCCCAAGTGCAGGGCGCCACGCTCCAGTTCGGCAAGCGGATGCTGCTCGCCTGCCCGGGTGACCCGGACCGCCGCCGCACGATGCAGATCCGCTCCTCGTACGACGGCGGCCGCACCTGGGACAGCGTGGACCGCGGCACGACGGTCACCACGGACTGGTCCGGCTACTCGGACCTGGTGCGGGCCGACGACGGGCACGTGGGTCTGATGTACGAGGGCGGGGCTGTCGACGCCCGCGACGAGATCCGCTTCGCGCGCTTCACCGAGGACTGGCTGCAGCCGCGCCGCGGCCCGGACCCGACGACCGCCGACCGTGCGCCGCGGGCGAAGCCCGCCGCCGTGCTCGGCGGGGCGGCGT